>NZ_JABMIU010000005.1:0-468289 GCF_013332495.1 Brevibacillus sp. HB1.2 | reverse complement strand
GTTGCTGGTTCAAAGCTGGCAAATCATTTAATGATAGACTCATTAACGCTTTCGCTGTTCAGTTTTCAAAGAGCATTTTTTGTCGAACGCTTTATATCTTATCACGTTCGTTATTTGCGAGTCAAGAAGTTTTTTATCGAATCTTGTTTTCTTTTCTCGTATTTTGTCGTCGTTCTTGGCGACAAGGAATAATCTATCACATATAAAACTCTAAATCAAGAGTGTTTTTAAAAGTTTTTTTACCGATAAACGAGCAACAGCTAAAATACCGCGATACGAAAGGAAAAAGAGCGAGAATCCTATCTCGCTCTTTCTATTAATTATCTCTACTATATTCAAGCTTGAACGACATATCCATTTCTTTTCTTGCTAGCTTGCAGGAAATCCATCCCCAAAATGATAGAAGCAATCATCATAAACAGCAAAGTCATAAACAAGCTTCCCAAGCCCATCATTAAAATAATATTAGCCAGCTTTAAGCCTAATCCTGAGTGCCTCATGAATTTTCGACAACAGGGACCTATTCCTTCGCTCGCTGATAAAACTCTTCACTTAGTAGCCCCATCATAATGGTGTCATAATACTGCCCATCTACATATTCATTTTGGCGCAGTCGGCCTTCTATCACAAAGCCTGATTTTTCATAAGCCCGAATGGCACGCGTATTTCCGCTCCACGTATCCAGCTGCACCCGCTTCAAGTTCAGCTTGGAAAAGAGGAAGTCGAGCAGGAGGCGCAACGTATCTGTACCGTAGCCTTTGCTCCAATACTCTTTTGCCATGATCGCAATGCCAATTGTTGCGGCCCTCGTAATTGGATTCACATCTCGGTAATCACAATTTCCAATGTGCTCTCCGTCCAAGGTATAGACAGAGAATACAAACCTCTTTAATTTATCATCCAGCCGTGAAGCACGAACGTTTTCCTCATACATGGCTTTCAGTGAGTCGAGCGAAACATAACTATAGGTTACCAGACTTGAGCCCGCTGCCCATTTGGCCGCTTCTTCATCGTTGCGCCAATGGAAAAGTCTCTCCATATCCTCAGCAATAACTGGCCGTAATTCTACTAAATTCCCTTTGATCATTTGGTATCCTACCCTTCGATTGGTGTTTGAAAATGGAGTCTCTTTGGTTTGAAGTGAACTTGAATTTATTCATGGTCACCACACCTTTCGCAGTAAGATACCGATTATTCTAACAAAAAAACCACGCTCTGGAAACAGAGGTGGTTATTACTTTATTTGTTAACGACGCCTCTGAAGCTCCGTCAGCACTTCATCCAGCGGCAGCTTTTGCTCCCGTAACAAAACCATTAAGTGAAAGATCAGATCAGAAGCCTCATACCGCAGCTCCTCACGACTTCGATTTTTCGCTGCAATAATGACCTCGGCAGCCTCTTCCCCGACCTTTTTCAGGATTTTGTCTACGCCTTTTTCGAACAAGTAGGTAGTATAGGAGCCTTCCGGACGCTCTGCCTCCCGCGCAGCAATCAGTTCTTCGAGCTCACCCAAGATTGCAAACCGATCTGCTTGTACCGGCTCCTCATCTGTATCGGTGAGAACTTCCTGCGAGAAACAGCTGTAAGCTCCCGTATGGCAAGCAGGCCCGTTCGGCTCGACCATCACAACCAGTGCATCTCCGTCGCAATCATACCGCATGGAAACGATCCGCTGCGTATGACCCGAGGTCTCACCCTTGTGCCACAATTGTTGTCGGGAACGGCTCCAAAACCATGTTTCTTTGGTCTCTAATGACTTTTGTAGCGATTCTTCATTCATATAGGCAAGCGTTAAAACTGTCTTGCTTCCGGCATCCTGCACGATGACAGGAAGCAAACCCTTTTCGTCAAAACGCAATTTTTCCACTGCAAATGCTTCTGCTCCTGTCATGGTCGTACGACAACTCCTTTGCTTTGCAAATACTCTTTCACCGAGTGAATCGCCGTCTCGTCATAGTGAAAAATGGAAGCGGCAAGCGCGGCATCTGCCTTTCCTTGCGTCAGCACATCGTAAAAATGCTCCCTTGAGCCCGCTCCACCAGAAGCAATGACCGGAATTCCGACCGCTTCTGATACCCGCTTGGTCAACTCGAGTCCAAAGCCTTTCTTTTCTCCATCGCCGTCCATGCTGGTCAAAAGGATTTCGCCCGCTCCGAGCGCCTCTGCCTCCTGCGCCCAACAGATGACGTCTCTCCCCGTCGCATTCCGTCCACCGTGGGTATACACTTCCCAGCGATCTTCCCCGACACTTCTCGCGTCGATCGCCACGACGATACATTGTGAGCCGAAGACCGTCGCTCCCTCGCGGATCAATTCCGGACGCAAAACAGCCGCTGTATTCAACGAGATTTTGTCCGCACCCGCACGCAATATCCTTTTCATATCGTCGACGCTGTTAATGCCACCACCAACCGTGAAAGGAATCGTAATATTTGCAGCCGTTTTTTCGATGACATCCACCATCGTCTTGCGCCCTTCGTGGGACGCAGAAATGTCGAGAAAGATCAGCTCGTCTGCTCTCTCTTCGCTATACTTCTTTGCCAGTTCAACCGGGTCTCCTGCATCGCGAAGTCCGACAAACTGCACGCCTTTTACCACCCGACCGTCTTTTACATCGAGGCACGGGATGATTCGTTTAGCCAGCATGCGATTCACGCCCCTCCATACGCTGGAGCGCTTCTTCCAATGTAAAAGCGTCCGTGTAGAGTGCTTTGCCAACAATAGCGCCTGAGACTCCGTTTGAAGCACGGGCAGCCAGCGTCACCAAGTCGTCCAGTTGGCTGACGCCTCCCGAGGCGATCACCGATTTACCTGTAGCCATCGCCAATGCTGCAATTTCTTCTACATTGGGTCCTGTCATCGTGCCATCACGGGCGATATCGGTGTAAATAAACGTCTCGGCACCATACGTAACCAACCGCTTGGCAAGCACTGTCGCTAGCACATCTGTCGTGGTCAACCAACCTCTGGTAGCCACCAGCCCATTCCGGCAGTCCAGACCAATCGCGATTTTGTCCCCATATTTTTGAAGAATTCGCTTCGTAAAAGGCTCGTCTTCGATTGCAGCAGTCCCGACGATCACTCGCGCGACACCTGATTCCAAATAGTCCGCGATCTGCTCTTCTGTTCGAATACCGCCTCCAACCTGCACGGGTACAGGGATCGAGCGCGCTATCTCTTTGATGAGCGCTGCATTTGCAGGCTTGCCTTCCTTTGCCCCATCCAAATCTACGAGATGAACCCAGGACGCCCCTTGTTCTACCCAGCGCTTCGCCATCGCGAGCGGCGAATCAGCGTACACTGTCTCTTGCCCGTAATCTCCTTGGAAAAGTCGAACACACTTGCCCCCGCGAATATCGATCGCCGGATAAACGATAAAGCTCATGTCAAAACCCCCTCGCATTGAACGGCAAAGTTACGCAGCAGCAGCATTCCTGTCTCTCCGCTCTTTTCCGGGTGAAACTGCATACCATATACGTTGTCACGATTCACAATGGCCGTGACCTCCTGGTGATAGTCACTCGTCGCAAGCAAGACATCAGACTGGCACAGGACATGATACGAATGGACAAAATAAACGTAATCGCCATCCTGCACACCGTTTAGTAACGGTTGCTTTTGCTTTATCATCAGTTGGTTCCAGCCCATGTGCGGTACCTTGTAATCCCCGCGAAAACGAACGACCTCACCACCGAGCAGTCCCAAGCCCGTATGCTCGCCATGCTCCGCACTTTTCTCAAATAAGAGCTGCATACCGAGACAAATGCCCAAGATTGGACGACCTGTTACTACGTATCCCTTGATCGCTTGCTCTAATCCAAGCTCACGTATGTTGGCGATAGCATCCCCGAACGCCCCGACTCCCGGCAAAATCAACCCGCTATGTTGCTGTAGACGCTCTGCTTGAGAGACGAACTCGTACGAATAGCCCAGCCTTTCCAACGCCTTGCTCAAGCTGTACAAATTCCCCATGCCGTAATCGATGATGCCGATCATGTTACAAAACCCCTTTTGTTGACGGGACCCCTTTTACACGCGGATCGATCGTCGTCGCTTCATCCAGTGCACGGCCCAGCGCTTTGAAAATCGCCTCGATCATGTGATGCGTATTGTGACCGTAGTGCAGGATCACATGCAGATTGATCCGCGCCTCCAGTGCGAGCTTCCATAAAAATTCGTGTACCAGCTCCGTCGGAAACTGACCAACCATATTCGTAGGGTACGTAGCGCGATATTCCAGATGAGGACGGTTGCTGATGTCAATGACGACCTGCGCTAGCGCGTCATCCATCGGGACAAACGCATTTCCATAACGCTTGATGCCTTTCTTGTCTCCCAACGCTTCCCGCAGAGCATACCCAAGACAAATCCCGATATCCTCCACCGTGTGGTGATAGTCGATTTCGATATCTCCCTTTGCCTTGACAGTCAGGTCAAAATGTCCGTGTCGGGTAAACAGGTCTAGCATATGATCCAGAAATGGAACACCCGAATTTTGCTTGCTCTCACCCGCGCCGTCTACACCAAAGGAAAGCGCGATCTGCGTCTCATTCGTATTGCGTTCGATCTGTGCTGCACGTTGTTTCCCTTCACTCATCTCTTTTCACTCTCCTGCTCTTCGGTCTCAAAATCTCGCAATCGCGCAAGGATAGCTCGACCGTGCCCAGACAATCCTTCCTGCTCTGCTAGTACCACAATTTTATGTCCATTGTCTCGCAAATCTCGCTTGCTGTAGGAAACAACACTCGACTTCTTGATAAAATCATCCACGGATAATGGCGAGGAGAATCGCGCCGTTCCATTCGTAGGAATCACATGATTGGTACCGGCAAAATAATCGCCGACTGGCTCTGAGCTGTATGGGCCGAGGAAAATCGCACCTGCATTTTCCACTTTTCCGAGATACTCAAACGGCTCCGCCATCATGATTTCCAAATGCTCAGGTGCGATACGGTTGATGACGGCAAACCCTTCGTCCAAATCGTCGACGAGTAAAATAGCGCCGTAGTCGCGTATCGCCGCTTCCGCAATCGATTTGCGTGGAAGATCGGCAAGCTGTCGCTCGATTTCCTGTGACACCTGCTCCGCCAACGATTTTGATGTCGTAACCAATATAGCGGCTGACATCGGATCATGCTCAGCTTGAGACAGCAGGTCTGCCGCAACGTATTGCGGGTTGGCCGTTTCATCTGCGATCACCGCAATTTCACTTGGCCCTGCCACCATGTCGATACTGACCAATCCGAATACTTCTCGCTTTGCCAGTGCCACGAAAATATTGCCAGGCCCGACGATTTTATCAACCGCCTTGATTTGCTCCGTTCCGTAGGTCAGTGCCGCGATTGCCTGTGCCCCACCTACCTTGTATATCTCGGTCACACCTGCGATTTGAGCCGCAACGAGTATCGCAGGGTTGATTTTCCCATCCGCTCCTGGTGGTGTCGTAATGACGACTTCTGGAACACCTGCGATTTTCGCAGGGATGGCATTCATCAGTACGCTGGAAGGATAAGCAGCCGTTCCGCCTGGTACATACAATCCAGCGCGCTGCAACGGACGTATCAGTTGGCCCAGCAATGTGCCACTCTCTTTGGTGGTAAACCAGGACTGACGCACTTGCCGCTCGTGAAACGCCCGAATATTTTCGGCTGCTTCCCTCAATGCTGCCTTTACTTGTGGAGAAACGAGCTCACTTGCTTCTGCAAATTCGCCTTCGCTCACCCGGAAGTTTTGTAGAAGCACACGATCAAATCGTTCCGTGTAATAGCGCAGCGCTTCGTCCCCTTGCTGGCGAACCGAGGTGAGGATTGCCTTCACCGCTTCTTGCTGTTCTCTCGTCCCTGCGTCTACCGATCGTTTCCCGTCATACTGGCTGGCTGACATGATACGCATGGCTGTCTCCCCTTTTTCTCTAGTTCCCGCGAGGAACGACCTCTAAAAATTTTCCAGCGATCTCATCCACCGCTTCACTTTTCATCCGATAGCTGGCTCGATTGGCAATCAGCCTCGTCGTAATTTCACAAATGCTCTCCAGTTCGACCAAGCCATTTTCCCGCAATGTCCTACCTGTTGAGACAATATCCACAATACGATCAGCCAGTCCAATCATCGGTGCAAGCTCTACGGAACCATTCAGCTTGATTACTTCAACCTGCTGTCCCTGCTCACGAAAATAACGTGACGCAATCTTCGGATATTTCGTCGCAACACGCAGCGCTTCCGTCGGTTTCCAATCTGGTAGACCCGCAACCATCATGCGACAATAGCCGATATGCAAATCCAACAGCTCGTAAACATCTCGTTCTTCTTCCAATAAAACATCCTTGCCAACCACGCCAACGTCAGCCACCCCATATTCGACATAAGTAGGAACATCGGTAGGCTTCGCCATAATGAATTCGAGCTTGGCATTTTTCACAGGAATGATCAGTTTACGAGAATCTTGTAGATCCGCAGTAACCTGCAAACCAGCCTGCTGGAGGAAGTGGACGGCCTCTTCAAAAATCCGCCCTTTTGGCATGGCGATCGTCAGCTTTTGGTCGTTTTTCGTAAGTGCCATCTCCTACTCCCCCTGTTGTGTTATGCAAATGACCTTGGTAAATCCCGCTTCTTGGCCAACCTGTTTCTCATCTATTTTGGAGACGAGACGTGTCACCACTACGAGCCCGTCCTCACGCAATTGCTGTGCCTCTGCCAAAGCGGCACTGCGGCAATCCTCCGTGTAAACAAGCAACACGCGAGCATGTGCTTGCCTTTTTACCAAAGGAGTGACCTGAAGCAGCCGATCCATCTTGATCGCAAAGCCTGTGGCGGGTGCAGCACGCCCAAATTGGGAGAGCAATTGATCGTAGCGTCCTCCGCCCAATAGTGGGGAGCCCAAGTCCGCAGCGTACCCTTCGAAAACAACGCCTGTATAGTAGTTCAAATTGATGATCAGATTGAAATCAATCAACAAATCTTCGGTCACTCCGTAGGCTTCTAACGACTCCCACAAGGAAGCAATCGTCTCGACTGCCCTCCCTGCCTTTCCCTTGCCTGCCAGTTCGCGGGCGACCTCAATCTTCCCTTTTCCCCCTTGCAGGCGCAATAAGGATTCCAATCGGCTTTTTGCCTCCGTAGGGATGTCTACTGTCGCGAGTAGCTGCCGGAAGCCAACGAAGTCCCGTTCGTACAAAAACTGTCGGAATTGATTGCGAATAGGCTCATCCTCAATCTCTTCCTCCAAAAGACCGTCTACGAAATCAACATGCCCAATGGCAATGCGGAATGTTTCCACACCCGCTGCCCGCAAGCAAAACACAGCAAGCGCAATGGCTTCTGCATCCGCATCGACAGACGCATCTCCGATTAGCTCGATCCCGGTTTGAGAAAACTCTGCATTCCGTCCCGCTTCCTTTTCTTGTGCCCGAAACACATTTGCCTGGTAATACAACCGAATTGGCAATGCAACATCTTTATAAAGGGAGGAAACAACCCTTGCAATTGGCGTTGTCATATCTGGACGCAGGACTACGGTATGGCCTTGTTTATCCAGGAGGCGAAACATCCGGTCTGTTAATGTTGCACTTGCTGCTCCTACCGTATCGAAGTATTCCAGAGAGGGTGTGGATATTTCGTCATAGCCCCATCTCTCGATACACCGCCTCAGCTCCCGCTCCAAGTGCCGTTGTTTCGCCAGTGATTCCGGCAGTATATCCCGCATCCCGAGCGGCTTTTCGAATCCCAACGGCTTTGCCATCTTTGTTCCCTCCATTGCATTTGCTTTACTCTGCTAATATGGTAACAAACTAAAGTATTATGAAGAAGATTACCACGACGAGAATCTTAGGTCAACCAAGATAAGAATAGTCGGAAAATTTAACACAAAACAAAAACCGCCAGGATAAGCACCTGACGGCTGAACACAATGGAAGAGACGCTACATGACTTCTTCCTCTGAAGCTTTCATTCGAATAAGCTGCATGGGGTTCCCACCTACAAAGGCACCAGGCGGGACATCTTTATGAACAACCGTACCCGCTGCGACAATGGCCCCTTTGCCAATCGTTACTCCAGGCAAAATAGTAGTGTTGGCCCCCACTAGGACAGCATCCTCAATAATCACTTCTCCCAAACGGTATTCATCTATTAAATATTCATGCGCAAGTATGGTCGTATTGTACCCGATCACGCAATTACTGCCGATCTTGATTTTCTCCGGAAACATGATATCCATCATCACCATCAGCGCAACCGCACTATGCTGGCCTACTTCCATACGCAAAAATGTGCGATACATCCAGTTCTTCCACGAAACAATCGGCGTATATCTGGAGAGTTGGATGACGATGAAATTTTTCATGACTTTCCAGAAGCTTACCGTTCGATACATGTGCCAAAGCGGATTTACCCCATTTACGGGATAACGTGTTGTCTTCCTCATATGCGTCTCTTTCTCCTACAAGTCAGAATCGGCATCTTCTAAAATGGCATTCGACTGTTTGCGTGTGAAGTGCATTGCTGCGTTGTAACCCATCCGTTTCAGACGGAAGTTCATCGCTGCAACCTCAATGATGACTGCCAAGTTTCGTCCTGGTCGAACAGGAACGGTAATAATCGGAATTTCGGTATCCATGATCTTCAATGTTTCCTCATCGAGCCCCAACCGCTCGTACATTTTATGTGGCTCCCACAGCTCTAGCTGAACAACCATCTCGATGTTTTTCACATTGCGCACGGCACCAGCACCAAACATCGTCATAATGTTGATAATCCCCACACCGCGGATTTCCAAGAGATGCTGAATCAGCTCAGGAGCGCTACCACTTAGCTGCCCGCCCTGTGTCTGCTTAATCTCCACTGCGTCATCTGCTACGAGTCGGTGTCCGCGCTTTACAAGCTCAAGTGCAGCCTCACTCTTCCCGATCCCGCTCGATCCCATAATCAAAACGCCGACGCCATAAATGTCTGTGAGTACCCCATGAATCGTCGTCGTTGGTGCAAGACGATTCTCCAGGAAGTTGGTCACTTTCCCGACTAGCGTCGTCGTTGCCAGCGGGGACTGAAGTACAGGTACCCCCAACCGATTGGAAACGTTAATCATCTCTTCAGGCACCATCTGATTACGGGTCACACAGAAGCAAGGAACCTGACTTTGCATGAGAAAATTCATCCGTTCCAGCCGTTCCTCTGGGGTCAGCGTCTGAAAAAAGTTGATTTCCGTCAAGCCGAACAATTGAATTCGCTCTTCCACAAAGTACGAATAGTAACCGGCTAACTGCAGGCCGGGACGACTCAAATCCGTTACGGTAATCTCACGCCCCAAGCCCTCTTCCCCGCTCAAGATCGTCATATTGAAATGGTCCACTAGATGGCTCACATTCGTCTTACGCATGAAGCTTCCCCCTCACATGGGATTTTCCGTCCCTATGGTTGTGTCTCTATTGTATCGAAACCTCTGTACTTACGACAACCTAATAAGACCGAGCATCCTTATTAGGCAAAAACCCCGCGACTCGTTTGAGAGAATACGGGGCTTTTTCGAACATACTATCTCTTTTCTCTTTTCATCCCTACCACAACTTCAATGAGGTAGCCAAAAATACTCATCAGTGCTGCTGCCACGATGACAGTCCCAATGTTGTCAGGCCATGGCCCCACTTCAAATCCATCAATAAAGTAGGCTGTCAACGCAAACGTCACAGCATTAATGACAAACCAGAACAAACCGATCGTCAATACTTGTAAGGGAAAAGTAAAAAACAGGAGAATCGGCCGAATCACGGTGTTGACCATCCCCAATATCAACGTAGCCCATAGTGCTACTGTGAAATTCGCTACATGAATGGAGTGGAACCACTTGCTGATCAGAAGTAGCGCAGCCCCATTTAAAAGCATTTTGATTATCCAGCGGCTCATGGTGCATTCCCCCTATACAGTCTTGCGCAACGATTAACGAATCCCCGTTACTTCCCATTCCCATTGCTCAAAAAACGTTGTCATGAATCGATGCCTGTCTTCGGCGATTTTCTGGGCAGTCTTGGTGAAAAGCTTGTCTTTGATGCGCTGCAGCTTCCAAGTGTATTCCTTATACGGTGTATGCTGATTGGGATCATCCGATTGTATGGGTTGCCCAATAACCCCAGTATAAGCAAAAACCCGAGCCACTCCAATAGCCCCAATCGAATCCAGCTTGTCGGCATCAAACAAGACCTTTTCTTCCAAAGTATGTGGAGGTCGTTCTTTGCGAAAACGATGGGCGAGAATTGTAGACTGTACACGTGAGATAAATTCTTCCGTCATACTGCGTTCGGAGAGCCATACCCCTGCTAGTCTTGCGCTGATTTCGGCATGGCACTCTCCTGTTTGCCGTTCTTCTGCTCTCCCGATGTCATGCAGCAAAGCAGCGAGGCGCAGCACTTCCATATCTGCCCCTTCCTCGCGACCAATCCGCTCACACATTGCCATCACACGCAAATTATGCTGCCAATCGTGTGCAGGATCTTGTCCATCAAAGCGCTTCTGTGCTTCTGCCACCAGATCGGCAGGTAGTGCGGCAAGAGAATCCTTCACGTAATCCATCTTTTCCTCCCCCTTTACGTCCACCTAGAAAAGATGCCCCCCTGGATCAGGGAGGCTATCTCTTGATTACTTCGAAACGAATTGCTCTAGCTTGGCATTCGTCCGTTCTCTATCTCGTTCCAAAATCGGCTTCAAATAGATACCCGTATAAGAGCCTTCTAGTTTGGCCACTTCTTCAGGTGTGCCCGTTCCGATAATCTCTCCACCGCGAGTACCGCCCTCTGGTCCTAAATCCACGATGTAGTCAACCGTTTTGATCACGTCGAGATTGTGCTCGATGACAAGAACCGTCTCACCGTTTTCAACCAATCGTTGCAATACCTTCAGCAAACGATCAATGTCATCTGTATGCAGACCCGTTGTCGGTTCATCCAGGATGTAAAGCGTACGTCCTGTACTGCGGCGATACAGTTCAGAAGCGAGCTTGACGCGTTGCGCTTCCCCGCCAGAGAGCGTCGTAGCAGGCTGCCCAAGCTTTACGTATCCTAGCCCTACATCTACAATCGTCTGTAGTTTGCGCTCAATCTTTGGCAGGTTGCGGAAAAACTCTACGCCATCCTCAATGGTCATTTCCAGCACATCTGCAATGTTCTTGCCTTTGTATTTTACATCGAGCGTCTCGCGATTGTAGCGTTTGCCATGGCAAACTTCGCAAGGCACATACACATCCGGCAAAAAGTGCATCTCGATTTTAATGATCCCATCACCACTGCACGCTTCACAACGGCCACCCTTGACGTTAAAGCTGAAGCGACCTTTTTTATAGCCGCGCACTTTGGCTTCGTTGGTGGAAGCAAACAGGTCGCGAATATCATCAAAGACACCTGTATATGTCGCCGGATTGGAACGCGGTGTACGTCCAATTGGAGATTGGTCGATGTCGATCACCTTATCCAGATGCTCCAGTCCCAGGATGCGTCGATGCTCCCCTGGCTTCACCTTTGCCTTATTCAAATCGCGAGCCAGTGTCTTTTGCAAAATTTCATTGATCAATGTACTTTTTCCTGAACCAGATACACCTGTTACGGCAACAAAAACGCCTAAAGGAAGCTTCGCAGTGACGTTTTTCAGGTTGTTTTCCTTCGCACCCTCAATCTTGATCCATTTGTCCGAAGGCTTGCGACGCTCCATCGGAACAGGGATGAATTTGCGCCCACTCAAATAGGCACCAGTCAAGGAGTTAGGGTCCTTCATGACTTCATCCGGTGTTCCTGCCGCGACAATTTGACCGCCATGTATGCCGGCGCCCGGTCCAATATCAATAATATAATCGCAAGCCATCATCGTATCTTCGTCATGCTCGACGACGATCAATGTATTCCCCAGCTTGGTCATATGCTCCAGCGTCTTGATCAGACGCGCGTTATCCCGCTGATGTAGTCCGATACTCGGCTCATCCAAAATGTAGAGAACGCCCATCAGACTAGAGCCGATCTGCGTAGCCAGTCGAATCCGCTGCGCTTCTCCCCCGGACAATGTTCCCGCCGCACGGCTCAGCGTCAAGTAATCCAGTCCGACATCAATCAAGAAGTTCAGTCGCGCCTTAATTTCTTTTACGATCAGGTTCGCGATCTTCGTTTCCCGCTCTGTCAGTTCCAGTCCACCGACAAACTGATGCGCATCGAGAATCGACAGCGTAGTCAGCTCGGAAATGCTGCGCTCCCCGACCTTTACCGCCAAGCTCTCCTGACGCAAACGTTGGCCTTTGCAGACAGGACACGCCTTTTGGCTCATGAAGCCTTCGATTTGTTCACGGATGTAATCTGAGCTCGTCTCCAGATGACGTCGTTGCAGATTAATGACGACACCCTCGAACGGTACGACCGCCTCACGCACTTGCCCGAACTCGTTCTCATAGCGGAAGTGAATTTTTTCGCCTTCACTGCCGTACATCAAGATTTGTCGGTGCGCTGCCGTAAGCTCCTCGTATGGCACATCCATCCGAATGTTAAAGTGGCGGCAAGCTGATTCCAACAATTGTTGATAGTAAGTAGAAGTCTTCGGCTCCCATGCGCCAATCGCCCCATCATCGAGCGTCTTCGTCGCATCGGGAACGACCATATCTGGGTCAACCTCCAACTTGACACCCAGTCCATCACACTCCGAACAAGCACCAAACGGGCTGTTAAAGGAGAAAATCCGCGGCTCCAGCTCCCCGATGGAGAATCCACATATCGCGCAAGCATGCTTTTCACTGAACAGCAGCTCTTCTTGCTCCATTACATCGACGATGACCTTGCCATCTGCTAAACGAAGTGCCGTTTCCAAGGAGTCTGCGAGACGCGCCTGTACATCCGGCTTCACGACGATCCGGTCAACGACAACCTCAATGTTATGCTTCTTGTTCTTTTCCAGCTTGATGTCTTCAGACAGATCGGTAATTTCACCATTGACCCGCACACGGACGAAACCTTGCTTGCGGATGTCCTCGAGCAGCTTGACGTGCTCTCCCTTGCGTCCTTGTACCATCGGCGCGAGAATCTGCATTTTCGTGCGCTCAGGATACTCCAATAGTCGATCGACCATTTGTTCAATGGTCTGAGATTGGATCTCGATGCCATGCTCCGGGCAAACCGCTCTCCCAACACGCGCATACAAAAGGCGCAAATAGTCGTAGATTTCCGTAACCGTACCTACCGTGGAGCGAGGGTTACGGCTCGTTGTTTTCTGGTCAATCGAGATCGCAGGGGAAAGTCCCTCAATCGAATCCACGTCCGGCTTGTCCATCTGCCCGAGAAATTGACGGGCGTATGCCGACAGAGACTCGACATAGCGACGTTGTCCCTCTGCGTAAATCGTGTCAAAAGCAAGCGAGGACTTACCCGAGCCAGACAAACCCGTCAGAACGACGAATTTGTCCCTCGGAATGACTACATCAATATTTTTCAGATTGTGGGCACGTGCACCCTTTACGACAATATGTTCTAATGGCATGAAAAAAACCTCTCCTTAGAGTTCCGCCTTCAGCTCAAGAATCAAATCACGCAATTCGGCCGCACGCTCGAACATGAGGTTGCGTGCCGCTTCCTTCATTTCTTCTTCCATACGTTCTATAACAGCCACGCGATCCTTCTTCGGCATTTTCTTAAAGTCTGCATGTGGCAAGTAATCTGCTTTTTCCTCCGCAACCTTGGTCGCCTCGATCACTTCGCGGACGGACTTTTTCACGGTTTGCGGCGTGATGCCGTGCTCTTCATTGTAAGCCATCTGAATGGAGCGACGACGTTCTGTCTCTCGAATCGCAGAGGTCATCGAATCTGTCATTTTGTCCGCGTACATGATAACGCGTCCCTCTGAGTTCCGCGCAGCCCGACCAATCGTCTGAATCAGCGAACGCTCATTGCGCAGGAAGCCTTCCTTGTCTGCATCCAAAATCGCCACAAGCGATACTTCCGGCAAGTCCAAGCCTTCCCGCAAGAGGTTGATTCCGACTAGCACGTCAAACTCACCCAAGCGCAATGAACGTAATATCTGCATCCGCTCAATCGTTTTAATATCCGAGTGAAGATAGCGGACCTTGATTCCGATTTCTTTCAGATAGTCCGTCAAATCCTCAGACATTTTCTTCGTCAGAGTCGTGACGAGAATCCGCTCATTTTTCGCAATCGTGGCTTGGATTTCGCCAATCAAATCGTCAATCTGTCCCTTGATCGGACGTACCGTAACCGTTGGGTCAATCAAGCCTGTCGGACGAATCACCTGCTGCACCATTTCTGGGCTGTGCTCCAGCTCATAAGGACCCGGCGTAGCTGAAATGTAAATCGCTTGTTTCAGCTTTCCTTCAAACTCCTCGAACTTGAGTGGGCGGTTATCGCGTGCAGAAGGCAGACGGAATCCGTGATCGACCAGTACATCCTTCCGTGCGCGGTCACCGTTATACATCCCCCGAACCTGCGGCAAGGTCATATGCGACTCATCCATCATGACGATAAAATCTTCAGGGAAGTAATCCAACAAGGTATACGGAGCATGCCCGGCAGGCAGTCCTGTCAGATGGCGCGAGTAGTTTTCAATACCGGAGCAAAAGCCCATCTCCATCATCATCTCAATATCATACCGTGTACGTTGCTCCAGTCGCTGTGCTTCCAAGAGCTTTCCCGCGTCACGGAATTCTTTCAGTCTTTCTTCCAGCTCGGCCTCGATGCTTTGGACAGCCAGCTTCATTTTCTCCTCGCGCGTCACATAGTGAGATTTAGGGAAGATGGCAATGTGATCACGCTGTCCCAAAATCTCGCCGGTCAGTACGTCAATCGAAGTAATCCGCTCTATTTCATCTCCAAAAAACTCAACGCGAATCGCCTGCTCACTCTCTGAGGCAGGGAAAATCTCCACGACGTCACCCCGCACACGGAACGTACCGCGCGTGAAGTTGATGTCGTTGCGTGTGTACTGGATATCGACCAGACGATGCAAAATCTCGTCCCGTCCTGTTTCCATGCCAACACGTAAAGACAAGAGCAACTCCCGATACTCTTCAGGCGAACCCAATCCGTAAATGCAGGAGACGGAGGCAACAATGATGACATCTCGGCGTTCAAACAACGCACTGGTAGCCGAGTGACGGAGCTTGTCGATCTCGTCGTTAATGCTCGAGTCTTTTTCAATAAACGTATCCGATTGGGGAATGTATGCTTCGGGTTGATAGTAATCGTAGTAGCTGACGAAGTATTCCACCGCGTTGTTCGGGAAAAACTCCTTAAACTCTGCACAAAGCTGAGCGGCAAGAGTTTTGTTGTGTGCCATCACGAGTGTTGGCCTGTTCACCTGAGCAATTACCTGGGCAGCCGTAAAAGTCTTTCCCGTTCCCGTTGCCCCCAGCAATGTCTGGTGTCGCTTGCCAGCTTGCAACCCTGCCACCAGCTCGGCAATGGCGGTCGGCTGGTCACCGGACGGTTGAAACTCCGATACCAATTCAAAACGCTCCATTCCCTCGTTCATCTCCTCATAGCATGACTGTTTCTACTTCCATTATAACACAATTCCGGCTAGTTTAAGCCCAAAATTCGAACAAACGTTTGTCTTCATCTTTCCTCCAATTTTTCCGATATAAGATGAAGGAAGTGCAAACATGCACAGATAGACTCGCCACCTTCAGGGAGGATTGACATGTCAGATACCGGAACAACCGTTAAAAATAACCCATATATACAACCTCATTTGAGCTATAAAGGCAAAAAAGAATTCACCACCGAGCTCGACCAAAATGCCTTTATGAAGCTCATGCTCGAGCAGTTAAAACATCAAGACCCTATGTCCCCAATGGACAACTCTCAGTTCATCCAGCAAACAAGTATGCTGACCATGGTAGAAAAAATCACAAAAATGACCACGCTGATGGAGCAATCGAACAACAGCATGGTCACTTTGGAGAAGTATGAAAAGCTGGTAGGTCGTACTGCTTCGTACTCCCTTACTACAAAAGACGAGATGACGGGAGAAACTAAGACGGAGAAGAAAGAAGGCGTACTTGATGCCGTATACATGGATCAAGGCAAAATCTACTTCCGTATCGCAGGCGAATCGACACCGATTCCGCTGGCAGACGTCTCCGGATTGGAATCGCAAGGTCTGGCCGGCAATACGCTCGACAACAGCGTGAAGTACATGGAAATGATCGGTCGAGAGATTTCCTATAAAGTAACCAAGGAAGTCGACCGGGATGGCAATCCAGATACCACACACGACGTTTCCAAGGTTGATGAAATCTTGAATGGCGTCATCACTGGCTTTACCACCAAAAACGGTACCGCACAATTCCAACTGGATAATGGATCAACCGTAAAAGCCGAAGAAATCGTAGGCATGACGGTGAAACCTGAAAACAGAACAATGGGCAACTCCCTTGCCTATGCGCAAATGATCGGCTACAACATCACGTACAATCAGTCTCAGACGAATCCGGACGGTACCACTACCAATACGCCTCTTACAGGCGTGGTCAAAGCTGTCAGCATGAAAAACGGAGTAGTCGAATTCGTCCTCAAGGATGATAAGAAAGTCGCTCTCAACCAAATCACGGGATTCGAAGCAACTGCCTAGAATCGTATACAAAAAGCCGCAACTCTTCGAAATCGAAGAAGGCGGCTTTTTCTTATACAGGGTCCTATTCGTTTACGATCACTTTTCCGGTTATCGCATCCACATAAAATGTATCATCTACTTTAAATTCTCCCCCACAGAAGCAATGCGAGCGAGTCTGACGAAACGAAAGGTCATAGCCGAGCTTCCATGTAATCGTGTCTTTCTCGTAATCCGACTGGTGGATGTAGGTCAGCTCAAGTGGAAAGGTTTGCAGTAAACGGGTCATGGCCACTTGTTCTTTAAGTGCTTGGGAATGGGCCGGGTATTTGACACTGGCCGGTTTGTTTATGCTTACCTGTTCCCATGCACCCGTCCATGAATCGATCCGAATCGTATACATCCCGTCCTCCACACTCTGATTGATCCCATAAACCGGAATGCCGTTCACGAGAGGATCAGCTACGATCGAGGTGTACCTTTTATTTCCATCCTCCGTTATTTGGATTTGATTGCTTCCAGACGGAGTCAGTCTTTTCAAAAGCTTATCCGCTTCTATTCGATCTCGCTTCTTATCCGTTTTCACATTAGACCATTGCGGATTGTTCACCCTCGTAGAAAATTCAAGCAGTCCACCAGTCTTTGCATCCGTCACGAGAAGATGATGCTGCTCTCCGTTACTGCTTCCCTCGGGAAAGGTAGCCATTCGTGATATCTTGTCTGCATCGGGAACCCCCTCACCAAAATTTCCCCATATGAAATAACGAAGGGCTGGACCATCATCGTAACTCGCCTCGTAGATGGATAGCGGCAGCTTTTCTGTTTCGATTCGAAACAACATGCGTAACAAATCACGCGCTTGCGACTCTGTTTGCGCTACCCACTTCTCACCTGTTCCTGTCACATTGATGGTCTGAGGCGGATTGGTTGTCCCTCGGGTATTCTTTGTTACTAATCGTTTGCCACTAAAGGCATCTAATGCACTACCTGTATGTCGCTGCGTTATAATTCCATTTTTCAGGACATAAGCAAGCTTTGCTTCTACCTGATCGCTTTGCTTATGAATGGGCAATAAATAAACAAGTTCCAATGGACGGCTTTCTTGCCATTTTCGTACAGCTTGTTCGGAAGAGATGACGCGCTGTGGAGATGGGAGTGAAGCGGGACTTACTTTTTCGTATAGCCTGCCATCAAAAGTGGAAAACCAAACAATTCTTCCCGATGCATCAAAACTGACGAGACAATCATAATCGTCATCGAGTACAACATTATTCAGGACTCGCACCAGTCGAACCGTCAACAGGTCCTTATTTTTATATACCTCTCTCGCTTGATAGGCGTTACCTGTACCTGTTCCCTGCAAACCAGCGACAAAAGCCAGCGCACGTGTTTTGGCCTGCTGCTCAGTCGGGTAGGCAGGCTTTGTTGCTATTTTCGGAGTAAGTTTCAGTCTGAGCAACTCCCCTGTCTGTCCGTCGAAAATCGCATCATCCATGGACGATTCGGCCTCAGCAGCAGACTGTGCAAACGTGACCACCACCCCGCTAACACCAGGTCCATCCACATCGCCACCGTAAACGACATAGCGTGAAGACAGCTCCGGTAAAAGCTTGACTAGCTTTTGGACACCTTTTGTCACGTGCATCGGGACAGCCACAACCGATTGAGCCTGCGCTACGGTCACAGGACTCGTTGCGCCTACTCCTGATAAGGGGGAGGCAAAAATTGTGGCTGCAGCTAATGTACCCGACAAAAACCACGAGACTGTTCTTTTCACTTTGAACACCGAACCCACTCCCTCTTTTTTCCTCCTACATTGAGACGCAACTGCCACCAGTAAGTTTCCGAATGGACAAGCTTTTCAAGAAAAAAAGAAGGTATGCATTTTTGACTGCATACCTTCTCCCCAACTATCCTTATGCTCCTACATTCAGCTTCTCCAGCTTTTGCTTGATCAGCTCAACTACACTGGCGCGTTTCAAATCAACAAATGCACGGGTATTTGCATCCGGAACCACAATGATCCCCAGCTGGTGATGATTACCCGCATAGACTGCACACTGTACGAACTTCAGCTCGCCTTCACGCGTGAGTACTTCCATTTTGCAAAAGGCAGGATTGGCTTGTAGTGCTGGATACAAATCTTCTTTTTCCCGCACCGAAATGCCATTTACTTTCACGATAATTTCACCGGGCGTGATGCCGATTTCCTCTGCTCTCGTCCCTGGAATGACACCCATTACTTTTACACCACGTGAAGACTGGATGAAATAAGGCGAACGCTTTCTTTCTTGATACTGACTCCAGAAAAACAACGCCTCATGACCGAATAGTGCGAAGATCGCGGCCAGCAAGATCAACGGATAAAACCATACAGCCAGAGCACATAACCCCAACAAACCAATCGCATACAGTGTCAAATTTTTCGCAACCTGCGTTGCTTTTCTATAAGGTGTCATCGTTTGCGTCATATCGGAGAACCCGGTCACCGTCGGCAAAAGCATCAGTCCGAATGAAGCGGCTTCCGGCGAAAAGAACGGCCACCCCGGATACAATGCACCACTGATAGCACCTGGCTCCAGCTGTACGAACAGCACGGCTGGCGTCAGCCAAAAAGAATGAAGCAAATAGGCACCGACGATCCGACCACGCTGCCCTTCCACGAAAAGCGGAGAAGCGTCCCGCCCACCATTCCAGCGTACGAGCATCGCTTCAATCAGATGCATGACCGCAACTAACGCAAGCAACGGCAAAGGTTTCGCCTGACGTATCATTTCCCAGACATAGCTCAATCCAGGAACATCCGTAACCGGTGGAATGACCTGTGTGATCGCGTGTAAAATCGCCAAAATCCCTGCAGCATATGCGAAACAGAGAAACCGTAAACGAATCAGCGCCAAGATGAGCGCCAATCCCCATAGTATCCACAAATCCTGTGCTTGCACGACCACGCCGAGTCCTGCGCTAAGAAGAGAAATAAGCAAGCCTCCCACCAAGCCCATCCCTACTGCCCGTATCGTCGAGAGCAAGGGTGACTGAATGCGTGCAGAAAAAAGCTGTCTTTCCAGGTTCATCTGTCTGCGATAATGCAAATAAATAAAAACCAGAAAGAGATAGAAAACAGGATTGATAAAAAATGCGGCAAAGCCATATGCAATGGTAAGCATATCTGCCTGTATCGCCAATTGCCTCACCTCAACTAAAAGAAAGAAAAACCACGGCATTTGATTTGCCGTGGTTATCATTTCTACGGAAAGCAGGGAATTACCTGCTTCCATTTTCTTGATTATTCATTACTTGCCCGTAACTACATCCAGAGCTTTTTGCAATTGCAGGTCATTTTCTGGCTTCGTCATCGTTTTACGGAGACTTTCTTCCAGCGAAGAGCGTGTCTTCGCGTCTACTTTACCAGTTACCTCAAGCTTGCTGGAGGTTTGGAACTGCTTGATTGCTTCCTCTGTCTTTTCATCAAAATAGCCATCTTCGCGTCCTGGGGACAGATTCAAGCCTTTCAGGATGAGCTGCAGGTTTTTCACGTCAGTACCAGCCATGTCGCGCTGCAATACTTTATCTGCTGGCAACAGAGTTGCGTTGAAATAGTCAGGTTGCTTGACTGCAAAATCTGGCGTAATGCCTTTTTTATGGACCCATTCGCCCTTCGGCGTGACCCACTTGGCAATCGTCAGCTTCAATTGGCTCTTGTCGTTCATTTCCATTGTACTCTGAACGGTTCCCTTACCAAAGGTCTTCTCACCGACCAGCTTGTAGTTGCCGCTATCCCGCATGGCACCTGCCAGAATCTCCGAAGCACTGGCGCTTCCGCCATTAATCAGTACCGAGATTGGATAAGACTTAGCAGCTTCTGTTGTCGAGAAATATTCTTCTTTTTGCTGTCCGCCATTTCCATACTCGATTTGCACGATCTTGCCTTTATTCGGTACGAGGATTTCTCCGATTTCTTTCACAGCCAGCAAATACCCGCCCGGATTGCCTCGAACGTCAATTACCAAACCGCCAATCCCCTTCTGCTCGAGAGCAGCCAGCTGTTCTTTGAAGTGCTTTGCTGTGTCTGTAGAGAATTGGGTAATGTTGATTACGCCTACTTTAACACCGTTCTTCTCGAGTATCTGACTGTTTACCGTCTCAATCGGAATATCATCCCGCACACACACGATGGTAAGAGGCTCTGGCACTCCGGCTCTCACTACTTTGAGAACCGCCTTTGTCCCTTTAGGCCCGCGAATCTTCGTCACTGCCTGATGCAGGTCCAATCCTTCAAGAGATTCATCATTTACACTCAAAATTTGGTCGTTTGGTCGCAGCCCTGCACGCTCCGCTGGAGAGTTTTTGAATGGCGAAACAACCGTTACCCGACCATTTTGCATCGTTACTTCTGTCCCGATCCCTTGGAAAGTCGAGTGTAGGGTAGATGTGAACTCCTCAGCAGAACGAGGGTCCATGTAATCACTGTACGGATCTTCGAGCGACCCGACCATTCCGCCAATTGCACCTTCTACTAATTGCTCATTGGTGACATTTTGGATGTAATCTTTCTTGATCGTGGAAAACGCCTCGTACAACTTCTGGAACTCTTTCGGATAATCTCCGCTCCCAGAAAACAGCGCCATGCTGGATGCTGTTAAAGCCCCACCTTGACTTGAACTGGCGCTAGCCGATGTCTTCATGATCGCCATCGTAATAAAACTGCTGGCTACCATCGAGATGAGTACAAGCGCGATTACGGTACGTCCTTTCCATCTCACTGTTACGTCACCATCCTTTGTGCTACCGGAAAAAGATATGCTGCTAGTTTATGCATGTTCCGTTAACAATATTTGTCTGGTCGCACGAGGTCTACTTCAAATACGGCATTGGGTTGACTGCTACGTCATTTTTATAGACGGTAAAGTGCACGTGATTCCCGGTTGAGCGACCTGTTGATCCTACCTCTGCGATCTTTTGACCTCTCGATACGGATTGCCCAACAGAAACCTTGATCCCACCCTCACGAATATGACCGTACAAAGTGGTATATTCCGCATTATGCTTGATCATTACTGTATTCCCGTAGCCGCCATTGTATCCTGCAAAGAGAACGACTCCGTCAGCCGCTGCCATAATTGGCGTTCCTTTCCGTGCTGCCATATCTAAACCATTATGCCCAGCTGAGCGGCCTGTAAACGGATCACTCCGCATTCCGAAGCCCGAAGTGAAGCGGAATTGTCCACTTGCGACTGGCAAGGCAAACTTTCCACCCTTGTAGCCTGTACTAGAGGCGCTCATCGCACGTACTCGTTCCGCGTATTTGGCTGATTCCTGTTTGGTTATAGCCAAAAGCTCCTGACCATATTGCTCCAAATCCACTTCCAGAGCAGATTCTTTCTTATCCAGTGCTGCCTTGACCACTAGACTTTGCTTGTACTGCTTGTCCAATTCGACTTTGAGATCCTCAGCCTCATCAAACATCCCAGCGTACACAGTCAGTTGATGATCAATTTCTTTCTTTTTGGTCTCGATGGTTTCCTTATCGCGAATGTTATCCTCTAAAATACGCGTGTCCTGCTCCAAAATAAGCTGCAAGGCCTGCATACGCGTCAAAAAGTCCCCAAAGTCAGAGGAACCGAGAAGTACATCCAAATAAGAGATCGTACCGCGTTCATACATGGAAGTCACACGCGTTCTGAGTAAGGCATCCCTTTTGGCTACGCGGTCTTTTGCTTCATCCAACTGATCCTGAGCATTTGCTGCTTTTTCCTTGGTATCATCCATTTGCTGCTCAAGCTTGTCCAGCTTTTTCTGTGTATCGTTGCGACGCAAATCAATTTGCATCAATTGCGTCTCCAAGCCTTTTTTCTCTTTTTGCACGACATTGATCTGTTCTTCGGTCTTCTTCAATTGCTGCTGCTGGCTTTTCTTCTTCTTTTGGATGTCTTTTAGCTCTCGATTAATCTTGTCCAAAGAAGCCTTACTAGGCGCTGCCAAGCTCACATTTGTCGGGAGCACAGTACCGACCACAAGCCCAGTGATTACGAGTGCTAGCAGGATTCTCTTTCTCATGATACTCCTCCCACGCTCTTCAAATTATTAAACTCGCAAGAAGCGACGTACGGACACCAAACTTCCCCATATCCCGATGAATGCGCCAATCGCTAGCAAAGCCAGCGCCACTTGATACACGAGCGGGAATAGCGGCAACAGTTTAAACAGTTGGGAAGCTTCAAAGCTGGAGTGAATGGCATCCAGAAGGTAGTAATATCCAACCATTAACATAATGGTAGGAATCAATGCCCCTGCCACACCCATCAACAGCCCTTCCACAAAGAATGGCCAACGGATAAACCAGTTCGTGGCCCCAACCAACTTCATGATTTCAATCTCTCTGCGACGTGCCACAATCGTCAGCTTAATCGTGTTGGCAATCAAGAACATCGCTGTAAAGCCAAGTCCAATAATAAAGGCAATCCCGACATTACGAACTGCTCCTGTCAAGGAAAACAGCTTATCCACAGTGCCTTCCCCATAGGTTAGGCTTTTGACATACTGGAGATTTTTAATTTGAGCGGCAACAGCAGCAGTGTCTTGTGGTTGCTTCGTTTTTACGGTAAACGCATCCGGCAGAGGATTGCTCTCCTCCAAGCCTTCAAATAAGTATGCTTTTTCACCAAGGCTCTCTTTAAACTGCTTCAGACCCTCGTCTTTCGGTATAAATGAAACGGATTCCACTTGCGGAAGTTTCTTGATGTTGTTCTCAACCTGCGTGATGTTTTCTTTTGTCGCCAGCAAGTCCATGAAAACGCGAATTTCCACTTGTTTTTCGACGGATTGTGCAAAGTAATTGACGTTCATCGCCAACACAAGAAAAACTCCCAAAATAAAGAGGGTAATGGTCACGGCACTAATAGAAGCGAACGACATCCAGCCGTTCCGCCCGAGGTTTTTGACCCCTTCACGGACATGGCGCCCCAGCGTCCTAATCTTCATAACCGTATTCCCCTCTCTGCTCATCACGGGCGATTTGGCCTGCTTCGATCGCAACCACCCGTTTTCTCATGGTGTTTACAATTTCCCTGTTGTGTGTCGCCATGACGACAGTCGTTCCTCGCTGATTGATTTCTTCAAACAGCTTCATGATTTCCCATGAGGTCTCTGGGTCCAAGTTCCCCGTTGGTTCGTCCGCGATAATAATTCCCGGACTATTCACCAGTGCACGCGCTAAAGCAACACGTTGCTGCTCACCACCGGACAACTCGCTCGGCAACATTTTTGCTTTATGCTTGAGCTTTACCAGTCCCAAAACATCCATCACACGCGGCTTGATTTGTTTGGGATTACTCTCGATTACTTCCATCGCAAATGCGACGTTTTCGAAAACAGTCAATGTCGGCAGCAGCTTGAAGTCTTGGAATACAACACCGATACTGCGGCGGACTAATGGAATTTGACGCTCTTTAATTCTGCTGACATTGAAGCCACCCAAAAAGATTTGTCCTTTCGTCGGCTTCTCTTCACGGTACATCAATTTGATAAACGTAGATTTACCCGCTCCACTGGGGCCTACTACGTACACAAATTCACCCTTTTCGATTCGAATGTTGATACCTTTCAAAGCATTCGTACCATTCGGGTATGTTTTCCACACATCGAACATTTCGATCAAGCAAATCACATCCTACTTCGTCAGATCCTTCTTTATGTATCTTGATCCTGATTTTTTGTTAACGGTAAAATCGACAAAACCCCTCTACCCACTAGCAACCGCTGCCATACCTTGTTGAAAAACAGCGGGATTTCCCATCTTATCCATTATACCACCACGATTCAAGGATGGTATCCACTAAATCTCTCATTTCTTGTCGAAACAGCTTCGATTGTTAACAACTGTCACGAATTAGGGAGAAAATAAGATTGCACATTCCCGCCTAGCATCATGGAAAACAGTTGGCTACAATGAGTGTGACAAGAGGTTATTCATGTAAAAAGGAGCTGGATATAACGTGGAAAATTTTGTTTACCATAACCCGACTCAGCTGATTTTTGGACGGGGTCAATTGGCCCAGCTCGAGGAAAAAGCAAGACAGCTAGGTCCCACTGTTCTTTTGGTATATGGTGGTGGCAGTTTAAAACGAACTGGACTCTACGACAAAGTAATTTCTCTCCTCCAGTCTGCGGGCTGCCGCGTGCATGAATTGGCAGGAGTGGAGCCAAATCCACGTCTGAGTACCGTGAACAAAGGAATTGAGCTATGCCGCCAAGAAGGCGTTAATTGGATACTCGCTGTTGGTGGAGGCAGTGTAATCGACGCGGCCAAAGCAGTCGCGATTGGTGTGCCTTACGAGGGAGATGTCTGGGATTTTTATACGCGTAAAGCGGTCGCACAAGAGGCTCTGCCCCTCGGTACCGTACTGACACTTGCTGCTACTGGTTCCGAAATGAACCGGGGAAGTGTCGTCACCAACTGGGAGACACAAGAAAAGCATGGAGCTGGCACGACGTTTCCAGCGTTTTCGATTCTGGATCCTGCGCATACGTTTAGCGTACCTCGCGACCAAACGATCTACGGAATCAGCGACATTTTGTCCCATGTATTCGAGCAGTATTTCACGCATACAACCGAAATTCCACTGCAAACACGTTTTGCTGAGTCAATCATGAAAACCGTCATCGAAAATGCAGAACGCGTCCTCACCAATCCGGAAGACTACGATGCTCGCGCCAACATCCTGTACTGCGGAACAATGGCATTGAACGGCACTCTCCCGGTTGGCGTCACAACAGACTGGGCAACTCACTCCATTGAGCATGCTGTCAGTGCTGTTTACGACATCCCGCACGGTGGCGGTCTGGCGATCATCTTCCCGAAATGGATGCGCTATGTGTACCGTGATAACGTCGCTCGCTTCGTGCGCTTCGCAACAAAGGTATGGAATGTCGATCCTTCCGGCAAGACAGATGATGAGATCGCCTTGGAAGGGATTGCCGCTACAGAAGCTTTCTTTGCCCGTATCGGTGCCCCGACCCGCTTGGCTGATTATGACATCACCGACGAGCACTTGCAACTGATGGCCGAAAAAGCCACTCCGTTTGGCCCGATTGGTCAGTTTAAAACGTTGACGAGTGACGATGTGGCACAGATTCTTCGCATGTCTTTGTAAACACAAACAAACGCCGCCTTCCAGAAATGGGAGTACGGCGTTTGTTACTTTGATCGTCAATTTTGATTCAGCCATTTTTTACGAATAAGATATCCGCATAACAGCACCAACGGTACACCGAAGCTATAAGTAAAATCATAGAATGGCCAGTACTTCGAAATGATGTCGCCAAAGACGACCATATTGGGTGAGAAAATCGTGGACATCACCATGAGCAAAATGATGTACGGAAAGATTAGAACCTTTAAGTTGTCGATTCGAAAAACGTGACGGATTCCCAAATGAAAAAACAGGCAATACAGCGTAATTTTGACGCTCACTGCGATAAACCAGATCACCGCGATAATCGCTTCTAGCCGCTGAATGAAATCCCCGAGTTTGAGCTGTTTGATGAGAACATAGGTCGGATAAAAATGCCGCGCAGTCTGATCTGCCCCCAAAACAAGGATGCACATCAGCATGATGATGAACAGCACAATTCCCCCAAGCAATGTCCCCAAGAAAAACGATCTCATCCTTTTTTGGATGGGCGAGACAAACGGAAGAACCGCCATAAAAATGACCAGCTCTGAATAAGGAAAGGCAATTGCCGCTGTAGATCCCTGCAAAATAGGCTTCCACCCATTTTCAAAAACAGGTGAAATTCTCGATATTTCCGCCTGTGGCAGCAGAGTAATCATGAGTAAAACAAAAAAGAAAAAGAACCAGACAAAATAGATTTCTGCCGATTCTGCGACTGTTTGCAGTCCCAAACTCACCCCAAACATAATCACAATGATAAACAACAGCTGTATCGCGAATCTTGGAGTCGAGACTAATAGATGCGTGCCAACAAAGTCGCCAATTTCCATCACATGCGCCCCTGCTGAAAATAGCGTATAGCTAATAAACGAGAGTGTAATGATCGTTCCTAATACTCTCCCAACGGTTTGATCCACAAAGGTGAAAAAGCTTTGATTCCGATAAAGCTTCCCCACAGCTATGAGTAAGACAATATTGAGCAGTCCCACCACAAGCCCGATCAGGACGGATATCCACGCATCCTGTTTCGCGAGTGCAGCCGTCATGCCAGGCAGGACGAGAACGGAGTCCCCAATGGTAACAAGGGTGACGAGCATCAATAGTTGACGGGGACTGATCTTGTAGCTCTCTTGCATGATTGCTCCCTGCTCTCTTTAGGCCTTCGATTCCTTTGTACAATTATTTCCTCCATGAATCGGCGCTAAACACATAGGCATTTCATGCTATGATAAAGAAATATATGTAAATTTCGAAATGGACTGGAGGACTGCAACTATGTACAGAGTAAAAAAGCAGGACGTGATTTATGCCATGTCTCCTGAGAATCAGCCGGTCTTGAAGGTAGAAGCAGGCAGTATCGTAACGGTTGAAACCTGCGATTGCTTCGAGGACCAAATCCAATCAGCTGACACCGTGTTTCAAGAGCTTGATTGGAATCGGATCAACCCCGCTTCAGGACCTATTTATATAGTAGGAACAGAACCAGGCGATATTTTGGTTGTTCATATTCAGAAAATTGAGATTAAAAATAAAGGCGTAATGGTTACTGGACCAGAACTGGGTGTAATGGGATTCGACCTACAAAAAAATGTAATCAAAATGATTCCGATACAAGATGGACAAGCTGTATTGTCAGACAAGCTTCAGGTTCCACTCAATCCCATGATTGGCGTAATTGGAACAGCTCCTGCCAAAGAAGCCATTTCATGCGGTACGCCAGGCGATCACGGCGGCAACATGGACTGCAAGCAAATGCGCGAAGGTACTACATTGCTTTTACCCGTAAATGTTCCCGGCGCATTATTTGCCCTGGGTGACCTTCATGCTGCAATGGCTGACGGTGAAGTAGCTGTATGTGGCGTGGAAATTGCTGGGGAAGTAACCGTAAAGCTCGATGTGATAAAAGGAAAACAGTGGCCGCTACCGATGGCAGTCAACCAAGAGCACCTGATCACGATTGCGTCGGAAAAAGAGCTGGACAAGGCAGCGGATCGAGCGGTAATCAACATGGTACAATTTCTACACGAAGAGCTGGGAGTAGAAAAAGCCGAAGCCACCTTCTTGCTCTCCGCTGCGGGAGATTTGCGTATCTGTCAGGTCGTCGATCCTTTAAAGACAGCCCGCATGGAGTTGCCTCTTGCGTACGCAACTGCATTAGGCTTTGATTCGAAAATAGTCGGTAGATAAGGATAGAACGCAAAAAACCCCAAAGCTCTGGGGTTTTTGCTTTACCTACAAGTACGCTTTTATGCAGGTGAACCGACATCGATCAGGGATTCAATCATGACCTTTTGACTGTTTTTGTTCACCCAAGCATGTGTTTCTACCAGTTGCTTGCGGTACCAATCGATTTGTACTTCTACCTGATTACGAGCGGTCCCACCCAGCACGTTGCGTGCATTGACAACTGTCTCAACAGCGAGAGCGTCATACACATCTGCCCCAATAGCCTCTGAGAAGCTCTGGAATTCTTCCAAGGTCAGATCGAGAAGATACTTTTGCTGCTCGATGCAGTACAAGACGGTTCTCCCTACGACTTCATGCGCCTGACGGAACGGCATGTCTTTGCGAACCAAATAATCTGCCAAGTCTGTCGCATTGGAAAAATCGTTGGTAACTGCTTGACGCATGCGATCTGCTTTGACTTGCATCGTCTTAATCATCGGCGTGAGCAACGCTAGCGCACCATGAATGGTAGTTACCGTATCGAACATGCCTTCTTTATCTTCTTGCATGTCCTTGTTGTAAGCCAGCGGCAAACCTTTCAATACGGTCAACAATCCAAATAGATTGCCGTAAACACGCCCTGTTTTTCCGCGAACCAGCTCTGCTACATCAGGATTTTTCTTTTGCGGCATGATACTGGACCCCGTGCAAAATGCATCGTCTAGCTCCACAAAAGAGAATTCCTGACTGCTCCAGATGACGAGTTCTTCGCACAGACGGGAGAGATGGGTCATGACCAAAGAAGCATCAGCCAAAAATTCGACGATGAAATCACGATCACTCACTGCATCCATGCTGTTTTGATAGATACCATCAAATTGTAGCAATTCCGCTACAAACGTGCGGTCAATCGGGAATGTCGTACCTGCGAGGGCACCTGCTCCAAGCGGCAGCACATTCACACGCTTCCACGTCTCGGTCATCCGTTCGATATCGCGTTGCAGCATGGACACATACGCCATCAGGTGATAGCCAAACAATACTGGTTGCGCACGCTGCAAATGTGTATAGCCTGGCATGACGGTATCGAGATGCTGGCTCGCTTGCTCGAGCAATGCCTCTTGCAAATACATCGCCAATTGGATAATCTCCATCAGCTTTTCTCTGAGGTACAGATGCATATCTAATGCAACCTGATCATTGCGGCTGCGGCCGGTGTGGAGTTTGCCCCCCACCGGACCGATCTCTTCAATCAGCATCTTTTCAATATTCATATGCACATCTTCGTGCGCAACGAGAAACTCAGCTTGCCCGCGCTCAATTTTCTCTTTTACCTTTTTCAAGCCAGCGATGATCTGTCTTACTTCCTCCATCGGCAGGATGCCGCACTTGCCCAACATGGCAACATGAGCCAGGCTTCCGACGATGTCCTGTCGCCACATTTTCTGGTCGAAAGAAATAGAAGCAGTATACTCTTCTACGAGTTGATTCGTCGGCTTCGTGAAGCGTCCTCCCCAGAGTTTCATTGCTTGATCGCATCCTTTTCATCCAAAATCTTAATGGCCGTGTTTTTATTCTCGTGCAGTACACCCTCGTTTACCTGTGCGTATACCTTTGTTGGCAGACCCCACAGCTTGATAAAACCGAGTGCTGCTTTGTGGTCGAATTGGTCACCTGCATTGTAAGTCGCCAGCTCATGGCTGTAGAGAGACGATGCAGAGGTGCGGCCTACAATGATCGCATGGCCTTTGTGCAGCTTCACACGTACGACACCCGTTACGTGTTTTTGCGTTTCTTCAATGAATGCCTGGACAGCATTGCGAATCGGCGAAAACCAGAGACCCTCGTAAATCACTTGCGCCAGTTTTTGCTCGACAATCGGTTTGAACTGGGCGACCTCACGTGGTTGCGTCAAGAATTCCAGCTCACGGTGAGCCAAAATCAAAGTAGTTGCAGCCGGTGTCTCGTAAACTTCGCGAGATTTGATGCCCACCAAACGGTTTTCCACATGGTCGATACGACCTACACCATGGTTTCCAGCGATTTTGTTCAGCTTGAGAATCAGCTCAGCCAGCGGGAGCTCTTCGCCGTTCAATGCAGTTGGCTTCCCTTGCACGAAGGCGATTTCGATTTCTTCTGCCTCGTCTGGTGCATCCGTGATTGACTTCGTCAGATCGTATGCACCTTCTGGAGGAGCAGCCCATGGATCTTCCAGAACACCGCACTCGCAGCTTCTGCCCCACAAGTTTTGGTCAATGCTGTATGGATTGTCCAGATCGATTGGGATCGGGATATTGTTCTTTTTCGCATATTCAATCTCTTCGTCACGCGTCCAGCCCCATTCCCGAACCGGCGCCACGATTTTGATATCCGGGTTCAGCGCTGTAAAGGAAACATCGAAACGTACCTGGTCGTTTCCTTTTCCTGTGCAACCGTGTGCGACAGCTACCGCGCCTTCTTTTTCCGCGATTTCAACCAGCACGCGCGAAATCAGGTAACGCGACAGTGCAGACACCAGCGGATACTTCCCTTCGTACATGGCGTTTGCCTTCAAAGCTGGCAATACGAATTCTTCTGCGAATGCATCTTTTGCATCGACTACGATTGATTTCAATGCCCCTACCTGCAATGCTTTTTTCTGTACGAAATCGAGGTCTTTCCCTTCCCCCACATCCAATGCAACTGCAATGACATCGTAGTTATACGTATCTTGCAGCCATTTAATTGCTACCGATGTATCTAAACCGCCTGAATAGGCCAACACAATTTTTTCTTTTGCCATCATTCTCTCTCCCCGTTTCGAAGTTTCTCTCATGCGAGTAATTATACAAACGAACTAATAAAAATACAACTATTTTTATTGTATATTTCTTGTGAATTCGCAGACAAAAACAGGAATGCAAAGAAATTATACATTTCTCGCATAAAGAGTATCTTGTTTTTATGCATACTCATTGTCTGTTTATGCATAAACGTTGCGCGATTGAAAGGAAAACGAATCCAATGTAGAGAATGAGTGAAAGGAAGAATTACATAGGAGAAGTCTGTTGGAGGGATTATGAAAACAATTTATTTGGTACGTCATTGTCAGGCTGCTGGCCAAGAACCCGAAGCTCTGCTCACGGAAAAGGGAGAAGTACAAGCCCGGGAGCTTGCCACTTTCTTCGCAGATTCCCCCATCGATCGAATCATTTCGAGTCCATATCATCGGGCGATTGCTACCATCCAGCCTCTTGCACAGGAGCGCGGAATCGTGGTTGAAGAAGACACGCGTTTGGTCGAGCGTGTCCTTAGCGGAGTGGCACGTGAAGATTGGTTCGAGCGACTGCGCGATACGTTCGATGACCTGACTCTTGAATTCGAAGGGGGCGAATCCAGTCTCACTGCTATCAACCGTGCAAATTCGTTGCTCACTGAGATTTTGGCAGATGCGCACAAAGAAATCGTGCTTGTTAGCCACGGATGCCTGCTGGCCTTGCTCATGAAATCAATGGATGACCGTTTTGGCTTTCACGATTGGGAGAAATTAAGCAATCCGGATGTATTCAAGCTTACCTGCCATTTAGAAACCAGAGAGATCGTCCGCATATGGTCGTAAACGAATAAAAACAGTTACAAGGGGCAGCTCATCTGATTGCCTCCTGTAACTGTTTTTGTGGGATGGACTCTATTCCGATAATGCTTTGCAACTCTTCGTACGGCAGTCGCTGAACGATTCTGATAAAATGCTCCGCCAATATCGGATCAAATTGGGTACCAGAGCCCCGTCTGATTTCTTGAAGCGCTTCCTCCACAGGCAAACCTTTTCGATAAGGCCTGTCCGCAACCATCGCATCGAAAGCGTCTGAAATGGCTAAAATTCTCGCCATCAACGGAATCTCATCCCCAGCTAAACCATCCGGGTATCCCCTTCCGTCTATTCGCTCATGATGGGAGCGGATCGCAGGAAGCAATTCGTTGAACATCCCTGCTTGCAAAATAATTTCGTAGCCAATGACTGTGTGCTGCTTGATCTTGTCGTACTCTTCCGGGGTCAGCTTTCCTTTTTTATTGAGAATTTCGTCTTCAATGCCGATTTTTCCAATGTCGTGCAGGATTCCCCCGATATAAACATCCTCCACTTTGCGTTCGGACAAACCAATATCTCTCGCAATTTCTCTTCCCCAGTAAGCTACCCGCTGAGAATGTCCACTTGTGTAGCGATCTCGTGCGTCAATGGAAGCAGCCATCGTCGTTAAGAAGTTGTGATTGAATGATTTGACCTCTTCTACTTTTTGCTGAAGCCTTTGGAGGTTGTCATAGTAATGATGAAATACGTAACTGATCGTAATAAACGCAATCATCATAGGAATTAGTGGTAGCGGGCCATATGACTCTACTAAGCGGGAACCTACTCCGGCTAAAATTAAAAGCAGCAAGTAAGTCGAGGTAAATCCTTTTGCCATCATCTTTACGGTTCGCGCCCAGGTCATTTGATGAAAATAGGAGATACCCAATCCACATAAAATCAGGTTCACAAACCAATAAACCACAGCCAAAATCAAATCGCTAATAATAGGAGAAACGGTTCCGAAGCCCTCGATCCAATCCTTCAAAAACGCTACTGTCCATATCGTCATTAACAATTGCCCAATATTAATGATAGCTTTTAGCGGATTAAACCTTACCAGGAAAGCAATGATTAAAGATTCAATAACTGCAGCCCATACTCCGACCCATACGCCGTACAACAAGATACCCGAAAAGATTACAGCATTGTTCACTGTTAAAATCGTATTCGATATACGTACGGGAGCAAAACAGGAGAAAATGGTCAGGAGAGTATAGGTAGATAATACCCCCCAATGCTCACGAACTGCCCATTCAGATGAAGATGTGTAAAAAATATAGATTGCTGCAATGACAAATCCAACCTGTACAACAATCCCCTTTATCCAATTTGCATAATCAGTTTTTTGTCGCATAACTTTTACCTTCGCGAAGTTGTAGTAATGAAATGGGTTTATTCATCAATCGCTGAACAAGTAAAAAGGCGCCTAGCATAATAAAAATATCGCCGATGCTAATAATCCGAGGAATGATAGATGGCATGTAGATGACATCCGTCAAAAACGGAAAATTTGAACTTTCCGTCAATACACTATGCTTGAAATTCGTTCCGTTTATAACCGGCTCTAAATCATAAGGAAGCTTTGCTGCTTGAACTAAATCAATTGGCATTTTTCCATTGTTAGACCAAATTGCAATCGCATTCAGAAACCAGCCGATTAAAAATATCCGCATATCCTCAAATTCTCGATTAAAAACGAGGAAAGCCAAAATAAACACATACGCGATCGATATGAAAATGCCACCGATCGCAGGGAATAAGACCGCACAAGCTTGGAGCAGTATGGTAACGACAAGAAGTTTTATTTGATTGAATTTAGGAAAATCCTTGATTCTTCCCCCTCGCAGCAATGCTACGAGAAAAGATAGGGCAATTACATCCAATAGCATGTTGTTTCCTCCAAGCTTGAAGAAAAAACACCACTCAGCCAAGCGGTGTTTGTTTCTCCAATACGCTTATTATCCAATATGGAAGTTTGCAGAAGTAGCTGCTACGATTGCTACCACCATCATAATTGCCGCGAACCATTTTTTCATTTTCTTTTCCCCCCTTCAGGCATAGTGGAGAAAGCTGGCTTCGCTACTGTCCGTGATGCAGAGGCCAAGCGACCAAGTACAACCCCTGCTCTTCTTTCCTTTTCCATTACGGAAAAGGTTGGATTCGCTACTGGCTCCATACGGACCAAGCGACCAGATACAGTCCGTACTTCTTTGCTTCTTTCTTACCTTTATTTTACACATAAGTGACAAAATTCGGCAATCATAGATTCATAGTCTATTCGATTTAATTACAGATAGTTCTATTTAACTAGAACTATGTTCACACCAGCGCCGCCAATATCGCCTTTTGTGCGTGCAATCTATTTTCAGCCTGATCGAAAATGACAGAGCGTGATCCGTCGATAACCCCTGTTGTCACTTCTTCCCCACGATGTGCTGGTAAGCAATGCAAGAAGAGATAATCACGATTTGCCGCTGCTACCAACTTTTCGTTCACTTGATAGTCGGCAAATGCTTTCAATCGCACCTCATTTTCTTCTTCAAAACCCATACTAGTCCAAACGTCCGTGTATACAGCATCTGCCCCCATGACAGCCGCTATCGGATCGGTGGTCACCATCATTTTTCCACCGCTTTGTTTCGCATATTCTGTAGCTTTTGCGACAATTGTTGCATCCATTTCGTAGCCTGCCGGAGTCGCCACCCGCACATCCAAGCCTAGCAGGGCTGCGCCCAGCACCAGTGAGTTCGCCACGTTGTTGCCGTCTCCTACATAGGCGAGCTTGACTCCTTTCAGCTTGCCTTTATGCTCCCAGATCGTCAGCAGATCAGCCAATGCCTGACAAGGATGGTACAGATCGGTCAAGCCATTGATAATGGGGATCGAGGCGTGCTCAGCAAGCTCTTCTACATAAGAGTGGGAAAAGGTGCGAATCATGATGGCATCCACGTACCGGGAGAGAACTTTTGCGGTGTCGCTGATCGGCTCCCCGCGTCCGAGCTGTAGCTCTTTTCCGCTCATGAACATCCCTAGGCCACCCAACTGATGCATCCCTACTTCAAAGGAGACGCGCGTACGGGTCGAAGCCTTGTCAAAGATCATCCCCAACGTCTTGCCTTGCAAAGGCTGGAATGGCTGTCCCAGCTTTTGCAATTGCTTGACGTGAGCAGACAGATGGAGCAGCTCCATCAATTCTTCCCCGTTGAATTCATCGACGCGTAAGAAATCTTTTCCTTTATGCTTTTGTAACGGCAAGTTTTGAAAGTGTTCCAATATCTTCACTGGCTGCATGCGAGCCACCTCTTTTCTTCATAATAGACTTCACGTATAACTCGAACGTATCGACAGCGGAGAACAACGGCACACCCTGTTGTACCATACGGCTTCGCAGAGCAAATCCTGTCCGGCCCTGACGATTGCCTTTCGTTGCAGTAACAAGTGCGAAGGCCGCTTCTTCCTTTTGCAATAGCTCGATCCACGCCGTTTCATCTGCCACGACATGCTTCACGACAATTCCTTCGGCTGCAAGCCACTTGGCCGTTCCCGGAGTCGCTGCCAGATTGGCACCATCTGCTTGAATTTTTCCAATCGACTCTCTTACGCCGTCCTGCTTATCTCCATCTGCCAGAGAAATCATAACCAACTGACCTTTTTGCCAGTCGCCGTACAAATTGTCTTTGAAAGCAAAGGCTTTGCCTGCTGCCTCTTCGAAAGAATGCCCCAAGCCGAGAACTTCTCCCGTCGATTTCATCTCTGGACCGAGTACCGGGTCTACGCCGTTCAGCTTGATCGTGGAGAAGACTGGCGCCTTGACGACTGCAAAAGGAATCTCTGGCAAAAGCCCTGTACCGTAGCCCATCTCTGACAGCTTTTCACCCAATTGTGCGCGCACTGCCAGTTGAACCATCGGGATGCCAGTCACTTTGCTCGTAATCGGTACGGTCCGTGAAGCACGAGGATTTACCTCCAGTACATAAACCGTTTCGCTATCAATGACGAACTGGATATTGATTAACCCGACCGCTTCCATTTCTCTCGCGATTGCTTCTGTATAGCTCGCGATTTTTTGCTTGCTGTCATCCGTCAGCTGAGGAGCTGGGAACAAGGCTACACTGTCGCCTGAGTGGATGCCCGCTCTCTCCACATGCTGGAAGATCCCTGGGATAATGACAGATTGTCCGTCGCATATCGCATCTACTTCTGCTTCCTTACCTGGAACGTATTTATCCACAAGGAGTGGGAAAAACATGCTCATGTCCGGATGGTTCAACCAGTCGTGAATGGTCGCTTGCAGCTCGTCGATATTGTGGACGACTACCATACCTTGCCCGCCGATGACGTACGAAGGTCGCATCAAAACAGGGAAGCCGATTTCCTCCGCAATCACGGTCGCATCCTCCAAGGTCGATACTCCTTTACCGGGGATATGCGGAATATCCAACTTGCGCAGCATGGCATAGAACAGCTCGCGGTCCTCCGCACGTTCGATGGCTGTAAGTGACGTACCCATTACTTTCAGCCCCGCGTGCTCCAGCTTGGCGGCCAGATTGATCGCGGTTTGACCGCCGAACTGAACCATGACGCCCTCAACCTGTTCGCGTTCTGCGATATGCAGCACGTCTTCTACGTGAAGCGGTTCAAAATAAAGATGGTCGGCTGTTTCATAGTCCGTGCTGACCGTCTCTGGGTTGTTGTTCACAACGACAGCCGCAATACCGCTTGCCTGAAGCGCTTTGGCTGCATGCACGGAGCAGTAGTCAAACTCGATACCCTGACCGATGCGAATGGGACCTGAGCCAAGTACCAGTACTTTGCGGCCAGACAGTGACTCGACCTCATCTATTCCTTGCCAATCCGAATAGTAGTAAGGGGTTTGGGCATCAAATTCTGCTGCACAAGTGTCCACGATTTTATAAGTAGGCGTAATGTCCGATTCTTGACGCAATGATTTGATTTCGGCAGGTGTAGCACCTACCAGTGAAGCAATGGTTTCATCGGCAAACCCGCGACGCTTTGCTTCCAACAACAGCTCAGGGGTCAGTGTTTTCCGATCGTGGCAAGACAGCTCTACTTCCAAATCCACGATTTTACGCAAGCTCCGCAAGAAAAACGGATCGACACCAGTCAGACTGTGCAGCTCACTTTCTGTAAAGCCTTTGCGGATCGCCTCGGCAAAAACAAACAGTCTGATATCCGTTGCTTCTTGCAAGGAATGTGCAAGCTCATCACGTGTCCAGGAGGCCAGCTCTGATCGAGTCAAATGTGTGCAGCCCTGTTCCAGGGAGCGAACTGCCTTCAAAAGTCCTGCTTCCAGATTGCGGGCGATCGACATGACCTCGCCAGTCGCTTTCATTTGGGTCCCCAGCTTGCGGTCTGCCAGCGGGAATTTGTCAAATGGGAAGCGCGGGATTTTGACAACGATGTAGTCCAACGCTGGTTCAAAACTAGCGTACGTATAGCCTGTGATTGGATTGAGTACCTCATCCAGTCCATAACCTAGTGCGAGCTTGGCGGCGATCCGCGCAATTGGATAACCTGTTGCTTTGGATGCCAACGCACTTGAACGGCTTACACGAGGATTTACTTCGATCAGCACATACCGATCGGAATTCGGATCAAGCGCAAATTGAATATTGCAACCGCCTACTACCCCTAGCGAACGAATCACTTTCGTTGATACGCTGCGCAGCATTTGGTACTGGCGGTCTGTCAGCGTCTGAGATGGCGCGACAACAATACTGTCTCCCGTATGAATGCCTACTGGGTCCAAATTTTCCATATTGCACACGATGATGCAGGTATCATTTGCGTCCCGCATGACCTCGTATTCAATCTCTTTCCAGCCTTTTACACTGCGCTCAATCAATACCTGACCGATTGGGCTAGCTGCAATGCCACCCGCTGCAACTTTGCGCAAGGACGATTCATCCCCTGCGATCCCGCCGCCTGCTCCTCCGAGTGTATAAGCAGGACGGACAATCACGGGATAGCCTATAGTGTTCGCAAACTCGATTGCTGCTTCTACAGATTCGACTGTATCGCTCTCTGGAACAGGCTCTCCGATTTTTTGCATCAATTGCTTGAACAGCTCACGGTCTTCCCCGTTTTGAATGGCAGCCAGCGGCGTACCCAACAGTTGGACGTTGTACTTTTCCAACACACCCGCTTCTGCCAGCGAAACAGCAAGATTAAGTCCCGTTTGGCCGCCTAACGTAGGCAAGAGGCCATCGGGACGCTCTTTTGCGATAATAGCTGTCACGGATTCCACCGTGAGCGGCTCCAGATATACTTTGTCCGCTACTTGTTCATCTGTCATGATCGTAGCTGGATTGTTATTCACCAGCACGACCTGCACGCCGGCCTCCTTTAGGGAAAGGCAAGCCTGTGCACCTGCATAATCAAATTCCGCTGCCTGCCCGATGACGATCGGACCAGAACCGATGACCAATACTTTATGAATGTGTGGCAATTTAGGCATATCTCTTCGCTCCTACTACGCGCATCGACTGCAAGAATTGGTGGAAAATGTGGGATGTATCACTAGGGCCCGGATGTGCTTCTGGATGGAACTGCACACTGAAAACAGGCAGACTAACGTGACGTAATCCTTCGACTGAACCGTCATTGACATTGCGATAGGAAACCGTTAACTGACGTTTATCCAGAGACTCTTCCTTGACCACGTACCCGTGATTTTGTGAACTCATGTATACTTTCCCAGTCATCAGATCTTTGACCGGATGATTGCTACCGCGGTGACCGTATGCGAGCTTTTCTGTCTTGCCGCCGTACATCAACGCCAATACTTGATGCCCCAAGCAGATGCCTAATGTCGGGTACTGCTCCACGGCTTTACGCCATTCGCTGCAATACGCAAGCAAATGCTCCGGATCGCCAGGCCCATTGGAAAACAACAAGCCGTCTGGTACGAGAGCATTGATTTGGGCAAAACTCGTATCAAATGGAACGACCGTGACACGGCAGCCCTGTTCGAGAAGTGCATCCAAAATCGATTGCTTCATGCCGAGGTCAATCAAGACGACATGCTCGCCTGTTCCCGGATACCGCTCCACCTGCTGTCTGGATACGTTGGCAACTAATGATTTCTTGGCGTGCTTGTAGCGCAGGGACACAACTTCCTCCACCTGCATAGGCTGATCGGAAATGACACCGAATACGGTACCGTCTTGGCGGACGCGCTTTGTAATCGTTCGCGTATCAATCCCTGCAAGGATCGGGAACCCAAATGCTTCTGCCGCTTGAGCCAAAGTCATGTTTGATTCGTAATGGCTTGGCTCTGTGCATAGCTCGCTGACAATCATCCCTGTCAAAGCTGGCTTGGCTGCCTCATAATCCTTGTCGTTGATCCCGTAGTTTCCGATCAAGGGATACGTGAAGGTAACGATTTGCCCTGCAAAAGAAGGGTCTGTCATCACCTCTTGATATCCTGTCATTCCTGTATGAAAAACCACTTCTCCGAATCCGTTAATGGGGGCGCCATACAGCTTCCCTGTAAAAACCTCACCGCTCTCCAGCGTTAAATATCCTGTACCTAACGATTGATTCTCTCTATCCATCTATAAAGCCACTCCTCTCCAATGGGCACCGGCCTGATCGCTCTTACCGAAAATTTATGCAACCTTTTGTATTAATATACATTTGAGATTATAAAAATGCAACGAGTTTTTTGACCACTTCCACTCGTTGCATTCTTTGCTTTTTCATCTAAACCTGAAACAGTGCCTCGCTAAATACGTCAATGGCCTGCTTTACTTCATCATCGGTCGTTACAAACGAAGGCAAGAGTCTCACTACTTGTGGACCAGCCATCAGCAGAATGACTCCTTTTTCCCGTGCATACGCGACCAGCTCACCAGCAGGAATCGTTAGTTCCACACCGAGAAGCAATCCTTTTCCCCGAACCGTAACCACTTTGTCTGGATGCTCTGCCTTGAGCTTCTCCAGCTCTTTGATCAATTCATCATGGATATGGGCTACCCGCTCCAAAATCTGCTCTTCTTCCATCGTCGTAAGCGTCGCGATTCCAGCAGTTGCTGCCAATGGATTCCCGCCAAAAGTTGTACCATGCGTACCTGGAGCAAACGCTTCTGCTACTTCCTTAGTCGCGACGACAGCTCCAATCGGGAACCCACTTCCCAAGCCTTTTGCCAATGAAATCGCATCTGGCTTCACGCCATATTGCTGGAAGGCAAACCATGTACCCGTGCGACCAATCCCAGTCTGTATCTCATCGATTAACAGGAGCAATCCGTGCGCATCGCACAATTCACGCAGCGCCTTCACCCAGGCCTCTTCTGCTGGATGTACGCCACCTTCTCCCTGGACCAGCTCCAGCATAATCGCGCATGTCTTGTCTGTAATAGCTGACTTGACTGCATCGAGGTCGTTGTAAGGAACGGTGACAAATCCTTGCGGCAATGGTGCGAATCCGTCCTTCACCTTTTCCTGTCCAGTAGCCGTCAGGGTAGCCAATGTCCGTCCATGAAAAGACTGTTCAAAGCTGATGATTTCGTAACGGTCGGTCCCTTTTATTTTTTGTGCATAGCGGCGGGCGAGCTTGATCAAGCCTTCATTCGCCTCCGCCCCACTGTTGCAGAAAAAAGCCTGATCCAGTCCAGACAGACGGCTCAGTTTTTCCGCCAAAATCTCTTGCTGAGGAACATGCACCAGATTCGAGCAGTGCCACAACGTATCGAGCTGTTCGTGCAGCTTTGCCGTTACTTTTGGCGGGACATGCCCTAGTGAGGTCACGGCAATTCCTGAGGTAAAATCGAGATATTGCTTGCCTTGATCATCCCACACCTGGTTTCCTTGCCCTTTTACCAAACTGATTGGCCATCTCGCATAGTTATTCATGAGATGCACAGGCGCTGTAGTTGTATGCATATTCATTTTCCTCCTCACCTAAGCGTAATTGACATTCATACGTACGGTTGTCCCAACTCCCTGCCCCGCACAAACACCGAGCAGATCATCAGCGGTTCCCCGGCAGATGACTACCTGCTCCACGCCCTGTCCGAGAGCGTCAAGAGCTGCCTGAACCTTCGGAATCATTCCACCAGTAATAATCTCTGCCTGAATCATTTCCTGTATCTCTTCTGCACTTGTAGCTGGCACTACTGCTTTGGTTCCGTCTGGCTGAGGCTGCATGATGCCCGGAACGTCTGTCACCATGATCAGTTTTTCGGCGCTGAGTGCTGCTGCAATCGCTCCTGCGGCTACATCAGCATTGACATTAAATGTCTCTGTGCCATCTTCACTAACGGAAAGGGGAGCAATCACTGGGACATAGCCCTGCCCAAGAATCGCTTTCGGAATGGTCGTATCAGCCTTCTTGATTTCTCCTACCCACCCGAGTGGCTTTGACGTTTTTGTTGCCAAAAGAGTCTGACCATCGATGCCACTAACTCCCCACGCCTTGGCTCCTGCCTGCGTCAGCCTTTTTACCAGCGCCTTGTTGATACTGCCGCACAAGACCATCTCTACAACACGCAGCGTGTCCTCGCAGGTAACACGAAGCCCATCGACAAATTGCGGAGTGATCTGAACTCGATCAAGCATACTGTTAATAGCAGGTCCGCCCCCGTGGACGATGACGATCTCTTGTCCTTGCGCCTGCAATCCAGCAATCGCCTGAAAGAAAGAGTCAGGTAGCTGATCCATGGTGCTTCCGCCACATTTGATCACGACAATTCCTTGCATCTGCTCTCCTCCTCTACGGGTATACTGGTACGAGCGGCAAGCCCGTTTTCTCAGGCAAATCAAACATGACATTCATGTTTTGCACAGCTTGACCAGCCGCGCCCTTCATCATGTTATCGATGACCGACAGCAAGATAACACGCTTCGTGCGCTGATCAACATGGATGGCGATATCGCAGTAATTGGAGCCATAAACTTCTTTTGTATGTGGATGACTGCCTGCAGGACGTACACGCACAAAAGGCTTATCCGCATAAGTAGCTTCATATAGCTCCTGGATTTGCGCTTGAGTGACATCAGTGGTTAGTTGTCCGTAAGCCGTGACTAAAATCCCTCGGGTCATCGGCACCAGATGCGGCGTAAATTGAACAAGCGTCTCTTCCCCGCTTTGTTTATGCAGCTCCTGTTCAATCTCTGGTGTATGCTGATGACTCGCCACTTTATAAGCATGGATGCTTTCATTACTCTCGCTGTAATGAACACCGAGCGATACTCCACGTCCAGCGCCGGACACACCTGATTTGGCATCGACGATCCAACTGTTAGGCTGTACCCAGCCTGTCTTTACCAGCGGAAGCAGGGCGAGGAGCGTAGCAGTGGGATAGCAGCCTGGATTTGCTATGAGACTGGCACCCGCCACTTGCTCTTGATTCCACTCGGTTAAACCGTAAACCGCCGCTTCTACCCATTGGGAAGGGGCAGGCTCATGTTTGTACCACTGTTGGTAGACCGCACCGTTTTCCAGACGAAAATCCCCGGATAAATCAATGACCTTTACGCCTTTTTCGACCAGCTTTGGAGACAGCCCGCTACTTACTCCCGCAGGCGTAGCGAGGAAGATCAAATCGTTCACACCGCTCATGCTGTCTGCATCAATCGGTGACAATGTCGGCAATCCGAGCCCAGCTGCATGTGGAAACGATTTTTCCAAGCTTTCTCCTTCTGATGAACTTGAATATAAATTTGCGATCTCAACATGCGGATGCCCAGCCAAAAGACGGATCAACTCCGCGCCACCATACCCCGTTGCTCCAACAATCCCGATCCGAACCATGCTCTCTCCCCTTTATCTCATTCCGTATTTTTATACATGAATAATAATAAAAATCCATTTGGAATACAACAAAAAAACTTTTTTACGTCCAAAGAAAAAAGCGCCCGATTGCTCGAGCGCTGGTTTGTTGCCCTGTTTACTTTTTGTCCGCTAACCATGCAGCGATGTTTTCTGCATCTTTTCCTTTGACGAGACCCGGAGGCATTGATCCTTTTCCTTTTTCCAAAATGCCCAGGATCTGCTCCTTGTTCAACTGACTACCGATCTTTTGCAAGTTCGGTCCAACTGCCCCTTCCAGCGTCTGTCCGTGGCAGCCTGCACAGGTATTTTTGAACATGGTTTCTGCAGTTGCTGCATCATAGCTGCCAGATGGCGTCGTCGAAGGTGTTTCTGTTGCTGGTTTTTCGGCTGCCGGCGTTTCTGTCGCTGGTTGTTGTGCTGGCGGCTGTGTTTGCTTACTGGTACCACAGGCACTTAGCGAGAATGCGAGTACAGCCGCTGTCAAAACGAGTGGAATACGTTTCAAGGCTGTTCCCTCCTTTATTCGGATTTCTTCGCTAAGTATGCCTCCGACTACCACTTCTCATTCTTGCCAGAGCCACATTTAGGACAAAGGAAACTCTAACGGGCTCCATTCACGTAACTCCAACGTCCGTGCGCCTTCCACGACAACTGGATCAGCCTCAGCTAATTTGCGAGCTTCTTCCAGAGAATCCGCTTTGTAAATAACCAATCCGCCAAGCTTATCTGTGAAGGGTCCTGCCATGATCACTTTTCCCTGCTTGTACAAATCATTGATATACGTAAGATGCGCAGGTCTTACTTGAGCATTCAGCTCTTGATTCACGATTGGCAAAAATGCGGCATACAACATGGACGGTTTCTCTCCTTTTTCATGACCTTGTTCTTTCATGAATTATAACATAATTATGAATACGGACTTTGGTCTGGTAGGATTTTTCCTTTCTACAGCGAACGATTCAAAGGTAGCAAGTAGCAACAGAGAGGCGGATAGGTATGGGCACGCAGATACAGTTATATACATCTCTCTTCCACAACAATCCTGACGCTGTTTTCATGTTCGACATGCAGGGAAGATTCACAGGAGTAAACGCTGCTGGTGAAGCATTGGTAGGATACACCTCTCAAGAATTGCTGCGCATGCAAATTTGGGAAATTCTCGCTTCTACAGAAGGTCTCGACAGTAAGGAACAACAACAAATCCTCTCTGCAAGAATCCGAAAAAATAAGCATTATCAGTTGCTCCATAAAAACGGGCAGGTTGTGGATATTATCGCTTCCAGCTTTCCCATTTTTCAAAACGGCGAAATCATTAGTCGCTATTCCATTGCCAAAAACATCACGCAGCAAAAGAAAGTGGAAGAGGCTCTTCACCAGATGCAAGAGAACTTTCGGTTAATATCCGAAAACATTATGGATTTGATTTTTATTGTAAATGTGGATGGAATTATTACCTACGCTTCCCCTTCTGTTCAAGCGGTTACTGGTCTCACGATTGGTCAAGTGATCAATCAGCATTTTTCGATCTTGATTCATCCTAAGCAAGTAACCAACGCCAAAAGCGATTTTGCTCAAATGATGAAGCAGAAGATTACACTCGATGCCGAGTACCATTACCTGCACCCTAACGGAAGAATGTTGCTGTTCGATGTGAAAGGAACACCTGACATTTGTTCGAACGGTCATATTCTCAGCACGGTTTTTGTGGCACGTGATATTACAGAACGTCGACAATCAGAGGAATTGCTTCGTTACTCTGACAAGCTATCAGTTCTAGGTGAGCTTGCCGCGGGAATTGCCCATGAAATTCGCAATCCACTTACGGCCTTGAAAGGGTTTATTCAACTCATGGAAGGGGACGAGTTCGCCAATCAGCAATACTTGCAAATTATGCGATCCGAAATCGACCGGATCACTTCGATTACCAGTGAGCTTTTGATAATGGCGAAGCCCCAAGCCTTGCGATTTGCTCCCAACGGCCTTTTGCCATTGCTTTCGTCTGTCATTAAGCTTTTGGAACCACAAGCACTTCTTAAAAATGTATCTATTCTTACTGATTTTCCGCAAGTGACTTCCCTCATTTTGTGTGAGGAATATCAAATCAAGCAAGTCTTCATAAATATCATAAAAAACGGCATGGAAGCCATGCCGTTAGGTGGAAATCTCACAATCAAGGTTGTAGAGCGCTCTTCCGATGTTGTCATCCGAATCAGCGATCAAGGACAAGGTATCCCTGCCGAGCTACTTCCCCGATTAGGAGAGCTTTTTTATAGTACAAAAGAAGCAGGAACCGGCCTAGGGTTAATGGTAAGCTCAAAAATTATTCGCGATCACGGCGGTACAATCAACATCGTCAGTGATGTCGGCAAAGGAACCACCGTATCGATTTCCATACCAAAAGCCTTGAAGCCTTCTGTTTCGTTTAACGATTAATCTGCGCGCGTAGATAAGCATCGATAAACGAATCAATCTCACCATCCATGACTGCTTGAACGTTTCCTGTCTCCATATTCGTCCGGTGGTCTTTTACCAGACTGTATGGGTGGAAGACATAGGAACGAATTTGGCTGCCCCATGCAATATCTTTTTGTTCACCTTGAATCGCGGCCAACGTTTTCTCTTGTTCTTCCCGTTTTTTCTCGAACAGTCGTGCCGTCAGCATCTTCATCGCACGCTCCCGGTTTTTAATCTGGGAGCGTTCTGTTTGACACGTCACCACAATTCCAGAAGGCAAGTGAGTAATCCGTACAGCGGAGTCAGTCGTGTTGATATGCTGACCACCTGCACCGCTGGAACGATACGTATCGATTTTCAGGTCTTCTGTACGTATGTCTACCGCATTATCGTCTTCGATCTCCGGCAGGACGTTGCAAGACACAAACGATGTGTGACGACGTCCAGACGCATCAAACGGAGATATCCGCACAAGACGATGAACCCCTTTTTCTGATTTGAGGTAGCCATACGCATTATAACCCTTAATGAGGAGAGTAACACTTTTTACACCGGCTTCATCACCAGGCAAATAGTCCAATGTTTCCACCTTGAAGCCCTTGGCATCCCCCCAACGTGTATACATGCGCAGAAGCATGGACGCCCAATCCTGGGACTCTGTCCCACCCGCTCCCGGATGCAGCTCCAGAATGGCGTTGTTCTTGTCGTATTCATCACTCAAAAGCAATTCAAGCTCAAAGCTCTCAAATGACTTCCGCAGCTCCTGCGTACTGTCATACAGATCTTGAATGAGGGACGCATCCCCTTCTTCGATGACGAGCTCCAGCATTACCTGGAGATCCTCGTACTGGGAATCCAGCTTGGCCATCGTCTCTACGAGGCTTTTGATGGCATTCAGTTCACTGATTGTCTTCTGCGCTGCATCATTGTCATCCCAAAAATCGGGTGCCAGCATGCGCTCTTCCAGTTCACCGATTCGTTCCTGTTTTACTGGGAGGTCAAAGAGACCCCCTGATATCCGCTAATCGCTTAGCCATGCTAGACATCTCTTGTTTGATGTCCGCAATATCGATTAATGCCATGTTGCGAATCACCTTCTCTTTACGTAAGCTATGTTTTATTGTAACGTAATTTGCCAGATGCGCAAATACGGCAGCATGTCACGTTTAGAAAAGGGACTTCGCCGCTACCCTTTGTCACGTTGCCACCGGTGGTGATGGCGAGGATCTCAGGTCTCGGATTTCATGTGGTTGTTTATTTTCCGTCTGTGGTACTGCAACCAGATGGAGATGCGTACGCCGAGCTTCGCTTGCTTTCAGCTGATAAGCTTGCTTGATGAAGGCTTGTCTCTTCCAGTTGTGTGTTTTTCGATATTTTTTGGCTAGCGGACTTTCACGCGTTCGATCCACCATTCCATTCGGTGGTGCGATCAAGGCCTCATTCCAATTCGGCTCCGGAATTTCCTCTATCAGTCGCTTGTCCTCAAAGACCGGGTCTTGCGCAGAGATGACTCTCGGTAATTCGATCCCCTCTTCCTTTTCAATCAGCTGTACTTTTTTATTTTCTTTTCCTGTCTTTAGCACTGCTTTTAAAGTAACAGAAATGCGCTCCATAATATTCTTCGTTTGTATCCCCATCACGTTCACTGACGTTCTCATTTGTTCATTCCCCCGTCTTCGTGAATTTTTGGTAAAAGTGTTGTACTTACGATTCTATTTATTTTTCAGATAATTACCACTTGAATCGTTCGATCACATTTACCAGTGTTAGACAAATAGATCGTTAATATCAGACGAGGAAGAATAGATGAGGACGAATACTGTCAAGGCATTAGGAATGGGCAAGAAAAAAACATTCCCCTCGCACCAAATTTGCCGATACGAGAAGAATGTTTTGTCATATTCCTTAGTGTTTCTTATTTTGGCGTTTGCGTTCTTGCTCCTGAGCGCGACGCTGTGCACGGTTTTTCGGATCAGCATCACCGGAGGTCTCCGGATCTGGACGATCAGATGGTCCGGAAGTTTGCAAGTTGTCCGGGTCGATTCCTTGACCGCGAATGACATCCTGACGCTCCAGGTTTTGACTGACTTCGGCCTTCATGATATACATAGCGACTTCTTCCTGAACAGCAGCCAGCATACCTTGATACATTTCGTATCCTTCGAACTGGTACTCACGAAGCGGGTCGTTTTGTGCGTAGGCGCGCAGGTGAATACCTTGACGCAGCTGATCCATCGCATCGATGTGATCCATCCACTTGCTGTCGACAGCACGCAGAATAACGACTTTCTCAAACTCGCGAATCGATTCGCCGATTTCTTCTTCACGCTGTTTGTACTGCTTATCGACTTCTGCTTTCAACAGCTCGAGAATTTCTTCTGCTTCCATGCCTTTCAGCATTTTAGCTGTAATCGTTTCTTCATGGAGGAACCCATTATTGGCAGCATCGGCCAATGCTTGCAGATCCCAATCCTCTGGTACCTCTTCTTTTGGACAATGCAGAGACACTGCACGCTCCATTACTGCGTAGATCATATTCAAAGCAACATCGCTGAGGTCTTCCTGCTCCAGGATGTCTTTACGCTGTTTGTAGACAACCAGACGCTGTTGATTCATCACGTCGTCGTACTGGAGAACGCCTTTACGTGCATCGAAGTTCGATCCCTCTACACGCTTCTGCGCAGATTCCACCGCACGAGTAACCAGGCGGCTCTCGATCGGCATATCCTCTTCCATACCTAGACGATCCATCATATTCATGATATTGTCCGCACCGAAACGACGCATCAGCTCATCTTGCATCGAGAGGAAGAACTGGGATGAACCCGGGTCCCCCTGACGACCAGCACGACCACGCAGCTGATTGTCAATCCGACGGCTCTCGTGACGTTCTGTACCGATAATATGAAGACCGCCCTGCTCCGCAACACCTTCGCCCAGCTGAATGTCCGTACCGCGACCCGCCATGTTTGTCGCAATGGTAACCGCTCCATACACACCTGCACGCGCAACGATTTCCGCCTCGCGCTCATGCTGCTTCGCGTTCAGTACGTTATGCGGTACGCCTTTTTGCTTCAGCATTTGGGACAAGCGCTCCGAGTTTTCGATGGAGATGGTACCTACCAGGATCGGTTGGCCCTTTTTGTGACGCTCGACAATGTCGTTTACAACCGCACGATATTTGGCTGCCTCTGTTTTGAAAACAAGGTCTGGTGAATCGATACGCTGCACAGGCTTGTTCGTTGGAATCACCACGACGTCGAGACCATAAATCTTTTTGAACTCCTCTTCTTCCGTCTTCGCTGTACCTGTCATACCAGCCAGCTTCTGGTACATACGGAAGTAGTTTTGCAAGGTAATGGTCGCCAGTGTCATGCTCTCGCTTTGAACACGCAGACCTTCTTTGGCTTCAATCGCTTGATGCAAGCCATCGCTGTAACGGCGTCCAACCATCAGACGGCCGGTGAACTCGTCAACGATCACAACTTCGCCTTCCTGCACTACGTAATCAACATCGCGCTTGAACAGCACTTGTGCCTTCAACGCCGCCGTAATGTGGTGGTTCAACGTGATATGTGCCGTATCGTACAGGTTGTCGATGTTGAATGCCTGTTCGACTTTGCTCACGCCTTCATCTGAGAGGTTGACGATTTTCAGCTTCTCATCGATTGTGAAATCTTTTTCTTCTTCCAAGCGTTTCACAAAATGCGAGCAGATGTAGTACAGCTCTGTCGATTTGTTAGCAGAACCGGAGATGATCAACGGCGTACGTGCTTCGTCAATCAAAATGCTGTCCACCTCGTCGATGATAGCGAAGAAGAGTGGACGTTGCACCATTTGTTCCTTGTACAGAACCATATTGTCACGCAGGTAATCGAAGCCAAACTCGTTATTCGTACCATACGTAATGTCACACGCGTATGCTTCGCGTTTTTCTTCAGGGCTCAGTCCATTCTTGTTCAAACCGACTGTCAGTCCAAGGAAGTTATACAGCCTACCCATGATAGTCGAGTCACGCTCAGCCAAGTATTCGTTCACGGTAACGACGTGGACTCCTTTGTCCATCAAGGCATTCAGGTATGTCGCCAGTGTCGCAACCAGCGTTTTACCTTCACCCGTCTTCATCTCGGAGATACGGCCTTCCTGAAGCACCATACCACCAATCATCTGGACGTCGAAGTGACGCATGCCCAGTACACGGATCGATGCTTCACGTACAACGGCAAACGCTTCATTCAAAATTTTGTCCAGTTCTTCTCCATTTGCCAATCGCGCCTTAAACTCAGCTGTCTTCTCACGCAATTGGTCATCCGAGAGTGCCTTAATCGTTGGTTCCAGCGCGTTGATACTTTCTACGCGCTTAAACATTTTCTTTACTTCACGTTCATTGCTGTCACCGAATATCTTTTTAACGAGTCCTAACATAAGGACACCCCTTCCATATACTGCCAAACGAAAATGCACAAGCCGGCATGAGTCCAGATAATAAAAAAGGATACCGATTCTACGAAAATAATACTTTCTAAAAAGATATTTTATCAAATAGAGCATCCTCTACACAAGTAAAGGGAGTTGCTAATAGCAACTCCCTAGTCTTATACGAATGAGAATGTGTAAAGTTTCGTTATTTTGGTTCAATCAATCCGTAACGCCCATCATTGCGGCGATACACCACACTGACGTCATTGGTGTCACTGTTTTGGAAAACGAAGAAGCTGTGTCCCAGCATATCCATCTGCATGACCGCTTCCTGTGCATCCATCGGCTTCAGATCGAAGCGTTTGGTTCGAACGATATCGATGTCTATATCCATATCATCCTCATCCACATCCGGGATCATGACTGCTACTGGTTGACTCTCACGCTGTGCGATTCTTCCTGTCGAATCAACTCGAAGCTTCCGCATCAGCTTCGTTTTGTGTTTGCGAATCTGACGTTCCAGCTTTTCTACTACCAGATCGATAGCAGCATACATATCTTCGTGCGTTTCCTCCGCTCGGATAATGACCCCACTCAGTGGAATAGTTACCTCGATCGTGCCTTCTCCGCGATGTACATGCATGGTGACTTGTACTTCTGTAGGCTGTGGAGTTTCAAAATATTTTTCCAGACGGCCGACTTTCTTTTCGACATATTCTCTAAGGGCAGCGGTGACTTGAATGTTTTCTCCACGAATGTTAAATTTCATGGTTCCAACCTCCTTCCGTCTATACATACTTATTCGCCGCCTCTGTAAATAATCCTTCTACTCAGCTTAAAAAAATCTTTGCAAATCTTTTACAAACCATCAATATCCGACATTTTTTTACCAATACTTACTAGATTCCCTATGCTATAATAGTTGAGGTAGTCATCCCATCCTATATCGCGGTCGTACATCGCACTGGAGGAATCCTCATGGCCGAGGTAAAACCTTCCCATTCACTTATCGGAACAACGCTCGCTCAAGACGTCTACAATGAGTACGGCCTGCTTTTATTACCCGCTGGTGCAACCCTTCATCTAACTGATATACGACTGCTAGAGGCTCACCAGGTGGAAGCCGTACACGTTACTACTGACTCGGAAGCACCCGAAATGCCTTTTCCTCTCCTTCATTGGAGTGAGGCAGAGGCTGCAAAGGCCTATATGGTGGCCGCACAAAAAACCGAGTATTTATTTAACCAGCTCGCAAATGGGGATACCCCCCGACTGCAACAATTTAGCGACGCTGTTCATCCTATGCTCGATCAAGTTCTTCATCACATGAGATTTCTGCGCTTCATTTATTTGAATGAAGGAACAGAAAGTTATACGTATCGCCACTCCCTGCATGTAGGTATCGTGGCAGCTTTAATCGGAAAAATCATAGGATTGCCGCAACGTGATGTTCATTTTTTGGGCCTGGCAGGTCTTCTTCATGACATCGGCAAGATGAAAATTCCCGATGAGCTGCTGTCCAAGCCAGAGCGTTTGACAGACGAAGAGTATACGATTATGAAAAAGCATACCGTTTATGGCTACGAGCTCCTGCGCACCATGGACGATGCCGACAACTTGCTGGCACAATGCGCTCTGATGCACCACGAACGTTGGGATGGAAGTGGATATCCCCTCGGACGAAAAAAAGATGGCATCCCTTTTGAATGCCAAATCATCAGTGTCGCAGACGTATTTGATGCCATATGCACAGATCGCGTGTATCGGAAGGGAACCTCTCCCTTTGAAGCAGCGAATGTTCTGTGGGAGTTAGCTTGTTCAGGCCAATTAAATCCGATGATTGTGTCTCGTTTTATCCATTACATTATCTTACTTTACATTGGTTCCCATGCGCTTTTGAGCAATGGCGACCACGTCGAAATCATTATGATTCATACTGATGAGCCTATGCGCCCTCTCGTTCGAAGAGGTAATGATTTTATAGACCTGAGACTGCAGCGTTCCCTACGCATTCAAAGAATGATCAGTTAAACACGTGGAAAAAACGAATCCCCCTGTCCTATCAAGGAACCAGGGGGATTTTGCTATTGTTTCGTTTATACCTTCACGACGTTCGCCGCTTGTGGACCGCGGTCCCCTTCCACCATGTCGAATTCTACGGCCTGTCCCTCATCTAACGAACGAAACCCATCCGACTGAATCGCCGAAAAATGGACGAATACGTCATCACCGTGTAGAATATTTTTTCTCTAGTCCTCTCACGACGACACGGGACAAGAACAACGTAAGGACCAGGTAAACCGCCGCCTCTGTTAAATACGGGGGGTAGCGCTCAAATGTACTTTTCGCCACGTTCATGGCTGCGTAGTTTAATTCCGGTGTCGCGATTACTGCCAGAAGGGATGAATCTTTCAAAAGAGCAATAAACTCATTTCCGATTGCGGGCAGCATTCGTGTAAACGCTTGTGGAAGTATAATTTGGCGCATGGCAAGGCCCTTGTTCATGCCAAGTGATCGTGCCGCTTCCATTTGCCCCGGATCAATGGATTGGATGCCAGCCCGAAAGATTTCCGCCATATAGGCAGCCGCATTGAGCGAAAGCGCCACGAAGCCTGAATAAATCGCTTCCGGACTGCTCGCTCCCGGATACAGAATACCCCAAATCGACGGAATCACCGCAAAATGAATCAGCAAAATTTGGACCAGCATCGGGGTTCCCCGAAACAGCTCTACGTAAATTGAACAGGTCCACCGTATCATTCGCTTGGAGGACATTTTCCCCAAGCTGATAAACAACCCCAAAAACGTTCCACAAACCGTAGCCACTGCGGTCAGTAAAATTGTATTAATAATGCCGCGGATAAACAGTTCACGATAGTCGTAGATGACACTCCAGTCCAATGGCTAATCCTCCCTTCTTCATGTCAGCAAGCCCTGTTGCGAACAAACGCCGGCTACGTCGTAGGGACGCACCCGGCCATTTTGCTGCCTACTTATTGCCAAAGTACTGGGTGTAAATTTCCTGCAGCTTTCCATTTTCTTTTATCTTTTTCAATCCGTCGTTGATTTTGTTCATCGCATCGGTATTGCCCTTTTTCACGATAATTCCGTAAAATTCCTTTTCAAAGGAATCATCTTTAATCAGCTTAAACTTCTTATCTTTAACTTTATTCACGTAGTAGGACAAAACGCCATTGTCGCCAATCACTGCATCTACTCGACCATTAAAGAAGTCATCGACGGAGGATGGCATGTCGTCATAGCCTTTCAAGCCTTCGTACGTATCTCCAAACGCTTTTTTGACCACTTCTTCACCCGTAGTTGCAGCTTGTACCCCGATCTTCTTGCCTTTCAAATCTGCCAGTTTCGTCACTGGAGAATCTTCCGCTACCAGAATGAGTTGGTTTGCTTCAAAGTATGAGTCCGAAAAATCGTATTTCTCCTTGCGCTTCTCCGTGATCGTGATGGAAGAGATGCCAATATCAACCGTCCCTTTGTCCAGTCCATCAAAAAGCGGGTCCCACCCGGTGTTTTTCCACTCAATCTTGAATCCGCCAGCTTCCGCGATCGCGTTCATCACATCGATGTCATGCCCACTAATCTTGTCAGCCTCAAGCATTTGGAACGGTGGATATGCCGCATCTGTACCGACTACGTACACCTTGCCACCACTCGCTCCGCCACTGCCAGACGTTTGCTGACCACCCGATCCACAGCCTGCGAGGAGTACCCCCACACCGACAACCAACACGAGCGATTTGAACCAATTTGTCCCGATACGCATTTCGAAATCCCCCTTGTGTCTCTCTATCTGCCCATTTTGTCCCCAGCAATGTCCACATGGAAATCACGGTTTTTTTGCGTTCTCCACAGAGTTATCCACATTATCCACATGACCTTGTGCACAAGCTGGGTATAACTATTTTCCTGTATATTCTGCCACTTTAGTACGAAAGTAAGGGGAACGAACGGGGAGAATAAGTAGGTATAGCAGCAAAAAAACAGGATTCATATATACGGGATATAGTTCTATCCTGCATATAAAAATCCTGCTTTTATCTGAAAATAATGAATTATTCTTTTTCTGCCAAAATCACGACCTCTACCCGGCGATTCTTCGCACGGTTCTCCGCGTTGGAGTTGTCCACAAGCGGTTTGTATTCACCCAAGCCTGCCACTGTAAAGCGAGACGCTGGTAAGGAGTGAGCATCCACCATTTCACGCATGACAGAGATCGCGCGCGCCGAGGATAGCTCCCAGTTGGATTGGTAGGAACTGCGCGATATCGGTACATCATCTGTATAGCCCTCGATTCGCACCTTGTGCTCGAAACGCTTCAACACCCCTGCTACTGTCCCGACGACTTGCTTTCCTTGGGCCCGTAGCTCTGCCGAACCACTCGTAAACAAGATCGTTTCCGGCAAACGGATACGCAGGCCTTCTTCGGTCTCCTCGTAGTCAAGATTCAGCTCAGCCAAAGCAGAGGATAGCTGGTTGCGCACCGTCTCCATATCGCGCTCACTCGAGTCAGACATGCCCATTGGCGGCTTTGGCACGTTTACGGTGTCTTCGGAGCCTTCTTCTTTTTCGCCTTTGAGCTCCTTCTGGCGAGCCTCCAATTTGTAGACCTCTCGCTGCAGCTCCAGCTTTTGCAGGTTGAGCAGGTCGAGACTCTCATGCACCTGCTCCAAGCTCGCTTTTTCCTTTTGGACCTCTTCTTTTTGTGTCTGAATGCTCTTCGTCTGCGTCGCCGCGATAATAATCACGATCACGAACAACAGCGTAATCAGGTCACTGTAGCTAAGCAGCCAGCTTTTCTCTAGCTCTTTTTCGTCGTATAACCGTTCGTCATGCATAGCGGTCCTGCCTTTCAATCGTGCCCTTCATGCTGCCTGCTTCTTTAATCAGCACCAGCTTTTGGTCACCTGGCAAGAATGAGTTCAGCTTTTCAAACAACAAGCGTGGTGTCTCCATGCGCTGGAGACCAATACATCCTTCGATAAAAAGACGCTTTTCAAACATTTCCCGGTCGTACAGATCCATCAGACGGTAGTAGCATGGCAACGCGAATAGATTCGCCAAGAGCGCGCCATACAGCGTCGCTACGACCGCTGCACTCAGACTGTGTCCGGTCAAGGCCATGTCTTCGAGCGACTTCAGTACACCCGTCATCCCCAGAAGCGTACCGACCAGACCCATCCCCGGCGCCAACAAGCTAATGAGGCGGAAGAACCCTGCTGACTGTTGGTAGCGATACTGCTCTCCCTTGAGCTCATTCTCCAGGATCAGGCGTAGCTCTTCTTCGGGAACACCCTCGATCGCCAGCAGACTGCCGCGTTGGACAAAGATATCGGTTTCTTGCTGGAGCTCCTTTTCGAGCGCGATATAGCCCTGCTCCTTCTGGACGAGCGCGTAGTAGTAGAAGCGCTTGATCGTTTCTTCGACGTTGCTTTGTCGGCCGTGGATGAGGAGATGCCAGATTTTTTTCAAGTCGAGATGCTTGCGTTTCACTGCATAGGACATGACTACGGAGAGCGCGACTAGCTCAATGGCGGTTACGTTGAGGAGGTCCGATAAGGTTCCGTTTAGGTAGACCGCGTGTATGAAGATGAGGAGGACGGCTCCGATTAAGACGAGTGAGCGGCGTTTTGTGGACAAAAGTGATTCACCTTCCTGGTAGTTCCGTTTAAATTTCCCTATTATAGCAAACAGAGGAAAAGGGGCAGTATATGTATTGTTGTCGTAATAGAAGTTAGAGACAATGCCGATATAGTAAATAGAAGCAACCGATTGAGAGGTGAACATCATGAGTCCGATTCAACTTCAACAAGCGGTCAACATCAGTTTAACGAAGCAAGTGCAAGAGTCTGCACAAGCTCAGGCAGCTACGATGCTGGAGGGTTTTGCAAAGACACAGCAGAACATTCAGGCAGCGCAGGCACCGCATCCTTCGTTGGGGAATGTGCTAGATGTTAAGGTGTAGAGGCAATCGCCTCTACCCTTTTTTATTCCATTCCTTCATAAATTCACGAAGTGCCTCGCGCCAGGGACGAAGGGGCTCAAATCCATTCAACCTGATCGCCATGTGATCAAAAACAGAGTATGCTGGTCGCGGTGCCGGTCTCTTAAATTGCTCTGTAGTTACAGGAGTAATTCGTACATCTTCTCTTCCAGTCTCTTCAAATATCGCTGTTGCGAATTCGTACCATGAGCATTTATCACGATTCGAAGCGTGATAAACTCCATACAGCTCCGTTTCCGCAAGTTCCGTCAAAAAAGCAGCCAAATCAACGGTATATGTCGGACAGCCAAATTGATCATGCACAACAGTTAGTTCGGAATGTTTGGAGGCAAGCTGTAGCATCGTTTTTACAAAATTGGCACCTGCTTGTCCATACACCCATGAGGTACGTACAATAAAATATCGTTTGCACAATTGCTGAACAAACTCTTCTCCAGCCAATTTACTCTTTCCGTAAACCGTCTGAGGGTTAACGGGTGAAAACTCGTCATATGGATGGTTTTGCCTGCCATCAAATACATAGTCTGTACTGATATAAATCAATTTTGCATCTACTTGGTCAGCCATGACTGCCACATTCCGAGTCCCTAAAGCATTAATTCGAAATGCTGTCTCGCGATCCGCCTCGGCCTGGTCCACTTTTGTATAAGCAGCCGTATGGACGATAAGATCTGGTCTAATCGTACCTACTATTTGTTTCAATTGTTGAATCGATGTTATATCCATCTCGTCTTTTCCATATGACCAGACCTCATGGCCCTTTTGTTGGAATATCGACGTAACATCTACACCCAACTGTCCTTTTCCACCTGTAATAAGTACCTTCATGAGCAAAACCTCTTACAAGAGTTTATTATATTGTTGCTGATAGTAATCTCGATACTGGCCATTCAGGATCCGTTCCCACCACTTTTGATTCGATACATACCACTCAATTGTCTCGACAATTCCGCTTTCAAACGTATAAATTGGTTCCCATCCTAATTGAGATCGCAGTTTCGTTGCGTCGATTGCGTATCGGCGATCATGCCCTGGTCGATCTTTTACGAACTGGATTAAATCCTCACTTTTCCCCAATTGTTTCAGGATTGTTTTGACGATATCAATATTCGTCCATTCATTGTTACCACCAACATTATAGACTTCTCCAGAACGTCCGCGATGGATAACGAGATCAATCGCTGCGCAATGATCCTTAACATGCAGCCAATCCCGTACATTCAATCCATCCCCATACACAGGCAATTCTTTGTCGCGTAAAGCATGTATGACCATGAGCGGTATCAACTTTTCTGGGAAGTGGTACGGACCATAGTTATTGGAGCAACGCGTAATATTGACCGCCAATCCATAAGTCTCATGGTAGGCGCGTACCAACAAATCGGCTGCAGCCTTACTTGCCGAGTACGGACTATTCGGAGCAAGCGGTGTCTCTTCCGTAAACAATCCTGTTGGTCCAAGTGAACCATATACCTCATCTGTCGAAATCTGCACGTATTTTTGAACCTGATACTGTTTTGCAGCATCCAAGAGAGTTTGTGTCCCTAACACATTGGTTTTCACAAATAAATCGGGTTGTGTAATACTGCGATCCACATGGGATTCAGCAGCAAAATTCACGATGGTATCCATTCCTTGTGAAACGAGTTGATTCACAAGATTTCGATCAGTAATATCACCATGAACAAACTGATAGTTCGAGTAGCTTTCCACGTCTCGCAAATTCTCGAGGTTCCCGGCATACGTAAGATTGTCTAGATTGATGAACTCATATTCTGGATATTTTGCAAGCATATAATGCAAAAAATTGCTTCCGATAAATCCAGCTCCGCCCGTAACCAGTATTTTCATACAATAACTCCTTACTAAAAGTTATTTTCTGCTTGATGTAAGCGAGGATGTTTGGTGTCTTTTTCTGAAAGAATAGGAGTCTCTACAGGCCACTCAATTCCTAAATCAGGATCATTCCAAAGAATTCCTCGATCGTGTTCCGGTGAATAATATTCATTTACCTTATAAAAAACGACCGTGTTATCACTTAACGTGCAAAAGCCATGCGCAAAGCCTTCCGGAACATATAATTGCTGCTTGTTCTCTTCACTAAGCAACACTTGTATGGACTTGCCATAGGTAGGTGATTTTTTCCGAATATCTACCACTACATCTAAAATCGCTCCTGATAAAACACGAACCAACTTGGCTTGTGCTTTAGGTGACAATTGATAGTGCAGTCCCCTGATTGTACCTGCTGTGGTAGAAAGAGATTGATTATCCTGAACAAATGAATGCCTTATCCCAACCTCGGCCAATTTACCAGCATGAAAACTCTCCATAAAGTAGCCTCGGTGATCACTAAAAACTTGTGGCTCCAAAATGAAAACTTCGTCAAACATTGTAGTATGAATTTTCATCATTATCCTCCAACGTTTATTTCAAAATACCAAAGCACTTCCCAAAATCTAGCTCATATGCTAGTTGATTCGCTTTTTGCAAAGAAGGGTGGGTTCCTGCATCCGTCCACCATCCATTTAGAATATCATAGGTCAATTGTTTTCTGACGATATATTCGTTGTTCACATCTGTAATCTCCAGCTCTCCACGTCCTGACGGTTTTAATGTTTGAATAATATCAAATACGCTAGAGTCGAACATATAAATACCTGTGACCGCATACTCACTCTTTGGCTCTTGCGGCTTCTCTTCAATAGATACGATCTGGTTACCATACAATTCAGCTACACCGTATCTTTTTGGGTCTGGAACTTGTTGCAGCAAAATCTTCGCTCCGCCACCTTGTTGGATATAGTTTTGAACAAACGGAGAAATATCATCTTGGAACACGTTGTCTCCAAGAATAACCGTCATCAGGTCATCCCCTACGAAATCCTTTGCCAGACCCAGAGCCTGAGCGATTCCCCCAGCCTGATCCTGTACTTTGTATGTAAACGAAACCTCAAACTCGTAACCGCTGCCTAACAAATTTACGACGTCCCCCATATGCTCTCTACCCGTAACAATGAGAATGTCGGTGATTCCCGCTTGTTTTAATTTATAGATGGCATGGTAAATCATCGGGTATTTACCAACTGGCAGTAAGTGCTTATTTGTTACTTTGGTTAGAGGAAAAAGACGTGTTCCTGTTCCACCTGCTAGAATAATGCCTTTCATCTTACAATCTCCCCTTATGGTTAAGACTTCTATCAAAATGTATTTTGCTTACGATTAATGTTTACCTACCAGTTATATCGTCTAAATTTCGACAATACTACACTTGTATTTGTTGGTGTTCAGAAAAAAACACCTCTTGGAAAGAAGTGCCGTGAAAGTGATTTCAACAGCGTTTCCAAGAGATGTATAATCATTTCCTATTTCTTTTGATCAAAAAAGGCTCCGTATCCAGAAGGTCCTTCACTGTTATAAAACTGTCGGACAGCTTTATTCTGCTGGATATTTCCAATCTTCTGTGCCAATTCCTGTTTGCGAATATCCATCTGTGGCAATATTCTCGAGTTAATCTCACTCATTTGAAGAAGTTGCTCCTTTTGATCCGCGGTAAAATTGAACCCTTCTTGTACGAGTGCTTGGATATCTTGCATAAGCTCCTCTCGTTCGTCAAGGTAGTTCATCCATTGATCAACATCTGAATCTTTTTTCTCTACCAATAGAGCAAGGGATTGCGTCTTCTCGTACAAATTCCCCAACAGTTCATCCATTCTTTGCTCCATTACATATCCCTCATCCCTGGTTTTTCACCAATACCATGGCTTCTTTCCAGGTATCACGGAACTGAGTGAATAGATTCTCGACTTCGCTCAAAATCTCCACGTCTTTTCTCATGTTTGCTTCCACTGTTCTGCGCAACATGTAATCGTACATTTTGTCAAACTCATAAGAAATAGGATACTCTTTTTTCAGTGAAGACATCAATTCATACAAGATATTTTGGACTTTCAAGCAAAATTCGTGGGCTTTTGCATAGTTACGTTCTTCCAATGATGATTTTGCTTGTTTTAAAAATTTTATTGCTCCATTGTACAACATCAATGTCAACTCAGAAGGAGTAGCGGTCGTTACCTGATTCGTCTGGTATGTCTGTGCCGCATTTTGTAACATCTACATCTCTCCTTATTGAGATTTACCCAACATTTGGGCAAACCAACTGCCTTGGGACTGTGCTTTGGACATCATCTTCTCCATTGCAGTAAATTGCTTGTAATAGCGATTTTCAATCTGTAACAAGCGATCTTTCCATTGTCTGATTTCTTCTTCTTCGTCCTTCATTTTCTTTCCAAGGAAACTGTCATCAGAAATAGAGGAAGAACTTCCGGCTTCTTTCGTTACCCTATCGATCACTTTAGTCAAATCACTGTATAGACGCTCAGCAATCCCGCTCTTTTGATACTTCGTGCCAGCGTCATCTGCAGGATCATTACTGAAGCTGGTAAACAGTTTTGTTACCTCTGCTCCGTTGTTTCGGATCGCCGTACGTAGTTTGTTTTCATCTATATAGAGCTTTCCATTCTCCTGGTATGCATATTTTCCATTAGGTGGTCCACCAATTCCGATCTCAGAAAGTGTATCAAACGCTGCATTTACTCCAGTTCCAGATAGTGGTGTACTCATCCCTCTACGCATGTTATCCAAACCGGTTTTTAAAATGGAATCACGGAGAAGCATTCCGCTCTTGGCCATCGCTTCCATCTTTTCGGCGGTCTTTTCTGGTAGCCCATCTTTTTCTTCATCTAGCAAAGGTTCATAACCCTTGTTCTTTTTCTCAGAAATTTTTGCATTAATTTTTGCAATGGTATCATTGTACTTAGTGACAAAATCCTTGATCGTGTTGAACAAACTGTCTTCATCGACTTGATTGTTAACACTGATTGCAGTTCCTGCTTGCTTTAGGGTAAATTCTACACCGTCAACAGTGATTTTGTTGGTTTTCGATGTATATGTAACACCATTGATAATCACTTCTGCAGCTTTTCCGGTTCTATCCGAAGAGGTTGCAGCAGCTGGAGCTTTTACCGTGCTCGTATCTCCGGTTGCTGTTACAGAAAAAGCTTTTCCACCAGAACTATCCAACGTCATTCCTGGAGTAGAGGTAATCCACAGTTTTCCTCCAGAAAAGGTAGCATCCATTCCTGTTTCTTTTTTGATATTAGCAATGACTTGGTCTAGCGTCTCTGTTCCATTGACAGTTACTGCCTTGCCATTAATCGTCAGATTTAAAGTTCCTCCGCCAATGGCTGTCTTCGTATCTTTAATACTCGCATCAAGCTCGATAGCCATCGAAGCAGGCATTTCAGCCTCTGCCAATCCCACGACTTTCACCGCATAGGATGCTTGTGTCGGGCTACCTACTACATTGGCTGTAACAGCTCCATCATTTTCAGACACAGCTTTCTTTTTATTAAAGTTGGCTGAAAAACGAAGTGAATCTACCGAGGTACGCAGATCCATGAGCAAGCTGTTCATTTCGCGGTACGCATCGCGCTTCCATTCTGTGACCTGCTTTTCGCGAATCAGGCGGTTCATTGGTGCCTTGCGGGCATTCATCAATTCCTTGACCATTTTTTCAGTGTCTAACCCTGAAGCCATTCCACTAAAACGTATCCCTGCCATAATCTCAACCCCTATCTTTTTTCATCCACTAATAAGCCGACCATCTCATGGATTTTAGCGACCATATCCATCATTTTCTTGGAAGGAATTTCGCGGATGACTTCTTGTGTTTGATCGTTGATGACCTGTACATAATACTCATTCAATTTCTCATGCAACGTAAACTTAACATGGGTGTTTGTCGTCTGGAGCCATTTGTTTATTCCGTCAATCTCTTTGCTTAGCTCTTCCTTGGAAACTGCTTTTTCCCCCGCGACTTCTGACTGTCGCATCGACTTTACGGAAGCCTCTGCTTGAGCTTGCCCTCCGTCCGTTTTAGCAGATGTTCTGCCCAGTGAAGAGGTTACTCCGATATCCATTTTTCCTACCCCCAGTAAGAAAGTTATCTTACTAGAGATATCGGAAAAAAAGATAGATTCATTTACGATCTTGCAAAAAAAATTCCATTATAAGGCTTTACCCGTTTATCAGTAAGCTCAAACGCTCTTTTGCCTTTTGGTAATCGTATTCAGCCGAAATGCCATAGCATTCAGCTGCTTTCTTGTGATCGCCAATTACCTCGTAGTAAACCCCAAGATTGTATGCTGCTAGAAAGGTACCTGCGCCAATAATTCCACCCAACTCTTTTCTATCTCCCAGTTCCAAGCATGTGTGGAACGAGGCTTCAATCCTAGGTAACTTGTCAATGTGAGCAGCAGTATTGCTGAGAACGTAATCCATATAAAACATTCCTTGCGCAAAGTGAAAATCCGGGAAATTAGACAATTGGTCCTGATTCTCTTCCGTTTCAATTACTGTATAGCCAGTATCTAGCTTGCCAATTTTCATCAAGTTATAGATATATTCCACAACCAGTTTGGGATAATAACCTTCCTGCTTGGTTGCATATAAATAAGCTTGAGAGAAGAAATTGTCTGCTTGTACATAATCCTGTTTGTTTTTATGTTCTCTTGCCAATTGCATGAGCAGGTATGGATTTTCCCCGTCTTTCTGGAGTTCTTTTTCCAGCAACGGGATATTCCTGCCCGTCTTATCTGTTTCAAAGTAACCATCGTGATAAACGGTTACCGAAGTCATTCTATGAGGCAAATCGGAAACAACTTGCTCGTGGATACTACCCGTGTAATAGACACCCTTTGGAAATAATCTGGATATTGGTGCACTCTCATAGCGAATTTCTCCGTTATCCAAGTAATCGCTTAGTCTGTTGACACGTCCGATAGCTGGAGGTCCTGAGATGAATTCTTTGATTGCATCTGCAGAACCCGGCGCTAGGTACTCATCTGCATCCAATACAAGAATCCAATCTCCTGTTGCTTGCTGAAGGGAGTAATTGCGTGCGTCAGCGAAGCTGCCTGTCCAAGTGAAGTCGTAGACTTTTGCACCACATTCGATGGCGATTTGCTTAGTGTTGTCGGTGGAACCCGTGTCTACGAGGATGATTTCGTCTACGACTTCCTTAGCGCTTAGGATGCATCTTTCAATTTTAGATTCTTCATTTTTGACTATCATGACTAATGAAGAGGATAGCATTTCGAATCTGCTCCTTAGTTATGATCAATTTTGTTGTTATGAAGAATTTCTGCAACTTCTCTTATAACTTCTTCATTTACAAGTGTCATTTTTTTACCTTCAATTTCAATATAAGCTCCTTGGTATGGAGGATACCAAAAGGCTCTAATCTTTTTATTTATTGTTTCTAGATCATCACTGGATTGGATCCTTTTTAAGGATTCGAACACTTTTCTGCTAAAATACTCTCCCGAATTAATTTCCTGTTTATGTCTAGTTATACTTTTTTCAGAACAAAACATCCCAATCGTTTCTTTAAATAGTTCAAACATTACCTTTTGACTCTTTTTCTCAAGGGAAAATGCCGTTTCTTCTATCTCTATTGGGAATTTTTTGATGGAAATAATATCACCTGTATCGATTTCCTCATTTACATAATGGGCTGAAACACCGTATTCTTTTAGTCCTTTTAAAATAGCAAAAGCATATACTCCAAATCCCCTTAGATCAGGCAAAGGACCAGGGTGAAAATTAATACATCCTATTTTTGCTAATGAAAGCAATGGCTCCTTTATTTTTTCCCAAAACAAATATGAGATGATAAGGTCAGTTTGCTGATAGTATGATTTATTTTTCTCAACTTCAAAATAAAACTGGTCAGGTCTATAACAAGGTATTTGATAGTACTGAGCTGAGTCTTCCAATGTTCCCAATTTATGATCTAACTCATTTTCACTAGATGGACAAACAACAGCCAGTACTTCATGTCCCTGTTCTACTATATATTTAAGTGCTTTTGCAGCCCAACTTTTTCTTCCCATTAAAACGATTTTTAAGGTACGCACTTCTATTCCACCTTATTTAGAGATTCAATAATATACTCCACATCTGAATATTTCATCCCCTCCCAAAGAGGTAAACTTATAATTCTTGACGCAATGTCCTCAGAGAATGACAAGTCCCCTTTTGGGCAAGAAATAAACAGCTCTTGTTGGTGGCATGCAGGAGAAAAATATGTCCTAGCTTGTATACCTTTTTCTAGTAGATATTGAACAATATCATTATTTCTAAGTTCTTTGGGACATAGCATAGGCATAAATTGATGAGCTATTGAACCTTGTGTTTCTTGTAATCCCCATCCTTTACTTAGTAGTTTTCCTTCAGCTAATTGCTTATACCATTTATAAATTTCCTGACGTATTTTTACTTTCTCTGAAAAATGTTCTAGAGTAGCTATTCCTATAGCGGCTGTATACTCTGTCATCTTAGAATTCAAACCGAGAGAAATACTCGAACGATTTTCGTCGAAACCAAAGTTACCAGCCATTCGAATTTTCCTAACTAGTTCTGTATTCGAACTGTACACGAGCCCCCCTTCTCCTACAGGGAAAGCTTTTGTGGCATGAAAACTAAAAACAATACTCCCAGAAAAGTCGATACCAAATTGTCCATTTATATGGTTTGTACCAAAACTCGCAGCAGCATCAACTACTACCGGAATTCCTCGCTCTTGTAATGAATTATAGTAAGTGAGGTCAATTGCGGAACCAAATGTTGCATATGGTACCACCACCGCTACTTCGTCACCTAATTCTTGCAGTGCATTTTCAACCAATTTTTCATCTAATGACCATGAACCGGGACTAACCTCCAAAAAATAAGGGGTTAGTCCAGACCAAATGGCTGCTAAAGGAGTTGCTGCAAAAGTGAAACTAGGCATTATTGCATATCTTGCATTCTTTCTTTTGCTTTCAGAAATAGCTAGTATCAGCCCAGAAGTAGCATTATTAACAGTTGTGACAGACCCACGATTATGAAAATAATCACTTAGAATTACTTGCTCAAACTTAGTATTAATTGGGCCGTAGTTACTATAAATGTTTGTTTGATCAATTTCTTGCAACAGGTTTATATATTTTTCTACATTCACTAGATTAGGTCTTAAAAAAGGAATAAAGTTTGGCAATATACTCATCCTTAATCATTAAATTTATTCACGACGTATAAAATATCACTAGTAGAAAAACCATATTTATTGATCTCATCTTCATTAAATAGTCTCTTACACTCATATTCTTCAACACTAAATCCAACGGACTTTAATCGATCAATATAATCTGATTTTGCATAAAGTCGGACATGATCCTCTTGTCCAAAGACTCTTAATCGATCTTCAGGTGTTGTAATACTCGGATCTTCAAAAGTCTCAGATATATTTTTAATGATAGGAACTTGTAAAATCCCCCATCCACCAGGCTTCAATACTCGGTATAATTCTTCCATCGCTTTCCTATCATCTGGAACATGTTCTAAAACATGACTACAAATAACTGCATCAAAGTGGTTATCACGATAATTAATGTTCGTGATATCAACCCTCTGTATTCCTTCATCTTGTGGAAATAAATCTCCACAAATATATTCCATTTCGAAACTACTTAACCATTTTCTAAGCTTTAGTTCCGGAGCGATATGCAGTACTTTATTTTTCTTCAATAACAAATCAGTATGCTGTTCTATATATAATTTAAACAATCTTTCTCGATCGATTGAATAACATGAGGGACAAACTGCTGTTTCTTTGTTCCACATCTCATATTCATAACCTGGGAAATCGTATTTATCTGGCCATGGCAGAAAAGACCTGAAACTTTGTCCACAAAAGTTACACATATATGAATCCTTAATCTGAAACAAACTAGATATCGTCTTATGAATTGCTTCCTCAGCTCCAAATGTTTGATGTCCTGCAATACCAAACGTCTGGATAATATACAACGAAAGATTCAAATGACAAGTAAGGGCTTTTTCAAAATCTTTGTCTCGATTTAAATAACCGTCCATTCTTGAATCGATTATCAGTTGTAACCACTGCTCAATTGCTGGAAATTGAACCTCTGGCTTCTTTTGATTTTGTCCACTATGTTGTCTAAAATAGCTTAATGCTTGAGATATATAAACTACTTTTCCTTTAGTCAACAAGTGAATCCATGTAGCCAAATCATTGATGCCATAGTACTCTTTTCCTTTATATATACCAAACTCTTCTTCTATATCTTTCCTTCTAAACATTACCGTCGTTGGTTCACCTATTACATTGTTGCAATTCATTAAGACATAATTTCCGAGGTCTTTTCCGTCAATTATTGTATCTGACGAGAATAACTTTCTTGTTGCATTAATATCGGGGAGCAGATTTCCTTCTCCATCAATTAATTGACGATAAGAAGTCACCAACGATATATCTTCATTTTCATTAAAATAGCCAACCATTTTTTCAACTTTTTCAATATGAAATAAATCATCATCCATTAAATAATTTATATAGTCGCCTTTAGCATACTCCAAGCACTTTTGCCAGTTCTTTTGATTTAAGTTAACCTCGTTCTTATAATATCGAATATTGCTATGGAACCTTAAGTATCTTTCTACCATACCTTTCACTTCATCATTTGTACTATCATCACAAATTACAATTTCCACGTTTTTGTAAGTTTGATTTAGAGCACTCTGCAACGCCAATTCCAAGTAATAAGGTCGGTTATATGCTGGTATCAAAATACTTACCAATGGAAGGTCAGATTCAGTAGTTTGCTCAAACTGCTCATAAGAACTAAGTGTTTGTATCAGAATACTATATAATCGATTAACTTCATTCATATATTGGATTTCTTTTGAATGATCCACTTTTTCCAAAATAGAGTCAGCGTATTTCTTTGCTCCCTTCAATGCTGATAAGTATTCACTCGCATCTTTGAAAAATCCATATTGAGGAGCATATAATATTTCGTGCATGTAATCTGCACTTCCAGCGACAAGCATTTTATTTGATTGCTGCTGTTGACCACTATGAATTCGGAAATAGCTTAATGTCTCAGAAATATAGACAGCCTTCCCCTTTGCCAACAAGTTAAGCCATGTAGCCATATCTACATTGCAGCCATATTCTCTTTCACAAAATGTTCCAAAGGGAACAGTAAGATCAGATTTACGAAACAATACAGAAGTTGGTTCACCAATGAAATTTGCGTTATATTGTAAAACGAATTCCCCAAACTTAATTCCATCTATTACGGTATCTTCTTCAAACAATCTTTTAGATATACTTTCTTCGGGATAACGATTGCCATAATCGTCAATCATTATACGATGTGAAGTCACAATTGTAATCCCTTTATCCGTATCCTCAATATAATACTTCATCATCTTTTCAATCTTTTCATGATGAAATAGATCATCATCCATCAGATAATTTACATATTCACCGTTTGCCAGATCAAAGAGCATAAGATCATTTTGGAACTGCCCTAGATTCTGCTCGTTTTTCACGTAGTGAATATTTTTAAACTGACTAACGTACTTTTCAATCAACCGTTCAGTCTCGTCATTGGTACTGTCATCGCCAATAATCACTTCTATATTAGGATAGGTTTGGCCTAACGCACTTCTTAAAGCCAACTCAAATAATTGAGGACGATTGTAAGTAGGTATTAAAATACTTACGAGTGGAAGGTTCTTGTTATCTGCTTTCTTCCATTCATAATGGTGAATAAACAAGCTTTTATAGTAGAAATAATGCTCTGTCTCTACGCTACCGCAATCATGCAGGACCCATGGGGTTTCTTGTCTGGGAATGACCACTTTTAATCCGTTCCGCAAAAACTCGATACTCTGAGACATATCATAAAAATCCCAGCCGTCAAAGATTTCGTCCTTCCAGGGAATATCATATTGTGTAGCCATCAAAAGCCCATCGATGACTTCAACTCTTTGATATGCTTCCTCTACTTCCTGAAAAGACAATAGCTGCATTTTTCCGGTATGACTATCGTATACCTCCCCAAATAGCTCCTTGCTTTCCCACCAGATACCGTTATGAGATAACTCCTTTGCTCCCATCAGCCCCAGCATTCCTACTTCAGGGTCATTACGAAAAACTCCTAGGATGTCTTCCACAAACTTTTTATTAATGATAGATACATCTTCATGAAGATACACCTTGTACTTCGCATCACTGGTTTTCATCGCATAATTGTATCCAGCAGCCATACTGGGAGCATCCAGTACAGGTAAAACCTCTATCTCATAACCTTCTGGAATCTCTAAAGCGTGTAAAAACTTAACTGATTCCTCAAACAATCGCTGGTCCTTTACACAATAGATAAAGCAGATTTTCTTGTCATTCATCTGTTATGCTCCTTTGATTGCAGCCATTAGCTCGAGCACAGTCTCATCTGGCTGCTCAATCTGCTGTGCGAATGATAGTGCTAGTTGCTTTTCACCGTATGCATTCATAACAAAAGCCAAATTATACAGTGTGTGATGATCCAAGCGAGTTATATCATAAGCAGCTTGAAGTAGAGGAATAACCTCTTCATGTAAGTGGCTCTCATAACAAAGCACTGCGATAAGATTAAGTACCTCAACTTTATTCACCACGTCATCTGCCACTACATTAATAATCTCCTCTACCGTGACAAACGCTTGGTTGAGTCCGTTCAATAGCTCTGAAACGGCTTCATCAGTTTGAACACCGAACTCGATTCGGCGCAACAAAAATTTAAGTTCCTTCCGATCGTATGGTTCAGGTGACTTCTCCATATCTTCACTGGAAACCTTGCTAATCTGCTCTGCGTACCATGCTGCCAACTCTGTTTCTCCACTGATTTCCATAACAGCAGATAGATTGTATAGAGTATCTAGATTGCGTTCGTCCAATTCATAAGCCTTTTGTAAATAGGGAATAACATTTTCGAAATAACCAAGTTCAAAGTTTTTCACGGCTAGCAGGTTTAACGTCGCTATTCTGTCTTTGGCATCCGTCATGACCTTCTCAATTACCCGATCACACCCCGCATCGCGCAAGGCTTGCAAATGAAGATCTACATTCTCTCCACGGTGCAATTCTTCTATAGAAATAGAAATAGACGGAAATGCTTGATCAGCCGTGGCTTTCAGTACAAATTCATAAGTACGATAATAATTTTTCATTTGCTCGTTCGCATAGGGGATGATGCTTTCCATAAACTCAACTGTAGACTTATTCAACCATATCGGGTGTGAACTGTAATCTACTTGTGAAAAGCCCGCAATCCCGAGCATTTCCGTGAGCTCATTCAATGTGAAGTACCGCTTCTCATCGTACGCAAATGGAGAAACACCTTTTGCCAATCCTTCTATGACATGAATATGGTTCAAATTTTTGTTGATCATGATCATAGAGCCGCTTGGGTGCAGCAATGATTTTGCTTTTTCTATGAACGCAATAGGATTCGCTACTTTTTCAAGCACATTGTTGATAACGATGTAGTCAAACAACTCTCCTGTATACTGGTAATCAAAACTTTCCCAATCACCAGTCCTGATGTCAGCAAAAGAAAAAGCTTGTCTTGCAGCCGGTATTTGAGAATCAAATCCATAAACTTTTGATTTAGGAAAACTATTTTTTGTTTGCAACAGCGTGCCACCGCATCCAGATCCAATCTCCAGCAAAGAAAATGAGTCTTCTTTGTCATGATTGATAAATGGAAGGATTTCATAGCGAATTAGCATCGTTTTTTGGGAATCAAATCCCCATTTCTCTACAAACTTCTCTTCATTTCTTTTTAGCAAAGTCTGATACTCCTTCGGTTTCTCATTAAAAGAAACCGAACCAAAATGATGAATAAATGTGTCTTTGCACAAAATCAGTTTATAGCCAGCTTGTCTGATTCGAAGCGAATAATCGTCATCTTCAAAATTGCCTGGGCTGAAAATCTCGTCCAGTTCGCCAACCTTTTCATAGACAGCTCTTTTAAAGAGAAAAGCATACCCGATTAATTTTAAACGTTCTTCCCAAAGGTCCGAATTACTTGCATTATGTTTTGCAGCAAAAGGCTGCATCTCTTCAAGGGTTTGATAGCTTACCGGGATAGTCTGATAGTAAGCACATCTATTTGTAATTGGCCCAACAGCACCGATATTATCCTGACTGTACAAGGATGTCAGCAAGTTCTCTAGCCATCCCTTTGTTACTACGACATCATTATTCAAGAGCATAATGTTGTCACCGATTGCTATTTTCATTCCCTGATTACACCCTGCTGGGAACCCCATATTTTGGGTGTTGAAAATACTACGGATATCCTGCTGCTCTGACAACCACTGAGTCGTTCCATCTGTTGAGGCATTATCAACTACAATCAGTTCATAACTTTGCGGATTCGTATACTGACGTATGCTTTCTATACAAAGTTTGGTTACCTCTAAATGATTGTGTGTAAGAATAACGATGCTGGTTTTCATTCGATCACCTAATCCGTCCATGCGATATTTAGAAAAAAAAGAGAGACCACGGTCTCTATCTTCCCTGGAGAAAAGTCTTGGATGACAATTTAATTTAGTATCGATCGTTCGTAGAGGTTTCTTATATAGTTTGAATCTGGATATTTGCTTATCGCGATTTCCAAGACACCCTTCACTTCATGCAAACGATTGCTACGTTTAGCTAATTCAACCAAGGATTCATACACTCGAAAATCCTCTGGTACAAGAGAATGTGCTTTCTGCAGAAAGGCCCATGCATGTTCATCCAATCCACATTGCAATAAGCAATCTCCTACTTTATATGTAATCTCTGCGAGTGTGTTGCTAGGAAGCTGTTCTCCTTGTTCCAAGTACTCATTATAAAATTGGTAAGCATCTACATACTTTTCTTGGTAGTAAAGATAATCAGCCATTTCCAGCATAAGCTTTGATTGCTTCACCAATTCAGCGAGGACATGGTAATCTGATATTTTTAATGTGCTGCTTACATACATGAGAAACTTAAATACTTGCTTCTTATCTATAGGAAATTGAAGTTCTTCTTCAAATATGTGCATAGCTAATTGTTGAAGTTCGAAGTGACTAGAAAAGACTCTTAGAATATCTGCACGATGAATCTTTTCCTTCCAGGCCACTGCCAAGGCACTATAAGCAAACTCTTCTTGGCTTGTCTCTTGATACAGCTCCAAAAAAATCGCACCGGCTTTATCATATTTCTCGGATATGAAATCAAAAAGTGCTTGATACTCTTTTAAAGCTGGTACGTCTACCGGCATTATTTCAAATAGCCTTGTAGCAAGTTGTAAACTCTTTGTCTCCAATGAGGCTCTCAATAAATAAAAACAATCTTTAGTACTGCTGGCATCGTAAATCTTTGACAGAAATAAAAAAATCGAATCAGGCTTTTCAAATCGCCCTAAAATATTTATCAAACCAACCAAGGAGGAGTATAAATATTTATCAATCTGAAGTGCTTGTACATGATAATTCACACACTGGTTCCAATCTCCACGTTTGTAGAACATTTGACCAATCGTATTCACCACATTTGCAGCTGTAGCAAACGCACTCGATTGTACCACTGGAGAATGATCCAAAAACTTTAACCCTTCTTGATAAGCTTCAATAGCATCAAAATAACGGTTCTCTAATTTATAGTAATCACCAAGATATAGGTGGAAATCTGGATAGCTAGGATACGCCTCCAACGCCTCTCGGATCGTACTCAAAATAACTGAATTTGGTTTTGATAATTGAATCAAGCATTGAATCATATTCACATAGTTCTTTTCATAAATTCCCTTTAGCTCTGAATTGGAGTAACTCTTTGCCTTTATTGCAAATTCTAGGGCTTGTTCAAATTGTCTATCCAACAAATAGGAATCAGAAATATAAAACAAGACATCAAAACTATCAGGCTTTCTTTCTAGTTCCTTGAACAACAACTCAAGATTACGTTTACTTTTTTCTTTTGATAGTATCGTGTCCTCACTATATCCCGTATGAATAATCGTTATTTCCTTTTGTGCATCCAAATACTTCGCCGGAACGTCCAGTCTAACAATGCGTTCGTGAATCGCGCCTATATACCTAATCTGTGGATGATTCTTGAAAATTCGAACATGAATATTAGAGGAAGTTATTTTTCTGGTTGTTTTCTCAATGTTTGACATCATACAAATGACCATATCCAACATTTGCTGCTCAGCTTCTTGTATCACTAGCGGTACATACTTCACGCTATCTGGAGAAAAGTACTCATCAGCATCTAAAAAAACAATCCAATCCATTTTCGCTTGTTCAATTGCAAAATTACGTGCTGCGGCGAAATCATCTATCCACGTAAATGAAAATACTTTCGCTCCATAGCTTTCAGCAATTTCTACTGTCCGATCTGTTGACCCTGTATCGACTACAATTATTTCCGAGACGAAGGATTTCACACTATCCAGACAAGTTGGCAAATTTTCCTCTTCATTTTTTGTAATGATACAGGCAGATATGTTCATAGGTAAGCTATATCCTTTCCACAGACAAACAGATTTTAAAAAAGAGAGCAAGGAAACCCTGCTCTCTTTTAAACTTATGATTATCGGAGAAGTTGCAATACGCCTTGTGGCAATTGGTTAGCTTGAGCCAACATTGCTTGAGCAGCTTGAGTAAGAATGTTGTTCTTAGTGAACGCCATTTGCTCTTTCGCCATATCCACATCACGAATACGGGACTCAGCTGCAGTCAGGTTCTCAGAAGTGATATTCAGGTTGTTGATAGTGTTTTCCAAACGGTTTTGGTTCGCACCCAGGTAAGAACGTGCTTTGCTCACATTGTTGATTTGAGTATCGATAGCACCCAAAACAGTAGAAGCACCACTTTGAGTAGCCAAGCTCCATCCTGTGATAGCTGTGTTTACTGCGCCCAAGCTAAAGCTTCCTGCATTCAGACCCAGAACTTGGGATTGCTCTTGACCAATCTGCAGAGAAATTGTTCCTGCATTACCGTCCAGCAGGTTAATACCGTTGAACTTGGTATTGTCTTTAATGTTTGTTACCTCTTTACCCAGCTCAGACAATTCTTCTTGAATACGAGCAAGGTCATCAGTAGAACTGTAAGTACCGTTAGCAGCTTGAGTAGCCAATTCTTTTACACGAACCAGCATGTTGTTAACAGTTTGCAGAGCGCCCTCAGCTGTTTGAATCAGAGAGATACCGTCTTGGGAGTTGCGGGAAGCTTGCTCCATACCACGGATTTGTGCACGCATACGCTCGGAGATAGAGAGACCAGCAGCGTCGTCAGCCGCACGGTTGATGCGGTAGCCAGAAGACAATTTTTCAACGTTTTTTCCCAGGTTGCCAGCGTTAACACCAAGTTGACGGTGAGTGTTGATAGCCGACATATTGTGTTGGATAATCATGTGTATTTCCTCCTTGAGTTTTCGATAGTCACGTCCCTGTGACTATTCCTATATTTTGAGATTGAATCGCAATCGCGCGCTTGCAACTCCATCCCTACATTACTATTATCGGATTCTCGTATTACCTCTATTAGCATTTTTCGAGTTTTTTCTCATTTATTTTTTTCTAGTTGTCTCTTATCCAAAAGATAGGATTCTCCGAATAGTATAAAAAGAGATAAAAGGAGGACCGTATGATGTCCAATCAAATTATTCTGGTTCCTAAATATATTGAACATTTTCAATGTATCGGCTCTACTTGTGAAGATACTTGCTGTACAGGATGGAGCATCCCCATCGATAAGTCTACCTATAAAAAATACAAAAAAGTAAAGGACACCCCATTGTCCAAGAAACTGGAAACAGAGATTACAAGGAATCGTTCAAATCCTTCCGACCATCATTATGCGACCATTTTATTGTCTGGATGCCAAAGTTGTTCCATGCTTTCGCCGGAAGGTCTTTGTGAAATACAATTAAAATTGGGAGAAGATTATCTATCCACTACTTGTTCAGCTTATCCACGTGTGACTAACATAATTGATGGCGCTCTTGAGCAGTCCGCTAGTATGTCCTGTCCAGAAGCAGCACGTTTAGCTTTACTAAATCCTGAGCCAATGGAATTCTTTCAAATTCCGTCAAAACCACGCCAAAAATATTCTCTTCAATCTCAATTAATTCCCAACTCGTTAACACCTGGGCAAATTCAGTATTACTTTTGGGATTTACGTATCTTTTCTATTGAATTGATTCAAAATCGACAATATTCCATTACGAACAGAGTACTTATGTTAGGGCTATTTTATCAAAACGTGCAAGAAGCCATAGGGAATGGAGCTGCATCCCAGATTCCACAGCTGATTGAGAATTATCGTTCCTTAATAAGTACTAATGCTCTACATAATGCATTAAAGAGTATCCCTGTGGAAGCTACTGCTCAAATTCAAATGTTAAAAGAATTAATAGACTTGCGAATTTTTATTGGTACAGAAAACCAACGTTATTTGGATACCTTCGATACATTTTTACGTGGTATCTCTTTTGAAGAAGAGAGCACCACAGAAATAATTGCCGAGCACTATCAAACAGCTTACACATCATACTATCGGCCTTTTATGGAAACACACTCATACATTCTTGAGAATTATCTTGTCAATTATATTTACAAAAATACTTTTCCGTTTTATGGTCAACAAAATGTATTCGAAAACTATGTAATCCTGGCATTATATTACAGTTTAATTAAAATGCACCTGATCGGAATCTCAGGTTTCCACAAAGAAAACCTAAACGCGGATCACGTTATTACCTTCATTCAATCCTTCTCTAAAACAGTTGAACACAATCCGAAATATTTACAAGTCGCTTATGACTATCTGCAAAGACGAGGATTCCTATCCATAGCAGGAATGGCTATTTTCCTAAAAAATGAGTAAGAACTCCTCGTTTCACACTTGGCTGCCGAGCACGCTCGATGCAGCCTCTTTTATTCTATAAAAAAGAAAAAGATGATCTATTGATCATCTTCCGGTTTCTGATTCATTTGCATAAGCTGTTTCAAAACCGACCAATCCATCTCTTGAGTCGTAGCCTGCCTATTTTCCTCTTGAATGGCATCGTAGATTTCCTTTCGATATACATCCAGTTTCCGCGGAGCTTCAATCCCAATCCGAACTTGATCCCCATCAATTGAAATAATCTTGATTTCGATGGTGTCACCAATCATTATGGATTCATTTTTCTTTCGAGAAAGGACCAGCATGCTTGGACACCGCCTATTCAGTATCCGCAGCTTGTTGCGAGAACAACAGCTGGCGGATAGGATACGAATCTTCCTGCAAAATGACCTGTTTGCCCATTCGATTAGATAAATTAAGCACAATTGGAGCCTTCAAATTGACAGTAGCTTGATTTTTCCCACGGATAGTAACGATAGAAAATACAGCGACAGGAGACTCCTCTTCCATACGCAATGCCTCTTTCGATACCTCAGGGAGGGTAAATTGATAATCAGGAAAGAAAGAAAATGGATTTACTACCCAAAAACCAATGTCCTTCTCTTCTGTTGACTGAATGAGAAAAAAGGGACTCTCTTCTTCCTGTATCAATTGAAAAAACTGCAAATGAGAAAATCCAGGAATGCCGTCTTCAAAAAATAGCTTGCCCAATTCTATCTGCTGACTTGCGTTCATGTTTTCCCCTCACTTACATCATTCGGTCCAACTGGCTACCAGTGACCTCTATTTTCAAGCTATTTTGCTGTAAGATGTACGGCTCAACTTTGCCTGGGATATATGTAAATTCAGGCGGTCGGATCACCGGATCCATACTCATTCCATTTCGTATTACGTTGATAACTACTGGCTTGAGCTGAATACTTATGTCGACACCCTCGTCCCCCGAAGATGCTGGTGGAGAATAACCACTATCCAACACGCGCATGCCTCGCTCTCTTCCGATGGCTGCGATTGCATTCTCCTTGGTATGAATTCTCATCAGCCGATCGCCTTCTTGACTCTTCTCTGCAATTGCTTGCATCGCTTTCTGATATCCGTAAGTGGCATTGCTATCACTAAACTGCATGGGAGTCATGATTCCAATATTGGCCCTTGCCTGACTAGAATCAATCTGCAATTCGGTTCTGGCTTGCTCAATCGTTAGTTCAGCTGGCTGTTGACGAAGATTCATTTCTGCTTGCGGTTGTTTTATTTCATGTGTTGCCTTTGTCACATTTAGCCCTAATCGAGCAAAAGAGCTCTCCATTCTAAGCTGAGGAATCTGCATAGACCCACCTCATTTTATCATTAACGGAGGAAGTCCAGAAGTGTAGGCTGAATGATTCGCGCCCCCGATCCTAGTGCTGCTTGATGAACACTCTCCTGGGTCTTCAGGTCCGTCATTACTTCTGCCATATTCGCATCTTCATTTTTGGACATCAGTCCAGTAATGCTTACTTCTTGTGACTTTAATCGCTCTGCAATCAGATCGACACGATTGACACTTGCACCTAGCGAAGCTCGCTCGGCCAAGAGCTTATCGAATTGCTGCCCAATTGCTGTCTGAAATTGCGTCGCACTTTTACCACTGTCTAGCTCTGTAATAATATTATCCAAGACTTTGAACATATTACTACCGTTATTCGGGAAGTTAAATATATTTTGAGCGTTAATATTCGATGTAACAAATACGTTTTGACTTACCTCTAAATTAATGGGAGAACTATTTGTACTTACAAAATCGCCCTTGCCTCCATTTGCTGTCATGTCGTATGGAGGTTTGTTGGTATCCGTACCTGCAAAGATGTACTTCCCATTTATTTGTTGGTTAGCCAAGGTCCCCAAGTGATTTTTCAATTGTTTAACCTCTGATGACATTGCCTTTAAATCGTCGGGTGAAACTGCTCCATCCCCGGAATAAACCAGAAGCTCTTTAATTCGTTTTAATACGTTTCCTACCTCATCCATCGTAGCATCAGTCATGTCCATCCAAGACTGCGCTTCATCTACATTTCGGCTGTATTGGTCATTCTCCATCAATGAAGACCGATAAAACATCCCCCGTGCTGCAACTACAGGATCATCGGATGGTCTTTCAATTTTGCTCCCCGATGAAAGCTGTTGTTGCAGCTTATCCATATTACGCATGGAATTGTGCAAATTCCGTAGCATATTACTATTCAGCATGTTCTGCGTTACACGTACCGCCATAATCTATCCCCTCCTAATTAGAGGCCAACCCGGCCCATGCCATTGATGACTTTATCCAAAATTTCGTCCATGCTTGTCATGACACGTGCAGATGCACTGTACGCATGCTGATATTTCACCATTTCTGCCATCTCGTCATCGATCGATACCCCAGAAACTGATTGGCGCTGACTATCAACTGTTCCAACGAGCATTTCAGAGTTCAACTGGTTTCTCTTGGCTTCCTGGGCGTCGACACCCAATTGGCTGATCGTATATCGATAGTAGTTATCCAACGTAGAGCTTTCTGCCAAATCATTAGGACCCGCACCTGCAGTCAAAACTTTAAATTTGATCGATGCGATGGCAAGTGCACTCTTATTATTCCCTACAGGAGTACCGCCTGCTTCTTCTTGTGCTGCCGCGATGGCATCCAAGCTCTTCATGATCTCTGGGTTAACAACTAGACTGGATGCGCTAGTCGGATAATTTTTGGAAGCTGGGTTCGTTGCAAGAGAGTTCGCATCCACAAAAAACGGGAGGTCCTGTACAGTGCCATTGTTAATATCACTCAAGCTTCGTCCCGCCCGATGCAGATCATTGATTTCCTTCGTCAGATTCACAGCCAAAACATCCAAGCGTTTCAGCATGTTCGGCACAATCTGATCACGAGATTGGAACGTTCCTGCCATGTAGCCAGTTGTCGGCACAAAGGCCGCCCCACCCAGCGTCATGTCACTCAGGCCCGTAGCTGGATTCTGTACAGTAGCTACTGGCTGCGATGTAATTCCAGTAACAAATTCACGACCTTCAATGGTCACGTTTACCATACCAGCTGTTGATTGAGTTGCACGAATCTCCACCAGTTTGGAGAGCTTGTCCAAAAGCACGTCACGTTGGTCATAGAGATCGTTTGGCTGATAACCATGCGGTACAACGTTTGCAATCTGATTGTTCAAGTTAGCAATCTGTTGACCCAAGGAGTTGATCTCCATCGCTTTTACATTGACCACGTTGTTGAGATCGGTTTGTACTTCCTTGATGTGATTGGTTAGCGTATTAAACGTATCCGCTACTGCCTTGCTTCGTTCCCGAACAACTGCGCGAGCCGATGTATCTGTCGGGTCTTTGGCCAAGTCTTGCCATGCTTGCCACATCTGGTCCATAACTTTTTGCAAGCCAGTATCGGAAGGTTCATTCATGATCCCTTCTAATTTCTCCAACGTTTCCAAACGACCATCCCAGTAGCCTTGACGTTTGTGTTCGTTCCGATACTGAATATCCAAAAACTCTTCCCTCAGACGCTGAATACTAGTCGCTTGCACACCCGTACCGAGCAATCCCGGCTCGATACTCGCTTGCATCCCTACATAAGGCAAACCAGTCGTAGCCTGCATATTCACGCGCTGGCGACTGTATCCTTCCGTATTCGCATTGGAGATATTATGTCCCGTTGTATTTAGCGCGGATTGTTGAGCGAACAAGCCGCGTTTGCTGACTTCAATTCCATGAAAAGTAGAGCGCATTTCGACACCTCTTTACGCTTTTTTGTTGAAAAAAGTTCGATTAGCCTGACGATACGTATCCGAGGTCGGCTTTCCGTAGATGAAGTCGTCCTCGGGCGTATCCGTGATCAGGTCGAGCGTCATGTTTACAAAAGAAAGGGATTGCTCCAGTAACTGCTGATTCAGGTCGTTAGCATCGCGCAGTTCGGTCACAATCCGGCTTAGCTCATTACGACAGGAAGTGAGTCGCATCTTCTCTTCCGCACTGGTCGTCAACTTGATCAATTCAGCCAGTGTGCCTTCTTGCAGCGCAAACCCCTTCTGTGCTGTCAGTTCTTTTACGACTTGCTGGCGGGCTGCTTCAGCTTCTGTGACGCCCTTGATCAGTTTTTGCTCCTGGCGTGTAATGGCTACCAGTTCATCCACACTCCCTTTTACCAGCACTTCTTTCTTGTGCGAGGCTAGGGTGTACAAGGCTTTGTGCAACTGGATCAAGTTGTCGAGCAGATCGTAGAGTCTGTCCATTCCTTGCTTCTCCTCATCTTCCATCGAAAACTATTTAAAGAGGCTGTTCAAAAGGTCCTCTTCAGATCTGTGTTACAGCTTTTTCCAAAAGGACAGGAGCTTATCAGCGATCCGCTCACTTGAGACGTGATATTTTCCTTCCTCCACTTGCTTCTTCAACTGCTCCACTTTTTCCCGACGTTGTGGAGAGTTGACATCTTCTACTTGCTTCTGCATTTCAAGCGCTTCTGTGGAAATGTTTACTTCATCCTTGCCCATCGGGATTTTACCGCTTTTGCCTACCTGGTTGTTACCTGTCTTGTTGTAAGCATTGATCATCCCGACACGGTTAGGTTCATTAATCCGCATCTGATTACCATCCTCTCATACCAACGGTCTTTTCATAGAAAAAACCGATGACACCTCTTAGTAGTATCATCGGCAATTTCATGATGTACGATTAGTTTTTTTGCACAAAACTATTCGTCACTATTCTGCTTTCTTCGATAAGCTGCCTTAGCCAGATCGGCGCGTTGGAACTCCTCCAATCGCTGCTCTACCTCGATTTGTTGCGTGATTTCATGCTTCAAGCCTTTTAGACAAGATTCGCATATGTTGCCTGCTCGAATCAAAAAACCGCAGCGCTCACATGGATAACCAAGATTTGGACTTCCAGCAACCGAAATGCGCCCTTCCTTGATAAACTTCGTGATTTGCTTCACGCTCACGCCAGTGGCTTCGCTCACTTGATGAATATTCGTTCCGCGATTTTCACGCTTGCGTAAAAACTGGGCGCATGCTTCATATTCTTGTTCCACTTCTTTATAACATTTGGGGCAAATGTCACGGACTGCTTGTACAAATACAGCATCACACCGCGAGCAGTTTGCCAACTTGCCCATAGACATATCGGACAACCCCTTTTCCGTTCAGAAAGTTCATACGGTTCCACATCCGTTATATGCCTACATCATAGCTTAATTTTTCCAAACTGGCTATCGGTATATTGTCAAGGAATATACTTCACAGCTTGGCCCCAAATGTTCTCTGATTGTTTTCGCGCACGAACGCAACGTCGAACCAGTTGTATAAATATCGTCAAGAAGCAGGATTTTAGCAGTAGAGGGCACAGGCACATTCTGCCTATCCCACACAAAAGCTTCGCGCATGCTTTCGTGACGTGCTGCGCGCCCTTTTTGCTTGCTCAGCTTTGGGGTATCCTTCGTCCTGAGAAGCAACGGTTTGACAGGAATTTTGATTGCCGCTCCTAAATGCTGGGCCAGCAGGTCAACCTGATTGAAGCCGCGTTCCCGCAATCGTTGTGGATGTAAAGGAACCATCGTGATACAGGTAAAACCCAAAGACCTGTAATAACGCTGAACTGTAATGGCAAGAAGCGTACCGTAGTATAAAGCTAGCCGCTCATCACCGCGGTATTTAAACAATCCGAGCAAATCCTTCTCTCCCTTTTCATAGCGAAGCAAACTCCGATTTGCCACCAATATCTGATCATCTTCTCCATGAACACAATCCCGGCATAGCCCTTCGTTGCCGATACTAGCCTGCAACTCCCTGTCACGCCCGCACTGCCGGCAAATATCATGCCCAATCAACGGCAAAGCATCAAGACAGACTCCACACAACACAATCCCTTTTAACATGCGGTAGATGACCGGATAGCTCGCCTGATCGGATAGCTGTCGTGCCTTTTCACGAACGACCGATTCCTTTTGGAGAGCTGCGATACGCCCACCACAACGGACACACATCCCACTAATCACGAAAGGCCTCTTTGTTCCACGAGCCTTTGAGCTAAGCTGTTCATCTGTAATATCTGTCTGACGGCCCGCTTTGGAGAAGTAGCGCGTTCTGCTTGCAAAAATAAAACACTACCCGACGTATCATCAACGGATCGCCCTACTCGTCCTGCTATCTGCACCAATGATGCCTCGTCAAATACAGGTGCCTCCGCACCTACCACAACTACGTCACTCTTCGGTATGGTCACACCCCGCTCTAGAATCGTAGTCGTCACCATGACGGTATAACGTTTTTCTCGAAATGCGAGTACCTTTTCCTCCCGCATAGGGTCTGCCGCATGAACACCGGCCATCTCCCCCGCATGAGCAGGAAGCCACTTTTGAAGGTACGATAGCACCCTGTCAATTTCGTCAACTCGCGGGACAAAAACAAAAACTTGTCGGCCTTCATTCAGAGAACTACTCACCGCTTCTATAAACGGTGCCACAATTCGATTCGTCTGAACGCGCTTATGTAAGCCTTGTACCGTGAGAATCTTGGGGACAGGAAGCGTAGCACCGTGGTAGCGTCCAGGTAACAGAACATGTGTATCTGAGAATAGCGGTATCGCCCCAGACGAGCCTAGGGTTGAGCGTCCTTTTCTAATGAGCCGCTTTTGCAAATATCCCGGAGGTGTTGCACTTAAATAGAGGAGCTTCCCACTTTTTTTCACCGCTCTGGATAGAGCGCGATACAAAACAGGATCATTATGATAAGGGAACGCGTCCGCCTCGTCGAGAACCACCAGCAAAAAACGCCGATGGAAGCGCATGACCTGATGCGTGGTCGCAATCGTGATGTCACTCTCTTCCCACTTCTCTGAGCTCGAACCGTGAACAGCAATCACTTTAGCCCCGGGAAAGACTCGCTTAATACGCGGGGCTAACTCTAGTACGACGTCTTTTCGAGGTGTCGCAATCAAAACGCGACCGCCAGCAGTAAGTGCCTCTGTAACCGAAGGGAATAACAACTCTGTTTTGCCCGCTCCACAAACTGCCCAGATCAAAAACTCCGATAGCCCTGGTCTTGGATTGGCAACAAAGCAACGCGCTCGCTCAGCTGCCCGCGATTGATCTGCCGAATACTTCCCTGCCCACTCCAATCTCGCCACGTTCTGCAAGTGGTCTGCGCTACGGATAAGAGATTCTCCTACATCCATTAAAAAATACGGAGTGCAACACTTACTCCTGCCCATCCCTAAACAAGCTGTGCAGTAAGCGCACCCTTGCTCACACGTATGACAATAAGTAAACTCCACCTGCTCTCCTGCGCTTCCGCAACGTTCACAGACCAACTCCAACCGATTGCGCCACCATCCATTTATGACCGTAAAACGAATACCAGGTCGCCACTCCGCTTTGTTTGCAAGCACGAATGCATGCAAAATGGCTGACAAATCATACACGTCCACCCCTCGCTTTTTCAGCAAGGACTCCACTTCATCCCAAAGGAGCGCACGCCCGTCCAAAATCTCTCTCAAAACAGCTTCTTGTATATTCACCCGAGATGAGCTCCTTCGAAGAAGCTCGTGACCACCCAAAAAGCCCAACCGAGCACCCGGCAATTTCCCCGATTCTTTGCTACCTAGATAAGAAACTTCCACACTCTCCTCGATTGACTCCCAAGAAAACCACCTCTGCTCTCGGCGGTCCTGTACACTCGCTGCTTCCCTTCCATATAAGTTGCTCGCTTCGCACACGCTACTTACCGCCAGTGCTCTCAACTCTTTTACATATCCATCAGTCAGCATCCGTCCTTTGCCGACTTGTTCCATCAAATACCCGTTCACCTTTGCACGCAAGGAAAAGGCCAGAGCAAGCGACGATGTCTTCCCGATGACATGCAGGACACATCCTTCTCTCTCCTGCCAAAAAGAACGATCTACAGAAAAGCTCGGCGTAACATAAGTCTGCACCTGTGGTATTGATCCGCCGCAAGCTTTGATATATAGCAAATACTCACGCATACGCTCACTCCCCCGCCCTCTTGCCCTTAGTGTGCAAAAAGACAGATAGGTCCGGCAAATAAATTTCGGAACCAAAATCATGCCGTAGAAAAATAAAAAAGCCGCCGATCTATTGTCGACAGCTCGTAATATTTACGCTTAACAAACTTTTATGCTCCCTCTTTTTTCTCCCGCAGATCAATGACGATGGTTCCAGCCGCCATATCCTCCTGTCCGTCTCCCAAACATTGTCCGTACGGATAACGATTCAAGACAGCTGTCATCTGTTTCGTATCATCGTCTGATCCATCATCTATCAAGGTAATTCGGATAGGTCTGCCACTCCAATACGAGCGAAACAGCAGACTCCGCACTACACGTTCCAGCACCTGTTCCGAATTGCGCACCAGCAACCGATAATGCTCATGCGGGAGCTCGCTCGCGCTATCCGTCCGATTGGTCCAGCGCTCCGCGATCATTACCAACAAAGAGGAGCAGCCAAATGCTGCCAAAAGCCATACAATCAGCTCTTCCATCACGGTCATACCTCCTCCTATACCAAGGTATGCCGCACGGCTTGAACAGCGTGCAAATAGGAAGCGCTTCCTACAGTTTCACCCAGCCATTTTTAATGGAGATGACAACAGCTTGTGTCCGGTCTTGCACATTGAGCTTTTGCAAAATGCTACTAACGTGATTTTTAACCGTCTTTTCACTAATAAACAAGAATTCCCCAATGGCACGATTGCTTTTCCCTTCTGCCATCAGCTGCAATACTTCCCGCTCGCGACGTGTAAGCGACTCGATCACTTTTGGATCGATGGCTTGCGATTCATCTACGGAGAAGCTACGCTCTGCCGTCCCTTCCTGCTCGCTCAGACGACGGAATTCTTCAATCAGCTTGCCCGTCACCTTCGGATGTATGTATGCACCACCACTCGCCACTACACGCACAGCATCAACGAGGTCTGTCGTTCCCATTTCCTTCAGCAAGTAGCCAGACGCTCCAGCGCGGAGTGTACGATACACATATCCCTCATCATCATGAATCGAGAGCATAATCACACGAGTAGAAGGGCTTACCGAAATCACATTTTCTGCAGCAGAAACGCCATTTATGTTCGGCATGTTAATATCCATCAACAAGACATCCGGTTTGTGCTCTTCCGCCAATACTGTGGCTTCTCCTCCGTCCGCACCTTCCCCGACGACCTTGAAATCTTCTTCCATTTCCAATATTCGCTTTACGCCTTCGCGAAATAATTGATGGTCATCTACAATCACGATGCGGAGTTCTTGCTGTCTCTTATCCATGGTTCATCCCCCAGTACTTATTTACGTATCATGTCACAATTTTATCGGTATTTGGAATATAACCTTGGTTCCCTCTCCCGGAGCGGATTGCAGCTCAACACTGCCCTCTAAGAGCTGTACACGCTCACGCATTCCCAAGAGTCCAAAAGAGTTGCCATTCGCCATGCGTTTTTCCAGATCGAACCCAACCCCATCGTCTTTGACGATAAGACTTAACGAATCTTGTACAAATTCAAGCTTCACTTGAACTGTCGTAGCGCCTGCGTGCTTCTCCACATTGTTCAGACATTCCTGAACCAAACGGAAGATCGCAGCCTTTACCGAACTGCGCAAAGGAGGCTCCACACCAAATACTACCAGATCGATGGAAGACTGAATACGCTCTTCGCACGTTTGAATATATTTTTGCAAGGTAGGTACTAGCCCTAAGTCATCTAATGCCATTGGACGCAAATCAAAAATAATACGTCGAACATCCGCCAAGCTCAAGCGTACCATTTCCTTCAGCTCGTGCAGTTCCATTTGCGCTTCCAAAATGCGCTCGTTCTTCAACATGCGCTCTACAATTTCCGAACGCAGCACGACATTCGCCATCGATTGAGCTGGACCGTCGTGAATTTCGCGTGCGACACGCTTGCGCTCTTCTTCCTGAGCCTGGATTACCTTTAAGCCCATCAACTGATGCTGCTTAGCCGATTCCAGCGCCTCGCCTATCTTGCTTAAGTCACCCGTCAAGTAACCTAGCACAACGCCCATTTGAGAAACCAGCTTTTCTGCACGGACGATGGTTTCTTCCAAGGTACGCAGTTGACGCTCCAAATCATTTCTTCTGCGCTTCAAATTATTTTCCCGTTCGCGGTAAATGGACAGCTCTACCTGAATACGGCTCGCCTCTTCATACGCAACCCGGATATCTTCCTCCGTGTACATATGAAAATTACGACTGACCAACACGAGCTTGTTGCGCGATTTGCGATACGCCAGTTCAAGTGCATCGACTTTTTGAATCACTTTGGAAATTTCTTGTCGAAGTTCATGTAAATCAAACTTCAATGAGTTGCCATGCTGTCTGGCGTTTTCAGCTATATCAAATATTTGGGTTTTACTCGTTTCTACGGTTTCAATCGTTCGCTTGATCACCCCGTCCAGCACGCTGATGTCTATCGCTTTGTTCATGATTGCTCTCCTTCAAACTCATTTTTAGCCTTCGTGAACAACTGTTGGAGGTGCTCTTCTTCAACATCTCGCAGTCCCATGTCATTGCGTGGAATGGCAAACGGATCTGTTCCCTGTTTTACGAATCCACGATTGGATGTAAATACATAGCGGTAGCCAGCTTGACGAGCTGTCTCCAGTACGACTGGACTTGTGTAGCCGAATGGCAACGAGATGACTTGGATCTCTTGCTTCATCCATTCGCTTAAACTAACGCGAGATATACTGAAATCCACATAGAGTCGGTCCCTGTACTCTTTTTCTTCCTCTAAACGCTGCAAGTCTTTCAGATAGACCGGAGCTGTTTCTGGGCCAAGATCGCCCCACTTATTTCGTTCTTCCTCTTCATGCAGACTGTACGTATGGGAACCGATTGTAACCAGCCCCGAATGAATCATTTCGTTAACCTGTTGACGCGTAAGTGGTGGCGTCATATTCTCCCGTTTTCGATCAGCTACATCTCTTAAGCGCCCCGCAATCGCGAAGTTCACTGAAGGGTAGCCGTATGTACGTAAGATCGGAAATGCTTCTGTGTAGTAACTCTCATACCCATCGTCAAACGTAATCAAAACAGCATTCTCAGTCGGTAAGGTACCCGTCTCCATAAATCGCAGGAACTCATCCAACGAAATCGGATTCAGGTCGTTATCATGCAAAAATTTCATGTGTCGGGCAAATTGATCAGGAGCTATGACATACCGCTGATTCGATTGATCCGTGACATGATGGTACGTCAAAACCACAACCTGATTGTTATACCACTTTTTCGTTTGAACCGCTGCTTCTTCAATTAGTGTGACGTTTGGCTCAGCATTTTTTGTCTCACTTATGCTTATAGACGTATCCACTTGGGGAAAAGGTTGCACTTCTTGTTTATTCTTTTTTTCCAGAAAAGATTCGCCTAACAACCCAATAGCCACTGCAAAAAACAAAAAAGTAAGAAACACGATCAGGAAGAGCCTTCTGTTCGGCAAAAAAACCCCTCCTCTACTTCCTCACTAGGAGATTCGACACAGTCCTACAAATTCCTGTGCAACAATTGGCCCAATAATTGGATGACTTTGCTCCTAAAATGAAAAAGAGCCCAGTAGCAACACCAGGCTCTTTTTATGTCATTCATGATATTACAGTTGAGCAGCCTCTTGCTTCAGGATTTCTGCCTTGTCTGTTTGCTCCCAAGGAACATTCAGGTCATTGCGTCCGAAGTGGCCATATGCAGCTGTTTGTTTGTAGATAGGACGACGCAGGTCGAGCTGCTTGATGATACCAGCAGGACGCAGGTCGAAGTGTTTGCGAACCAATTTCACCAGAGCTTCTTCGGAAATCGTACCTGTGCCGAATGTATCTACTGCAATAGAAACTGGTTGCGCTACACCAATTGCGTAAGCAACTTGTACTTCGCATTTGTCTGCGAGGCCAGCAGCCACGATGTTTTTCGCTACATAACGAGCTGCGTATGCACCGGAACGGTCAACTTTTGTCGGATCTTTACCGGAGAACGCACCGCCGCCATGACGAGCATAACCGCCGTAAGTATCTACGATGATTTTGCGGCCAGTCAAGCCAGCATCCCCTTGTGGTCCGCCAATTACGAAACGGCCAGTTGGGTTGATGAAGTATTTGGTTTCAGCGTCCAACAGTTCAGCTGGAACAACTGGTTTGATTACGTGTTCAACCAGATCTTGCTTGATTTGCTCCAAAGTTGTTTCAGGAGCATGTTGGGTAGAAATAACAATTGTATCGATACGAACTGGTTTGTCGCCATCGTACTCAACGGTTACTTGTGTTTTTCCGTCAGGACGGAGGTAAGCAAGTGTTCCGTTTTTACGTACTTCAGTCAGACGACGAGCCAATTGGTGGGACATGCTGATTGGAAGTGGCATCAGCTCAGGTGTTTCATTGCAAGCAAAACCAAACATCAAACCTTGGTCACCAGCACCAATTGCTTCGATCTCAGCGTCAGTCATTTTGCCTTCGCGTGCTTCCAATGCTTGGTCTACACCAAGTGCAATGTCAGCGGACTGCTCGCCAATTGCAGTAATAACACCGCAAGTGTCAGCGTCAAAACCGAATTTCGCACGGTCATAACCGATTTCACGAATGGTTTCACGAACGAGCTTTTGGATATCTACATAAGTGTTTGTAGTGATTTCACCTGCTACGAGAACCAAACCAGTAGTTACGGAAGTTTCGCAAGCTACGCGAGCGTTTGGATCTTTGGACAGGATCGCATCCAAGATGGAGTCGGAAATTTGGTCACAAATTTTATCCGGATGTCCTTCGGTTACAGATTCGGATGTAAACAGACGACGACCTTTTTGCAAAGCCATGAGAAAATACCTCCTTTGACCTCATACAAATAGTGTGGTAGCCGAGTCAGGATTTTATCTACGTAAACGCAAATAAAAAACCCTTTCCATTTTTTAGGAGGAAAAGGTTTGAGCGTTTTTTGCTTCCTTCATCCTCTTATCGGCCAGAACAGATGTCCGTTCTGCTGGTTAGCACCGCTCTAGATCGGTTGCCGGGCTTCATAGGGCCAGTCCCTCCGCCTGCTCTGGATAAGAGTATCCATTACGGATAATAGAATAATTGTTTTTTTCAGAGATGTCAATAGGAAAAATTTTACTTATATTTGATAGGCCTTAGAAAGTACCACTACTACCTCTGCACGAGTTGCCCTTCCATTCGGTTTAAAGGAAGAACCGTAACCACTGAGCCACTTTCTAGATGTCAAAGCTTCAATGGCAGGAGAAGCCCAATGACTCGTTGGCACATCCTGATAATTCGAGGTACCACGGTTATACATTAAAACATCACGTGCCCGTGCGATCATGACCGCCATCTCTGCACGCGATATCGGCTGATCCGGCTTCATTTCATTCTTCGGGTACCCTTTCAAAATTCCTAATTGATAGGCTACACCTAGGTTGTGATACGCCCAGTGCCGCTTTTTCATATCCCGGAAGGTCGTGTTTCCTGTATAGGTAGTCGCTACCTTGGAACCGGTCGCACGCATCGATTTAAGCAGCATCGTCGCAAACTCTGCACGGGTCACTGCCTGATTCGGCTTGAACGAAGCATCATTGAATCCATTTACAATATCGCGAGAGCTAAGTCTGACGATCTCTGAGCGCGCCCAGTGGTCCGAAATATCGCGATAGCCCGCTATCAATTTCTGCTGCGTCACCGTGAGTCGGTACGAATCATATTTGAACGAAGTACCACTATTGAGACGTACATAGTATTTTCCTGGCTGCAAGCGCAAACCGATAACTTCATTCCCACTATTGGAAAGCTCGGCTACCTCGTTCGTCGAAGCAAGCGCATAGTTCATGTTTCGATCGCTGTAGAGTGCGAAACGAAAGCCACTATCCACAGGAATATACGGCGCTCGGAATGTCACATATGATTCGCTATTGACAGTAAATTGGAACCAGTCGGGATCAGCTGCTGTCGGAATTGTTCCTGACATCACTGTCCCACCGCTTAACGGAGACGCTTTTTGATAGGTGTCATTCGGCTCATTGAAGTCTTTTTTAACTGGTGTGTACCCCAAATCCAGCTGGTATTCGCCATTGACTGCATTCCGCGAATACTCGCTCACACGGATGTAATATTTACCCGGGGACACCTCTTTACTGACCCGCTCTGTCGGATTGTCCCTTGTCCCATTATCGTATAGAGGATCCCAGACTACTGCTTTTTGACCAGGCGCTTGTTTGCCAAGACCCAGCAACAGATCCACTCTCTTGTTGTCAGGGCTTACAGTGACATCTAAATGCCCGTACTCGCGAACATAGTAAGAGAACCAATCCTGATCGCCTTCATCATGAAAATTGCCTGTTACACTGATTTGGTTCCCTACAAGCGGTCTGGCCGTTTCTTGTGTATCGTTCGGTTCATTTCGGTCAGGGTTGATCGTAAATTTACTCGTCAACACGTAGTTAAAAGCATTGTTGACGCCTCCATTGCGCATTAAGCGGATGTTCATACTTCCTGCCTTGACCGGGACCGTTATCGTATCGCCATTCCCGAAGTACTGTGTAATCGGTTGACGATTCTCAGGGTAAAAGGTAGCAGCCACCGCCGAAGAAATACCCGATGTTACTGTAGCCGTAAAGCTAACCTTTCCATCGTAAGGGATGTCCATCTTCAGCCAATCTACGGTATCTTTTGGACCCAAATTGCCGCGTATTTGTGACTCAATCGGAAACGCCTTCGCTTTGGAAGGAGAATCATTCGGTTCTAAAAAGTCGTAAGAAAGTGCCGTTTTCACTGCTTTGTTGACATCTAACAAGCCGTATCCAGTCTTCCGATCCCATCCTTTCTCCCCCAAGTCAGTAGCCGTTTGATAAAGCAATTGCCTCACATCAAATGGACTGAGATTAGGGTGCCGAGCGAGAATGAGCGCGGCTGCACCAGCTACTTGCGGTGCCGCTGCTGAAGTACCACTAAACGAGCCGTATTTTCCCCCTAGCTTCGTTGTGTATACATTCAACCCAGGAGCCACCAAATTCAGTTCCGGCCCCGTATTTGCCTGAGACAAGACTTCATTGTTACTCCTCACAGCCCCTACCGCTACGACTGTTGGATAGGCAGCTGGATACGCCACACGGCTACTTTCATTACCACTTGCTGCAACCAAAACGGCTCCACTTCTCTCCGCACGTTGTACAGCAGCTGCCAACGACTTGGAGTAAGCCATACTGCTAAAGGACATCACAATAACTTTGGAACCACGATCCAAGGCTACATTGATACCTTTTGCAATCAGTTCTTCATCCGATGACGCCTTGCTATTCAAGATTTTAATCGGTAAAATCTTGGCATTCCAAAGAACACCTGAAACACCGATATTATTATTTCCACTAGCAGCAAGAACACCGGCTACTTCTGTGCCGTGCCCGTTGTCATCCTGTGCTGACTTCCCAGCATTGACGAGATTCACACCAGGTAAAAGGTTGCCCTTTAAATCAGGGTGTTTATAATCTGCCCCAGTATCCAATACAGCAATAATAATCTGCTCATTGCTATTTACCGTTGGCCAAGCTTTATCTGCTTTAATTTGACTTAGATGTAGCTGGTTGGTCAAATAGTAGTCATTGGATGCCGGAGGTGCTGCTGCGAAGACTGATTGGTTGTTTGCCATAATGAGCGTGACCATTAATGTAACAGTCACTGACATGTTCACTGGTCTTTTCATGTAAAACAGTCCTTCCTTCTCTCCCCTGCAAAAGTAGCAGTCTAAAAGGAATTCAGGTATTTGTAATCTGGTCTTTAGCATAGCGGATGAAAAGGGGGACATGCAACCCTCATCCTCCAATATTTGGGACATTCTCACAGAAGAAAACCCTTTTCACCATCGGCAAAAAGGGTTTTCTCCTTACTGTAACAAACCTTTATTGTCTTCTACTTCAGGTGCTACCTGAGCTTTTTCTTTTTTTCGTTGTTGTGCTTTCGGAATAAAGGCAGTCAGTTCCGCAATATTTACCGCTTCTTTTTTAAAGGAAGAGGAAGGAATATCGAACGCCCACACGCGATGGCTGTTCGCTTCTACCTTCATGTTTTCCAACGTGAAGTGTACGCGTGCTACCGTATCGCCAGCCTTATCATGAACAATAATTGGCACTTCGGTAAACTCCAGACGCTTTCCTAATCCGTTACGGAAAGCAACGATAACTTTCAAGCCGTTATCTTCACCAGGCTTGATATCGAGGACTTGCAAATCTACTTCGCCCTCTGCAATGGGGTTCTTCTCTTCAGCCTGTTGCAAATACTGCTCCGACTCATCTGCACTCAGACCCCAGTTATAATTTTGGTTATCCTCTACTCCGTGCTTTTTAGGCTTGATAAAAGTCAGCATCAGAGGTATTTCTTTTTCAGGGATACGGTCGAACTCATCCCAGCGGAACATAAATTCCATCGGGCGACTGGACATTTCTCCTACTGGTCCTGAGGCAATCAGGTCAAACGTTTTTTTCGCGACCTCTTCTCCGTCCTCCGTAACCAAAGTCAACGGAAGCTTTTGTAGCAAAACACTGCGGTCTGTCGCATTGCGAATGTAGACAAGAACCAGATAACCATCATTGGTAACCTGCGTAAAGAACGGAATAATACCGACTTCGTTACGAACAACCGGAGGCATTTCATCATGCGCGTATTGCAATAGCTCCTGCTCAGCGTCATCCAATTGATTTTCCCAAGGACCATTCATCACCAAAAACAGTTCCTTCGAGTCCACACGGTTCGCAGATTGTTGCGGATTATCCAGTCCAGATACACCCAGATAAAACTCTCTATGAAGATTCTCATGAATATCTTCGCGTACTTGCTCCAAGCTCTCTTTGGAACCAAACCAATTTTCCAATAACCAACTCATATAGCAACCTCCTCTTTCCCATCCCTAAAAAATGTGCGATCTACTCTACAGAAAGCGCCCATCTTTTCAGGTCGGCATCAGGCTTTTTCACAAATTTAGGTGGGAATACAATCAGCCACGGACGGCTGTTTCCAGGCTTTACACGAATGGAGCTTGCATCCAGAGAACCTGTCGCAACTACATCTCCATCCGAATCCGAAATCGTAAATTTGAGTTTTTCCGGACGGTAATCATGGTTGAGACCATTTCGGAAAAGCATGGCTACCACCAGGTTCCCTTCCTCGGTCTTTCGGATGTCAAAACCCGTTACTTCCACCGTATTAATAGGAACTAACGGCAAAGACTGTGTCAATGCTTCCAAACGATCCTTTTGACGATCAGTCATGCGCTTCTCCATTTCAGGATCAAGCTCCAGTGTACGAGGCCAAACATGTGAATTTCTGCCGGCCTTCATTACCACTTTCCAACGGCTAAAGGTGAAATTGTCATGCAAATAGCTTTCTTCCGGGAACAAAACCTCCCATGGACGGCTGGAATGCGGTGGAATAGCCTCCATATCTGACAAATCCACTCTCATCCGCGCAAAAGGCTTGTCGTCCAGATAAATCGCTAATCCTACGTTTTTAATACGCACAGGTTTATTTGTGGCGTTGCGGAAAAACATAGCGACAGTCATTCCGTTTGGCTGTGGAATCATACTGAAGCCTGTTACGCTAATCATGCCTGGTACCATCTCAGGCAATTCTGCTTGCAAAAAGCGGAGGGTATACTTTTTCTCCGAATCCAGCTCACTTTCCCATATCGGGCTCAACGATAGCTCAGTTCGAATTTTCTCAGCCTTCGTAGCAGACTTTTCTGGTCCACCATTGCTATCCATTTCGACTTCGTTGCTAGTCATGGAAGCTAAATCAATTGTCGACTCTTCCTGAATCTCCTTTTTCAGATCCTCCAGGGAGCGCTTTTGTTGATCTTTACCTAACAAATTCTTCATAAAAGAAAACATATGATACCTCCTCACACGTCCGGGCACGAACGAAGCTTCTCTTATCATCATAAACTTTTTAGACTAGCCCATGCAAATTGGCCACTCAAAAAATCAAGCTCCTTGGGGTACGCTCACTTTCCAACGCGACAAATCTGGTGCTTCCTTTAGGATGCTTGACGGCGGAAAAATAAACACCCATGGCTTGCTGGTATTTGCATTTACAGTCAAGCCGTCCAGTTCAAATAAGCCTTCTGCCACTTTATCTCCACTGGCATCAAACAGCGCCAACGGCAATTTTTCCAGGGAAAGGGTCTGCTGCGCAGAACCATTGCGTATCAGAAGCATGACATGAATATCGCCTTCTGACGAACGCCCAAGCTGTACACTCTGGATATTGACCTCTCCCTCTTTTAATGTAGGAAGATTCTTGGCTAACTGAATCAAGTAAGTTTTCTGTTCTTCAGATAGCGCCTTAATCCAGGATTCCTCTAGCTCCAATTGGTGTGGCAGAACCATTTTCTTCTCGGCCAATTCAAAAGCAATTTTCCAATTTGCCAAAAGAACATCCACTTTCAGGAAGTGTTCTCTATCAAATACAAACGACCACGGTCTTGCGGAACGTGGTGGAATTTCCCCGATCTCGCTCAGATCAAATGTCTGGCGGGTAAACAACTCCTGATCACCGAACAGTACCACCAGTGTCGTCTCATTCAGCTGCACAGGTTCATCAGAACTGTTCCGGATGAACGCTGTCACTTCAATCCCTTCATCATGCGGAACAAGAGCAGTCCCTGCCAGAGAGATATTTCCCGCCTGCAATGGAGTCAGTTCTTGAGCCATAAAGGAGAGCGAATACTTCTCCTGTTGACTAAGCTTATCTTCCCATGATTCATGCAAGGAGAGCGTTGTGATGACGCCAGAAGATGCATCCTGTACCTGGCTTTCTTCTTGATGTGACTGTGCGGTATCAGAAGCGGACAAGATCGATTCCTCCTGAACCTGCTCTTGTACCTCTTTCGCTGTTGGTTTATTCCCCATTAAATTCTTCAAGAAGGATAACATATCGTCGCTCCCAACTTTTCTCTACATCTATATACAGTTTGCATTCGTCATCCACTATAGCATAGTGACATCCTTTTGCAACATAGAAAACTTGGCATTACAAACAGCAAATATACGGCTTGTGCAACCATAGAACAGAGCCATTCGTAATAGTAGTTATGTTAGGATACCCGTATGAAGCAGATGGTGTCAAGGAATGGAAGAGTCCGGTTATGTATTTCATTTCCATAATGAGATAAAGTTTACATCGTTGTTTGTAATTGATAAAATATAGGAGTCTAAACAAATAACTTGGGGAATTTCTTTTTGCCAGCTGAATCGTTCAGTTGGCTCTTTTTTTGTATGGTTGGAAAAAATAGAAAACCAGGGCTTTTGCCCTGATTTTTCCGCTTCATTTTTATTTCGTTATTTCACTATACAAGTAAGGCTCTTATATTTTTTTTGTACTCTTCTACGCCTGGTTGATCAAATGGGTTTACGCCTAACAAATAGCCACTCACAGCACAAGCCTTTTCAAAAAAGAAAATCAATTCACCGAAAGTATACTCATTCATTTCATCCAGTTCGATACTGAGATTTGGTACTCCTCCATCGACATGGGCGAGGACCACTCCTTGGAAGGATATACGATTCAAATCGTGAAATGTTTTTCCCGCCAAGTAGTTTAACCCATCTATATTCGCAGGGTCAGATTCAATGAATAGATGCTCTTGCTGATTACTTACAAATAGTACGGTCTCGATTAAATCCCGTCTCCCATCTTGTATGTATTGCCCTATAGAATGTAAGTCAGTAGAAAATTGAACAGAGGCAGGAAATAGAGCTTTATGCTCTTTCCCTTCGCTTTCACCAAACAGTTGTTTCCACCACTCTGATAAATATTGTAGGGATGGTTCATAACTGACCAACAATTCAATGGTCTTACCCTTTCGATACAATACATTCCGGACGGCTGCATATTGATAGCTCTCATTACTCCATAAATCCGGATTGTCATAGTGATGAGAGGCTGCTCTTGCCCCTTCCATCATTCGTTCTATATTAAGCCCAGCAACAGCCATTGGCAAAAGCCCTACTGCCGTCAAAACAGAATACCTGCCGCCCACATCATCAGGGATCACAAAGGTTTCATAGCCTTCTTCTTCTACAAGCTTTTTAAGCGCTCCTCTGGATTTATCTGTCGTCACGTAAATGCGCTCTCTCGCACCTTCTTTTCCGTATTTCTTCTCTATGAAATCCTTAAAGACTCGAAATGCTAGCGCCGTTTCTAACGTGGTTCCCGATTTTGAGATGACATTAATAGATATATCTTTTCCGTCTAGTACATCAAGAAGATGAGTAAGGTATCTGGTACTCATATTATGGCCTGCAAAATATACCTCTGTTGAACCAGATAACTGATTGTAAAAGGAGTGAGTTAATGCCTCAATGGCGGCACGTGCTCCTAGATACGATCCCCCGATTCCAATGACGATAAACGCCTGGGAATCCCTTCTAATGCGTTCTGCTGCCCTTTGGATTCGTTCAAATTCGGCTTGATCATAGTTGTTTGGCAAGTCAACCCAACCTAGGTATTCAGAACCCGGTCCCATCTTTTCATGAAGGAAATCATGTGCTTCCTTTACGAGTTCACTCAGATTGTCTACTTCTTTTTTATCGATAAATGATAGCGCATTTGAAAAATTGAAAGATAGTCCCATTTATAAAACCTCCAAGCTATCGTCTCTGATCTCTAAATTCTTATCTCTTGTTTATGTATCGGCTATTTGTGCGATAATCTGGAAGAACTATGCCCAAAAATTGAATAAGCAAATGGAACAAAAAGACTTTTCACTTCAAGTACGAAAAAGTGAAAAGCCTTTAACTAGATCTACCCTAGTGAAATTTCATCGACACGTCTCAAAACTTGTGCCTTTATTTGATCCATTCGTTGAATTGATTCTGCTTGACTTTGCCCTTTTATAGAAAAATAAATCTTAAGCTTGGGTTCCGTTCCCGATGGTCGTAAGCAGAACCAAGATCCATCCTCAAGCCAATACTGCAAAACGTTCTCTTTCGGCAAAGATAAGGTGGTCTCTATACCGCTTTTTGTATCGAGAGCAATCTGTTTTGCATAATCACGGCTTTCCACGATTGGACTTTCAGCAATGGTAACAGGGGAATTTGTCCGCCAATCGTTCATGATTGCCTGAATACGCTCCAAACCATCGATTCCTTTCAATGTGCGAGATTCTAACCCTTCCTGATAGAAACCATGTTCGGCATAGAGATCGTTTAGCACATCGATCAAGCTCTTCCCTTGCTTCTTATAGAAGGCGCCCATTTCGCATATCAGCATAGTAGACATGACAGCGTCTTTATCTCGGACAAACGAATCCGCTAAATATCCATAGCTTTCCTCGTAGCCGAAAACAAACTGGCGCCCTCCCTGCTCCTCAAACAGACGAATTTGTTCAGCTATATATTTAAATCCCGTTAACGTGAGAATCGTATCTATACCATATTTGCGTGCTACAGCACTTCCCAACTCACTGGTGACAATTGTAGTGAATACTGTATCGCCAGATGAAAGGGTTCCCTTTTGGGCTTTGACAGACAACAAATACTCTACCAAAAGTGCCCCTGTTTGATTTCCTGTCAGGAAAACATATTCTCCAGTTTTGTCGCGGGCAGCTATTCCCACCCGGTCACAGTCAGGATCAGTGGCAACAACGATATCTGCTTTCTTTTCCTGAGCGAGCGACAACGCCATCTGAAACGCTTCTTTCTCCTCAGGATTTGGTGATTTTACCGTACTGAAGTTTGGATCTGGAACATCTTGGTCCTGTACGATATGAACTTGAGTAAAGCCGATTCTTTTCAGAGTTTCCGGCACTAGCATTCGTCCAGCCCCATGGAGTGGAGTATATACAATAGAAAAAGAAGTACTCATGTCCCGAACTACATCGGAATTAAGCGATACCTTTTCCAATCGTTCTATGTATACTTGGTCCAATTCATTACCAATAATCTGCAAAAATCCAGATTTCTCTGCCTCCTCGCGAGATATATAGTGAATTCCTTCAAATGTAGAGAGCTTATTCACTTCAGCGATGATTTGGGCAGCGATGTCTGACGCAATCTGTCCCCCGTCTTCCCAGTACAATTTGTATCCGTTATATTCGGGTGGATTATGGCTAGCTGTAATTACAATTCCCGCTTGTGCTTTTAGGTAACGAACAGCAAACGAAAGCTCAGGTGTCGGACGAAGTTGGTCAAATAAATAAACGCGAATGCCATTTGCAACCAACGTGCACGCCGTCTCTTCCGCCAAGAACGCTGACTGATGACGGGAGTCGTACGCGATAACGACACCTTTTTTCTTTGCATCCGCGCCAACTTTTGAGATATAGTCGGCTAATCCTTGAGTTGCACGTCGAACAGTATATCGATTGATACGGTTCGTGCCAGCTCCTAAGACCCCTCGCATTCCCCCAGTACCAAACTCCAAATATTTAAAAAAACGGTCTTCTATATCTTTAGGAGAATCTGTAATGGAGAGAAGCTCCGTTTTCGTTTGTTCGTCTATCCCTTGATGTTCTCGCCATTCCTGGTAAACCTCAAATTCGTTCATTCCGCTCCCCCGTTGTAACCGTCCGGATTATTTTGATGCCACACCCATGCGGATTGAATCATGGTTTTCAAATCGCTGTTTTTAGGAGTCCAGCCCAATTTGCCCATAATCTCATCTACTCTGGCGACCAGCATTGCTGGATCTCCCATTCGCCGCTCTGTTTCCAAAACTCGGATGTCACGCTCTGTGACACTGCGTGCTGTTTCGATGACTTCTCGAACGGAATATCCTTGACCGGTACCGACATTGATGGCTCTCGAAGGTTGTCCATCTTCCATGGCCTGGAGAGCCAGCACATGTGCTTCTGCAAGATCGAGAACATGAATGTAATCACGGATGCACGTTCCGTCTGGTGTATCGTAATCTGTACCGAATATTTGAATCGCAGGACGTTTTCCTAAAGCAGCCTGCAAGACCAATGGAATCAGGTGCGTCTCAGGGAAATGATCCTCGCCGATGCTTCCATCCAAGGCCGCTCCTGCCGCATTGAAATATCGCAAAGCCATCCATTGCAAGCCATATGCCTGTTCCAGCCAATACATAGCCTGCTCTATCATAAGCTTGGACAAACCATATGGGTTTATGGGCTGAGTCGGTGCATGCTCAGGGATTGGAACATCATTTGGCATGCCATAAACAGCCGCAGTAGACGAGAATACGACCCGCTTCACGTCATTGCGGATGAGCGTTGAGAGAAGCTGGGTCGTTTTGGCTGTATTCTCTTGAAAGTACAAATCCGGTTTCGCGACGGATTCGCCAACCAGGCTGCGTGCGGCGAAGTGGATGACTGAGCCTATGTCGTGCTTCTTTACAATGTCGGTTACTAGTTGAGAATTTGCAATATCTCCTTGATAAAACGGTACCGTGGATGGAACCGCACCTCGGTGACCAGTAACCAAACTATCAAGTATGACCACTTGATATCCCTTTTCCAGCAACAGTTTTACTGTGTGACTTCCTATGTATCCAGCACCGCCTGTGACAAGTACGTTCATCGTTTGCCTCCGTTATCTAAAATGCATGAACTAATAAGCATTTTTATTTATTAAACCATTCCATACAGTTTTGAAAATAATTCGAATGTCCAGAAGCAATGTCCAGTTTTCGATATAGAAAATATCGTGATTAATTCTTTCTTCAATTGATGTATCTCCACGAAGTCCATGCGCTTGGGCCCACCCGGTAATACCTGGTTGTACATGATGTTTGATCATATATTTAGGGATCTCTTCTTTAAATTGATCTACAAAATATGGTCTTTCGGGTCGCGGGCCAACAACACTCATGTCTCCCTTTAATACATTAAAAAATTGAGGGAGTTCGTCCAGGCTGGTTCTTCTTAATATAGATCCAAAAATAGTTTTCCGTGAATCAGTAGCCGTAGTCCATTGAGTATCTGATTCTACTTTGGTTAGCTGGTTCATAGTACGAAACTTATACATTGTGAAAATTCGTCTATTCAGTCCAACCCTCTCTTGTTTAAAGATAATTGGGCCTTGGGAAGTGAATTTAATCACAATTGCAATTATGATCATAATTGGTAATGTAAGCAAAATGGCAATTACTGAAAACGAAATATCGAATACCCTTTTTATAACCTGATTGCCAAGCTCATCTAAAGGTACATCTCGAATATTTATTAATGGAATATCCCCAAAATGATCAAAAGAGGGTCGGGAGGGTAGGAAATCAAAAAAGTCAGGAATTATAAAAGCCCTTACACCAGCCTTTTCACAAGTGGCAATGATTTTCCCAAATTTCTCATGTGCCTGTAAAGGAAGTGCCAGAATTACCTCATCAACGATATTTTGTTCCAAAAGATCTCCCAAAACATCTAACGACCCAAGAATGGGTTTATAATGCGTATATTCTTTTTCATGTTCTGACTGATAATCATCTAAAAAACCTATTATTTCATATCCGAGTTCTGTGTGTAGATTGACATTCTGATAGTATCTTTTTCCGACTGACCCAGCCCCCAAAATTAAAATGTATTGCTTGTTATAACCCCTTTTTCTAATAACCTTCAATAGGTTTTTTACAATGAAACGATAAATTCCTAAAGAGAACAGATTACCCGATACAAATATCAGAAGGAAACCACGAGAAATATTCATTTCTTTCATAAAAAACAAAATGCTTAAAAAAGTTAACAGGCTAAGCACTTGTATTTGAAAGATTTTATAAACTTCGTAAGAAAAACTTTTCTTTCTTTTTGGAGAATAAAAGCCGAGGAGAAAACCAAATAGATAGGAAATAAACCCCAAAATAACAAACCATACGAAATAATATTGGAATGGAAGATGCTCAGCATTTATATCGAAAACTTCAAATTTTAACCACCAAGAGATGAAAAAGACGACCATTGTCACAATCATATCAGTGAATGCATAGATTTGTGACAAATATCTACTTGTACCCCTAATCATGGTAACCTCCGGACGCATGTACCCAATTTACTATTTCGGAAATACATAGCATTTTTGAGCTACTACTAATTCCATATTTTTGTGATGAATTTTAACAACCAAATAATTTGAAAAACGGTTATAATTTTATAACCGTTTTTTATCTATCAAGTTAGAAAAGGCAATAAATGAAGTAAATAAGCAATACCAGTGCCTAATATCTCCCCTGATTATTTTAATCCATTATCTATATTATTTTACAAACATCTTTTCAAAAAATCTATTAATTATTTTATTTGTTATACTCCTGTTTTTATTTTTATAGAATTATTTCTTTCTGTTATCAGCTTGTTTAAATATTTCAAGAAACCTTCTCCCATGTCTTCTCTCATCAAAGCATATTCAACAGTTGCTTGCACAAAACCAAGCTTATCCCCTACATCATATCTTTTTCCTTCAAACTCATACGCAATAATCCCATTATAATACGCTAAATCTCTGAGAGCATCAGTTAGCTGAATTTCTCCTCCGGCTCCCGGTTTCGTCTGTGCCAAATAATCAAATATTTGCGGTTGTAGAATATACCGTCCCATAACCGCTATATTAGATGGTGGGTTTACCTTTGGCTTCTCTATAAGATCAAGAACTTCAATCTGTTTACCTTTTTCTTTCCCTGGATATACAACGCCGTATTTTCCAGTTTCCTGAAAATCAACTCTTTGTACACCAATAATTGATTTTTGTTCTTGTTCATATACTTGAATCATCTGTTTTAAACATGGGGTCTCGCTTTGAACAATATCATCTCCTAACAAAACCGCAAACGGCTCATTTCCAATGAACTTCCTAGCACAATAGACAGCATGGCCCAATCCTAATGGTTCCTTTTGTCTTATGTAATGAATATCGACCATATTAGATATTTCCTCAATGATTTCAAGCAAATTATTTTTCCTTTGCTCATTCAAACTGACTTCCAGTTCAACCGAGCGGTCAAAATGGTCTTCAATTGCACGCTTATTGCGTCCAGTAACGATGATAATATCTTCAATTCCAGATGCAATTGCTTCCTCGACAATAAACTGAATAGTAGGTTTGTCTACAATCGGCAACATTTCTTTTGGTTGTGCCTTGGTTGCTGGCAAAAAACGTGTTCCTAGACCTGCAGCAGGAATAATCGCTTTTTTAATCATGATCCACCTCTATGATTCATATATAGATTCTAATTGTCTGATAAAATCTCCATAATGATAGTTTGTTTGAAAGGTCAACATGGACGCTTCCGAAATCCGATTTGCAATAGCAGTGTCCGTCAGTATTCCAAGTGATTTCTCTGCAAACTGAACATCATCACGTGCTAGAAAGCCGTCTATTCCATCAGAAATAATATCTCTATGAGCAGTAATATCACTGGCTACTACTGGCGTTCCCAAAGCGAAAGCCTCCAACATCGTAAACGGAAGGCCTTCCCAGCGAGATGTTTGAAGCATAATGGACGCCGAACTTATATATTCCATCACTTTGCCGTGGGGAAGCCATCCTGTAAACTCTACCTGAGCCCCGATATTTCGACTAAGCGACACACATTCTTCTCTTAGTTTACCATCACCTATCCAAAATGCCTCAATATCTGGTTGATTTTCACGGATTTTTCTTATTGTTCTAATGAAAAGTTGAGGATTTTTTTGTTCATCCATTCTTCCAACCGCTACAATGCGTTTTCTGCAACGCTGAGCTGTTGGTGTAGAAGGTAATTGAATGGAGTTCCTTACCAGATACTTCCTCCTAAATGGATTGAAATAACGAGAGAATTGATATTCACTTTTGGAACAGGCTATAAATGATCCTGGAAAGTAACTCAAAACTGCTTCAGCTAAGAAATAAATAGCGCGCTTGCTGATATTTTCAGAGTTCATTAAAAAACTAAAGCCATGGGGCGTATAGAACACTTTACGTTTAGAAATTCCCACCGAAGCAATCCTTCCTAAAAAACCTGCTTTCGATGAGTGTAAATGGACAATATCTGGAGTCCTGCGTTTCATCCATTTATAAATATCGCAAATGCTCCTCCAGTCATTTATCAGGTTTATCTTGTTTGTCATGGGGAGGTAAACGAGATTTACATGTTCAGGAAATAGCTTGTCTAATTTTTTGGGTGTGACATCCCGGGTAGCATAAAGAATCGTATGATGAAACCTGGTATTACTCAAATCTCTGGTGACTTGCAATAAATACTGGAGCACCCCACCTCCCATACTTTCCACAATATGAAGTACATGTTTCACCTACTTCCCCCCTCACCGCTAACTGGATTGCCTTCGCGCTATACTAGCTAAAATGATTTCCAGCCTCCTAGTGCTATCCGCTGTTATTTCATCTATCAAATAAATATTTCTTGAGGAAACACCCTTTTTAAGAAGTTGCTGAACATACGCAGCATCCGTACAGACATAAACAGCGGTATCCATATGCCCTGCCCAATCAGCGAAAAAATCACTAGTGTCTACAAAAAATAGAATATTATTTACCAAATGGTTTGAGACTATATGCTGATCATGAATATAAACATCGAATACAATTATTTCACCCTTGTCTTCTTGATAGTTACGGTGAACTGCATGCCCAAAAGAAAGTAATCTATCACAGAACCTTTGAAGCTTTTCACTATCAGAAGTACATTGAATCATTAATTTGCTTATCGTTTCATATTCGATTCTTCCGTATCTACTACAAGTATCAAAGAGCGTAGCTGAAATCGCACAGACAACCGAAGGAAATTGCGAAACTTCTGCTATAAAAAAAACAGTAAGAGCCATATTTCTCATTACATGATAAGATGGTTCATCGAAAGTTACATAAATCCAATCATACTGAACGCGGTTCTTTTGTTCAAACAGACGATCTGTATTAGAAACAAGAACAATAACTTTGTCCCAGTCTTCAATCTCTTGCTGTAGAACGGTATTGAAATCAAAGACTGCAACTGATCTCTTATTTGCACTTGCTGAAGAGCTATTTGTGGACCATTTTTTTAATCCTCTTCTTAATTCATTTTCCAAATCCGTGCCACTCAGTTGAATAAAAATTGATACCTCTTTTTTAAGAAATAAGCGTCTCTCTTTTACTCTTTCAAGAGTTTGTCTGGCTTTTTCAGCAATTTTTAGTTCTTTTGCTTTCGCGGATAGACTATCACTATGTACTCTGTATTGATAATAAGAAGCAGGCTGGCCTAAATGAGTAAAGGAAAAGAACTCATTTCCTCTAATCCAATAGTCATAATCTTCAACACCAATCGAATCATTATAATTTCCAATTACAGACATAAACCTTTTATACAAAAAACTGGGACCAATAAAGTTGTCATGTACACGGGACAACAAAAAATCATCATCAGGTAGTTCAATTATACTGGAATCTATGGCGCTTTGGTTTTGGATCCGGAAGGATGATTGTGTATAATGCTGACCATGTTCATCAATTATTCGATAATCCGCATACACAAAAGTTTTCTCATGATTTTTTTCCAGAGTATATACTAATTGCTCTATATTAGTTTTCCCCATGATATTATCCGCCGATGTCCAGGAAAGAAATTCCCCTTGTGCAACGGAAAAGCCAGTGTTCAGTGCAATTGGTAAGCCAGCATGTTCTTGCCGTATATACCTTACTCTTTTATCATTTAAAAACTTTCTAAGTTGGTCTAAAAGATGCTCATCCGAACCATCATCGACGATAATTAGCTCAAAATTTTTATAAGTTTGATTCAGTACACTTTCAACTGCAAGGGATAAATATTCACTATGGTTGTATACAGGAAGAATAATGCTAACTAGCTCTTTTTGATTCTTTATTCCCGGAAATTTCACCTGTTCTTGGTTTATCTGAGGTTTTTTTTCGGGTAAAAAATTGACAACTTTCTTCATTGCTATCTTCATATCCTCTTTCGCCTTAGAAGGCAAGAGAGAAAAGGCGTGGCGCAAGAAACGATTTGTCGAGATATACAATAGTACCTTTTTGATTATTTTTCGGTTCATCGTTAGCCTTCCTGACTCTAAAATGTATAAAGCAGGAGAATTGCCTCTCTACGATAGAGAGGCAATTCATTTTCCACATACGATTATAATATTACTGAACGATACTGCGATACTGAAGTTATGGTTGATTCAGATACCTTTTCATATTCTTTTACAATTTGCAGTAAGTCGTAGTTTTCCAACACTTTTTCTTTCCCTTTCTTGCCTCTCTCTCTCCAAACGTCCTTTTCAGCGTACATGCGAAGGATCGCCTCTTTGAGCTCTTGAAAATTCTGTGTTGTTCCATTGAGTGTATAACTGTACAGAGTTTGATCATTTAATACAGCTACATCTCCATAGGCGTTTGGAATAATGATTCCAATATCTTCATTTTCCACTACATGTTTTGCTCCCCCAACATCTGTGAGTAATAGAGGTAGCTCAGCAAACATAGCCTCCGTCTTAGATATACTCCACCCTTCAATAATGGAAGGCATTAAAAAGACATCTGCTATTTTGAAGAGATCTTGGTTGTTGGCTACAAACCCAGTAAAAATAACGTTATTCTCTAGACCAAACTTTTCAATGCTCTCTTTACATTTTTGATAATAAGAATGGTCAAGTATATTGCCGCACATTAATACTTTGATATTGGGATGTTGTTTTACAACCTCGTTCATGACATGAATGGTTAAAAGTTGCGCCTTCCGACCATCGATAGAAGCCAGGTTCAATAATACATAATCATCTTCAGCTAAACCAAAATTGCTTCGGAAACTTATTTGTGGCTGCATAAATTTTTGTGTTAACCACTCAACACTTATTCCATTCGGTATAACTTTAATTTTATGAGCAGGTAAATTAACTCGTTTTACAGAATAATCCTTTACTTCTTGCGATACAGCAATATAAGAAGTAATATACGGATCTTGGTTTGCCAACAATGAAACATCTTCATTGGTAAACCAAACGTAAGAGTTGTGGAGAAAATGAATAACCGGAATATTTCTTGACCAGCACAATCTTGCTCCAAAAGTAGAGTAATGTTGATGAACAAGATGAATATTATGCTGCTGCAAGATATCTAAATACTCCACTTCTTTATTAGCCTCTGAAAGGATGATCACTGGATAGCCGAGTTCTTTACACCTGTCGGCTACTAATCCCCCCGTGTGGATGCAAGCTATAATCGGGTTATACTTTTCTTTGTCAATAGTTGTAATGACATTAAAAATAACCTCTTCTAACCCGCCTTTATCCAAGCTTAGGGCCTCTATCAGCAAATTAATTCGAGTCGGCTGATATAGACGTGCGGGTTCTTCAATTACACCGATTGCTTGTTTCTCGGCTTCTCTAGTATTTCGATAAAACAAAACATTATTAGCGAGTGATTCAAGCTTCTCGGCTTTATTTTCGGCTAGGAACCAATGTAAATATTTATCGACCAGACGTAAATCTATTTCTGTGCAAAGCAGCAGGTCCAATTCAGCCCCAATATTCTCTCCACGGGAATCCCATATCACATAAGGCAAGTTCCAATTCGATAATGATGTTCTGGTGAGAATTGGTTTGCCGGCATGCAGCAAAGCCTCTAGCGCCAGCTTTTTGTAAACTCTATCTCCTTCCAAAACAGGAAGAATAAACAGATCCATTCCCGAAAGATAGTAGTACTGCAAATCAGAAGGTTTATTACCTAATAAGTATACATTTGGCAAGTCGCCCAATTCTGCCTTGAAATCATAATCACTTTCTCCCTCCATACCTATGATAACAATATCGTACGAAGGACGTAATAGAGCTACATGCTTGATATACTCCACGTCAAAATGATTTTTTCTTAATGGTCCGAAATAGCCGAGTATCTTTTCGCCTGTCCCATTATAGTCCCAGAGATAATATTTGTTGTCACGAGCTTTTCTCATTATTGACGTTTTATCCAAGGATTCCTCTACAATAAAGATACGCTCGCATTCCGGACCTACACTTCCTTCATTACCTGTTTGCAATGTCCAATCCACAGATTCCTGTTCACCATTGAAACTAATAACAAAGGTTTGGTCAGGATATGTTTGTTTAACCCACTCTAAAGCACCCGTTTGTTTATCATAGGATTCATCCAGAAAAACCAAAGCTTTCCGAGCCACTTTTTCATTATGAGACGCAAGCTCGTGAATATTAATCTTTTGGATGGGCAGTGGAAATTTTTGTAGCAAGTCAGCTTCCGCAACCAAATTCACATGGGTTTTGTTTTCATAGTATCCCCTTACAAGTTGCTGGGTGCCCAAGTGTAACTCCTTCCCTGCCAGAAAAAATACGTCAAATGGTACCTTATAATATTCCGTCCGTTGTTTGTGGTATTGTATCAACTTCGGTACATTATCATTGATGTGACTTTTGCCGAATTTTTCACTCAAGGAATTAGAGTGAACTCGATAATAATAGAGAGACTCTTCATGATCGTATCTCTTAACGGTAAATAATTCATTAATCCGCAGCCAATAATCATAGTCTTCAGTTCCAACCAAGCATGGATCGTACTCACCGATTATCTTGGCTACATGGCTTCTGTACATAAAGGAGGCGCCAACAAAATTATCTTCTATAAGACCCAATGTTTCTACAGATTTAGGTAGGCTCATCAGGTTAGAACCTTTCGGGATCTGATTGTGATATCTATGATCGGTTCCAATAAGCGGGTCCCCGTTCTCATCGATTAACTCATAATTTGCGTATACAAGGTCAACATCAGGATTTACCCTCATAAACATCACTAGCTTTTCGATCATCTCGGGTTTACAAATATTATCAGCCGACGTCCACGTGAGTAAATCCCCTGTTGCTTGAAAAAAAGCGTTGGTTAAAGCACGTGGAAGCTTTTGATTTCGTTGCGTCAGGATTTTGATTTTAGGGTGATTTACATATCTATCTAAAACTTTTTCTATCCCGTCAGTTGATCCGTCATTCAAAATAATCAATTCAATGTTGGGGTAAGTTTGCTCTAAGACACTTTTAATAGACTTATCAAGCATATCCGCATGATTATATACAGGAAGAATTACACTGACTTTTTCGTGTGAATAACTCTGAAAATATGCCTGTTTTTGTTCACGGTTGTTAGTTAAAAGGTTCAACGACGGCAAGACAACAGAGGCAGCTATCTCATTATGTGCCGAAAGCTGATTTGACTCCCCGCTCTTAGGTACAATTAGTTTTTTCTCTGGATAAACCGTGTAGTACAACCTAGACAAATGTGGCTTTAGTTTCTGCTTCGTTTCAGGAGATACCTTTTGTTTACCGTACTCAAAACCAGTCTTCAGTGCGCGCTTCACTAACTTTTTGCTCATTTTAACAGACTTTATCAGGATAGACTTATTACTCTCAAGTAACATGATTGTTTTATTTCTTTCATCCAATAGTGAAAGTAACCGCTCTTGCTCAGTTTTCCTCCATGCGTTTTCCGCGACTACATTTTCAAACCTTACGATAAGATCGTCCAACCTTTTTTCAGCTAATAGCGTGTCTTCATGTAATTTTCCGTTTAAAATTTCGATTTCTTTTTGAAGTAAGAGTAGCTGCTTCTCCTGGTTCGTCTTTTCCGTCACTAAATCATAAAGCCTACTTTCATGGTCACTTTGAACTTCAATTAGCCTATTTTCCATCTCGCTTCTTGATTCTTCGAACTTAGTCCATGAATCATCTAATTTAACCCGTGATTCTTCTAATTTATCCCGTGATTCTTCTAATTTAGTTCGTAATTCCCTTAGTTCGGTGTTTACGAGGTTATTACGTTGTTGCAATTCATTATTTTCGGTTTCTAAACGTTGATTTTCTTTATTTTTGTCTTCTAACAATAACAGCAACCTATCCTGTTCCGATTTTCTCCAAGTAAGCTCTTCTTTGAAATGGGACATTTGTTCTTCTTGTTTTAACTGTGTTGAACGAAATATCTCATTCTCTAAAAAACGATGCCTAGTTCTCTCCATCTCCAAGAGTTTTCTCATTTTTTGGGCCTCTTTCACATTCCATTCAAAAGCCCTTTGCCAATGAGAGAGTCCATACGTCATTAAGGACACCAATTTTTTCCCAAACGCGTCCTTTCGAATAAACAGTTCATTATCATTATGAAGGCGGAATACATTAGAATTAGAATAGCTACTGGCCGCTCTCTCGGATTGAATATCGCTAATTTCTTTACTTAGAAGCTCTATTAAAGACGGGAGTATGTGTGACACTTCTTCATTAGCATAGATATGCATGATCTTTGAATATAGGGATGCTGACCCGTATTCAAATCCATAGTGCATGTAGTTAATAATATAAATCCAAAAAGCAATGACATCATTTTCTTGCATGTCATCAGAAAAAGGTACTGCATCTTGCAAATCAATCCAAACCGCTACTTTCTCTGTGGTATAGATCGCATTGAACGGAAATGGATCTCCATGACAGAGTTCATTTTTATGAAGATGATTCAAACCTTTTGCCAGATCCAGTATCACAGTGTACATATCTTTAGCAGTTATTTGGTTGAACTGATCTTCTGTTCCCTTTAGCCAAGCTGGGGTCATATTCATATCAGCTAGGGGGGTACCCTTTAAAATAGGGACTCGAATAGAGCAAGTACACGCATCCTCAATCGTTAATACGTTATTATGTTTTTGTTCTTTTAATTTTTTAAACAAATGAATTTTCTCTGCTGGATCGAATGGAGTAAAGGCACCTAATACATGATCCGCACTTCTTTGTTTATTCGATATACTTATCCATAATGAATCTTCTGCAGTTAAAGCGTAACTGTTGATAGTTCCAAGTTTAACTGGCTCCCATAATTCGGGGAGCGTTTTTAAAATACATTGATCGCCGCAATATTGAATAGCTATGTCGTCACGTGTAATGAATCGATTCTCTTGCAAAATTTCCTGTCTCGCAATCTTAAACATTTCTATCCCCCAATCCCGTCTATATTTCAATTCGATAAAGATTTCTTATAAACCCGTTTGCTCCTACAGTAAAGCAGATAGGAGTGACTGTATTTACTTTCGCTACATCAACGAACCATCTTGGAAAATTATATCCATCCGGATAGTAGTTTATAGGTTCATTCTCAGGTCCTTCAAAATATATTATGCGATTCGAGTGTTTGCAAAATTGGTGTAGAATCTCAATAATTTCTGCATCTTCTTTCTTACCAATTCCTGTTTTGGCATACCCGTTAAAAAAGTGGTGAACAACATTAAATAATAGGATGATGTCATATCGATCGCTAGTGTTTTTTATATAGTCTTCAATATCTGCTTCTATAAAGCGAGCATCAGTATTATAAATCGTATTGTTTTTTTGTGCTGTATCGAGACAAGGTTCAGCATAAAAGCCCTGTACATTGGGAGCAGCGTTATTATCAATACCTACGACTGTATGCCCCAAAGCCGATAAAGTATGAGAGAAAAAACCGATATTGCAACCCACGTCCAATATTTTCTGTTGTTTTAACCCTAGAACTTCCAAATCGTGGATAATCGCCAATAGTCTATCGAAACATACTCTTTCCCAATTCGATTCCTTGTTACTGATCAGCGACAATATCTGTGTATAATTCCCCTGTTTAAGTAGCTTTATATGTAAATCATCAAAGAATAGCGGTTGATACGTCTTCATCGGTGGAGTGACATCTCCTTGTAAGAGATAGTTCCTGGTATACTTACAAGTCCAGGTATAAATGTCTGTCCATAGTTCAAAACAACCCGAAAGACAATTCCATTATAAACCTTGTCACTATAGGAGCCTTGAACAGGTATTCGCAATCCAAATGCTATATTATAGGTCCCTGGGGATAGAGCCATGACGTGATCGAATTCGATTCGGACAGTCGTTCCTTTTTTTTGTGGCGGTAAAGAAATCCCCTTGAAAAATGAGTTCAGAGCGTAAATTTCGATCCCTTCCTGATTACGAACTACGATTCCAAATTCACTTTCCATGTCACACTCTTCTTCAAAGTGGATATAAGCAACAACTTTACATGGTTCACCATGTCTTACCGTATCGATCTCGTTTCCTTCCTCATCGACAATATACGCATCAATATATTTGGCTACTCCATCTCCAAAACGCTGGGTTACTCTTTTCTCAAAAGGAGGCTGCATCGTCGATTGGATATCCATTTCGTCTAATTTCGGTCTAGTTGCAACTGTATCATAATTACTGTTTGCTAAAGAAACCTTTGAGTACATGTCAGCCGACCTCATGGAATCTCCTTCAAATAAGAGCTCACCTTCCTGAATGAGAATACATTTGTCGCATAATGCTTTAACTGTTTCCATAGAATGACTGACAAATAAGAGTGTCACACCTTTTTTCTTCAATTCATTTAACTTGTCAAAGCACTTTGCTTGGAAAAACATGTCTCCTACACTCAATGCTTCATCAACAATGAGTATTTCAGCATCGATATTTACTGCGACTGAAAAAGCTAAACGTACAAACATTCCACTTGAGTAGTTCTTGACTGGTTGATCGATGAATTCGCCTATATCAGCAAAAGATAGAATTTCATCTAACTTTCCATCCATCTCTTCTTTCTTTATACCATATATGGAACCATACAAGTAGATATTCTCACGACCGGTAAAATCAGGATTAAAACCCGATCCCAACTCTAATAAAGCAGCTACTCTCCCCTTAACCCATACATCTCCAGAAGTAGGACTAAGCGTACCCGCAATTATTTGTAATAATGTACTTTTTCCCGAACCATTTCTTCCAATAATTCCAACAGTCGTCCCTTGCGCAACCTGAAAAGAGATATCACGCAATGCCCAAAACTCTTTATAATATTTTTTCTTCTTTCCAAATACAATTTGTTTAAGTCGGTCTGAAGGTTTATCATACATGTGGTAGCACTTAGAAATCTCTTTCACATGAATTGCTATATTAGATGACATCGGCAAAACCTCTCCTTGTAACCATGAACCACGCATAACAAGCAATCAAAAAAACAAAACCACCGGCAATCCAACCTGTTAATACTAATAAATCAGGCATAACCCCATTGAAAACAGTATCTCGAAATACCGATATCAGATATGTAAGCGGGTTTAGGTTCATGTAATATTGAAATTCTTTAGGCACTGCAGTTACTGGATAGAAGACAGGAGTTAAGAAAAACAGCATATTTACAACAATTCCAACGCTCTGCGCTACGTCTCGTATATAAACCCCAAGTGAAGCCAGTAAATAAGAGATACCTAAACTGAACATAATTAACGGCAGTAAAACAATAGGCACCATAAAAATAGTTGGCGATATATAATCGAGAAGAATGTACTGACCGATCACAAAGATCGTAAACGATATAAGAAAATTCGTAAGTACTGAAAACAAAACTGAAACTGGTAAAACTTCTAAAGGAAAAATGACTTTCTTCACGTAATTACTATTATTAATAATCAGCGAAGGTGAGCGATTTGCCAGTTCACTGAATATATTAAAAACAATTAGCCCCGAAAATAACATCATAGCAAACTCAGATGTTGACTGCCCGCCGTTAGTACCCCATTTGGCTTTAAAAACAACAGAAAAAACAAAAGTATAAATAGTGAGGAGAAATAAAGGGTGAATAAAGGTCCATAGGATTCCCAGATAAGAATCCTTATACTTCGCCTGAATCTCACGTACAGCCAAATTTTTTATTAATAGTCTTTGCGACCAACAAGTTTTTGCAAAAATAACCGGGTTCAGAAATCTCATGAAGGATATGGAATCTGAGTTATATCTATTTTGCAAAGTAAAACTCATCACCTTTCACATAGTTTTGCATCTTTTCACTTAATAAGTGTAACTATCAACAAAAAACAGTAAGCCAATGGATAGTCATTATTATACCTTGTCTTAACCAATCGCTCTCTTGTTATGACAGAGCGATTATACCATGTTACCTTTCTAGCTTCACTGCAGCCCCAGTTAAATACAATATTTACAATTTGGAATATGAATCAAGCAGGCCTTAAGGCTGCTGCACTACAATCCCCCGATACTCCACAACCCTCTGCGCAAAATCAGCTCGTTGCGTCATCAACGCCTTGGTAATAGTAGCAGCTTTTTCGTTTTGTCTCGTGGCTTCATATACTACAACTAGTAGTGCTTGCGCATCAACTGTGAATTGGGGATCACTTACCGTCTTCAGTATTTCAATACCCTGTGGATAATGACCGAGTATCATATAAGACTGTCCTATAAAAAAATACGTACTGTTCGCCAATTCAAGAGGCCGCTTATCAGGAATATCTTTCATCTTAAATTTCTTGATTTTCGTTAAATAGCTCTCATAATAACTTAACGACTTTTTAGCTAACATCAACGCTTTTTCGTTGTCATTTAACTTAGCAAAATCAGCTGCTAGCTGTGATTCCAAGGTAATAATACGCTCAATATATTCGACATTGAACGGATCACGTTCCACCGCAGATTCATAGTACTGAATGGCTTTCTCCCAGTCATTTAGAGTCACATATACATTCCCCACGTAAAATAATACTTTGGCATTTTGAGGCTCCAGTGCTTCTGCTACGCGTAACCTTTCAATCGATTTTAATTTCCACTCCTCGTTCCCTTCATTTCTAAACTTAGTAGCATAAACATTGGCCAAATTTAATTGATAATCTGTTTGATAAGGATTGAGGGCCACTGTCTTTTCAAGAATAGATTCAGCCTCATCAACCAATATCTCACCTTGTGTATCAGCTACAGTATCTTGAGCTAAATAGAATCTTAACGAATAAAAACCAAACACAAGAACAAATGCAGCCGTAAATGACAAGATCAATCTAACAACCACTTTACTAGAAAAATTATTAGATGATTGTTCGCTTGAGAAAGAAACAACCGATGGAACTCCTATAGCAAGCAACCAAAAAGCAACAAACCATACAGTCCCATAAGAAAAGTCAAAATCTATGAAACCATGCATGAATATCATTGCTAAGGCTGGAAGCACAGCGATTGTTAGTACCTGCTCTTCTTTTTCATTTTCTTTATAAATCCGTTGAGCAACTTGGTAAACCAAGAATGCAAACACCAACAAAAAGATGATTAATCCTAACCAACCGGTACTTAACAAGACTTCCAGATAACCATTGTGAATCTCATTATTGAAGTACGGCAGCTCTTGATGCTTAGAATAGAGAATCTTCCATCCCTCACCACCAACTCCTAATAGAGGTGCCTCACTACTGAGCTTGAATGCATCCTGATATACATTCGTTCTCCCCAACAAGCTGGCAGTTTCCCTATTAATATCCGATACCCGTTCCTGTAAACTGCTTGGCAATTGCTGATATACCAGTCCACTGTTCTTTATATCTAATACCAATAATACTCCTATAATAATGACGGCACCTGGCAAAAGGAACCTTGCAAACTTTTTATCTCCAAAGCTAGTGAAAAACGATTTTCTATCCAATACTGCTCTGATTAATAAAATCAACATTAGCACCACAAAAGTAGAAACAAAGAAAGAAAGCATGCCCGGATTAACTGAGCCTTGCCCCGCCTGCATAGTAATTTGTCGAAATACAATGAATGAAGCAGCACCTGAAAGGGCTGAGTATATTATGTATGTAATCTGTTCCTTGCCTTTCAGTAACAAAAGTCCGATAAACCATGCCAACGGAAAAACAAGTAGAGATCCACGAGAGTAAGAATGTAATAAGCCTACACCGTATGCGACCAAAGGTAAGCTATACAGTATAGTAGACCAGATAGGGAGGTTCTTCTTCGTCAAAACTACCAGTGCATAAAGCCAGAAAGCACATATAACCGTGGCGAAAGTATTGGCATATTGGAAAGTGCCAGTTAAACGTTCAGCAAGCATAAGGTCCTTGAATTCAACCCATCCCCACATACCAAAAATGGCAAAGAAGGAAATCCATATCCCAGACAATTGAAACACTATCGAAAATACTTGCTCTAGTTTCTTTGATTCGTCTGCTTGTTTTGTCCAAACTAACATGACAAACATGGAAGAATAGGCTAACCATCGAAAGATGTTGTCAAACGCTCCACTTGGTGTCGCTGCATTAGTCAATGATAATAGATACGTCAATGGTATTAAAAACACAACTAAATATGGCAGCATAGCCTGCTGTGGCTTCTTAATAAAAATCCTAACTGCATTCACTATAAAAAGCACTGCCAGAATTACTTCTATTAAATAAAAATCTGTATCAAAAAATAATCCCCGTAGATACGGAGTATAAATAAATAGTACATAAAGAACACATACGCTTATTAGACTTAATACACGTCCCATTACAACCTCCGAACTAAAAATGATCGAGTCAAAATAATTTCTATTCTTCTACCTGAAAGTAATCAACGAGTACTTTGTGAAAAGACATATTCATTTTATCACACCCATTTCCTAATTGACACGATTTGACACGACCATAAAATAAACAGATATCTAGCTATTTGGACCTAACTTTATTACCTAGTAAAAAAAAGAGGCAAAACTGCAAGTAGACCGGTACAAAAAGTCCTTGCAATTTAAACCTCGTTGAAATCAATTACTTTTTAGATTCAAGCTCTTTAACAACATTAGCTACTTCAACTTTGGTGTTTAATCCTTCAGGAGCAAGTTCCAGATACTTTTTCATATTTGTTACCGCTTCTTGTTTTTTGTTTAATTGCATATATCCAAAGCCGATAAAACGGTACGCTTCAAAATACTTAGGGTCACTTGTAATCTCCGACAAGACTTTTATCGATTCTTCAAATTTATTTTGAACAAAGTAAATTTGCCCTAGTTTAAATTTAAGATCTGCAAAATCAGGCTTTACTTGAAGGCCTTTGTTAGCAGTGAGAAGCGCATTGTCAAAATCCTGATTATACATTTGAATGGCTACAATATTGTTGTAGCCTTCGATCAAGTCTGGGGACTTTGCAACCGCATTTTGGTAGTTAGCATGAGCTTTATTGAGATCATTTTGTTTACGATAAATATTCCCTAAGTAGTATTCGTAAATTCCATTTGCGGCATCCAATTTAATACATTCCTCAAGAATTGATTTTGCCTCATCTATTTTCCCGGCGTTGTAAAGAGATAGAGCAGCCTCGTACTTTTCTTTTGCTGGATTAGGAGTTTCTGTTTTGTTTTCTTCAGCTATAGGTTGCTTAGGTGCTTTAGCTTCATTTGAGCATCCAGTAATTACTGCAAATGACAATACTAAGACAGTTGCTAATTGAATGTACTTTATAAACATTAGTTCCTCCATATTCTAGAAAATACTTGGTTTCCATTCTATATTAGCACAATCCACAAAATTAGTAATTGAAAACAAAAAAAGAGCCTATTACTAGGCTCTTTTTAGTTGCTCATTAGTTAGCAGTGATTGGTGTTGTGTTAACTTTGAGCGTGTTGCCTTGAATATCTTTAGTGTTCAGATCAGACTTGTAAGTAGCTACAGTTACAGTTTGGGAAGTGTTGTACTGTGGCAAAGTCAAAGTTACTTTCTTAGCATCGCCATCAACAGAGCCGATGTAAGTTGCACCTACTACAGTTCCGTTTACTTTTACAACAAAGTCATCCAAATGAGCAGCATCATCTGCAACAACAACATCTTCACTGAAAGTCAGAACCAAGGAAGTAGAAGACTCTTTCTTAGCAGAAACGAGTGTTGGGTCTACGTTGTCAGTAAAACCGTCAACTACAAGACTTTTACTTGCTGCATTCAATTTGCTTCCATCTACTGCCACTACGCTGTCATTGATTCCAAGTACAGCTTTACCGGTAGAAGCAATTGTTTCATCTTGCAATTCAATTACAACTTCCTCTTTGGAGCCATTGAAGTAAGCAGCATTTGCCTTAATTGGAGCACCGTTCAATTGGTAGCTCGATGCATTAGAAGCTGCTGCAGTCATCTCTTTACCAAATTTGATGGTAATTTTATTGTTTGAAACAGAAACTTTATTACCAGTAGTCAAGTCAATTTCGCCTTGTGCCGAAGTGGACTTAACAATGCTTACGGAAGCAGCAGCATTAGGGTTTTGGCTAAGGTCTTTAACAGCACCTGTACCGAAATCAATTGTGTAAGTACCAGCGTTGATCGCGCCGTCAGTTTTAACATCGTTAGATGCTACTTCAAGAATTGTTTTCTTGCCAGAAGCATCCGTTACTACTTGAGCAGAAGTAACAGTTTTTCTTACACCATCTTTGTCTTTCAAAACAATCTTAGCTGTATCTACAGCGCCCGTAGCATCGCTCAACTCTTCAGAGAATTGTACATGGAATACTTCATTTGGTGCACCTGTAGTACCCTTGTCAACCACTTTGCTGAAACGGTTAACGATTGTAGGAGCAGCACCATCTTTAGACAGAGTCACAGAAGTTGTGAACTCGTTACCAAACATGTTGTTGTTCGTAGCTTTATAACCGCCAACTGTTACGGACAGGTTAGTAGTGGTTTCATTATCACCATATACTTTTACTTGACCGTTGTCGGTTACTGTTACATAGTACTCATCATCAGAAGTACCAACTACAGGTTGGATGTCTGCATTCACAGCATATCCGTTTTTCTTAACAGAAATTGTAGTTGGTTTAGTAACTTCTTTATCGAATACTACTTTGAATTTGTACTCACCAGCAGCTTCTACTTTGCTTACGGATGGAGCAGCAGCATCAACAGTAACATCGAATGTTTTTGTCAGGTATGGAGCGTTGTTTGGTGTAGAATTGAGATCCGTTACGTTAGCAAATGCAATAGTATGTTGACCTGCAGTCAAGCCTTTAGCAGCATCTTTAAGTGTAAATTCTTTTGCTGGAAGTACTGGATCTGGAGTAGCAGTCACAGCAATGTTATCTACTGTGATCAATCCAATAGTCTTTACATATTCGTCAAAGGTAACAACTACGTCACTACCTTTAACTTGTACAGACTTAACAACTGGAGCAGCAGTATCTACGAAGGAGAATGTTTTTGTCTCATCCTTCTCCAAACCACTCAGGTTTTTGTTCAATACTGTCTTTTTAACAGTAAGAGATACATAATCTCCAGTGTTGATGTTATCACCCAAAGTAATAACAGCTTTAGTCTTATCAGTGCTATCAACTTTTACAGTGAATGCGGAACGTGTTGTGTTGTTTACTTTCAGTTCATAGTTGGACGCATCTTCAGCAGTTACTGTATCCAACTCGTCATCGAAGTCAACAACGATTTCTTTTGCGTTCAGAGCATCTACAGCTTCAACTTTCAGTTCGCCCGCAGGACCTGGAACTGCATCTTTGCGAGGGTCGTAAGTTGCACCGTTAGAACCATCGAGGTTAGATTTCGTATAAACGCCTTCGAAATCAGTCTCTTTCAGGTCTCTCTTAACTTTGCTGAACTCACCGTTCATGATTTCGCGGAGGCTTGCACCTTTACCGTCGAAGTCAACGTAGATCAGTTTGTCGAAAGCAGTTACTTTCATGTCAGCTGCAAATTTTGTTTTACCTGCATCTGTCAGGTTGAACAGGTCACGCAATTCATAGTATCTGTCTACATCTCCACCCAAATAAACACCAGATTTTGGTGCTGCAAAAGCGGAAGAAGCCATGCTAGCAACTACTGTAGCAGAAAGGATGGAAAGAGCTACTTTTTTATTCACGTACTACCCCTCCGTAAGTTTGATAGGAAGTCTCTATTTTTTGTGAGTGAGTATGTAATGAACAGCGGAGAGAGGTGACTCCCTCCGCTGTTCGACTCACGTAAAAGGCTTTAACTCACAAAATTATTTTTTGAAAGTTACGTTTGCTTTGTCAGTGTCGCCTTTTTCACTTGTTACAGTGATTACACCAGTAGTAGCATCTGTTTTGTCAGTAGAGAATTCGAATACGATTTCTCCGTTGCTTACTTTACCAGTGAAGGTTTCGCCGCCAACTTTGATAACTGCGTTATCAATCTCGGATTCTTTACCGGATTTGATTTCTACAGTTACAGAGTAAGAGTTTACTGGACCGATAGCGAACTGTTTACCAGTTGCGGAGTCAGCAATAGCATCCCATTTACCTGGGTTTGGAGTATCGCCTTTTTCTTGTTTCAAGAACGCTTCCGCTTCATCTTCCCAACCTTCTTTATCTACTTCATCTTCGTCGGAAATGATCAATACGTAGTCGTACTTGTTACCAGAAACGTCGGAGCTATCGATAGCAACGATGTAGTCGCCTTTGCTCACGCCGTCTACGCCTTCCAGATCATCGAAGATGTCCAGGAATGCAGTAGAAGATTTAGTGGAGATAGTGGATTTTTTGTCATCAGCATCTTTAACGGTGATGGTGTTGCCATCTACGTTAGATACCAGACCCACTTTGATTTTGTCGATGCTAGCATCTTTCCACTCGTCTTTGTCAGCGATCTTAGCGAGCATTTTCTCGTCGGAATCTTCGAGGTTGTTGTTAACTACTTCAACAACATCGTCCACAACTACTTCATCGTTAGTATCCAATTGGAATGCGATGAAGTCGCCGCGTTTGATACCACGATCGTCTTTCAGATCTTCGGAATCTTTGTCCAATGGGTAAGTTTTCAATTCGACTTTGTCACCGGTTTTAGTGAGAACTTGGATAGTGTCATCTCCACCGGATCTTCCGTAATCCCAAACCATACCGTATTGGGCATCGCCACCCAAACCGTCACCTTCAACTACGAAGATTGCTTCAACTTCATCTTTATTTTCGTCAACTGTGTAGTATACAGTCAGATCGTCTTCGTCTGCGATGTTTTTGAACTTCGTAGCTTTAGCGTTTTTCAGTTCAGGACGTTTGTTAGCGTCTTTGATCTCGCCAGTCATGTCGAAGATCGCAGTATCATCATTTACTTCGTAGTCGTCAACCATTTCATCGTCTTCGTCAGCAAGTTTGTTCCAGTCAGTTCCAGAAGAACGAATCAGATCTGTTTTCAGGATACGAACTTTTTCTGCTTTACCTTCTTTGTCAAGTTCAACTTCAAGCAGAACGTTGCTGTCGTCTTTCTTAGGTTGGAGAAGCTCTTCCAGTTCGCTCTCGTTACCGTTTTTGTCAAAGTTTTTGCCGTTTACATCATAGATGTCTTTAGCTTCCAACTCAACATTCACTTTTTTGCCTTTTTGAGTCAATACAGTGAATTGCCATTTGTCTTTACCATAGTCATTGTAAGCTGCACGAGTAACGATTGCTTTTTGTTTGCGATCGTCGATTGGATCCTTAGTAGTTACGTGACGAACACGACCAGAAGCATCCAGGTACAGTTTTACTGTTTCACCGTCAAGATCTTTGATCAGATCCCAGTTGGATCCATCAGTATCTTCAACGTCTTTGTTTCCGTTATCGGAGTAAGTAGCACCTTTGTAGATACGGTATGTTTTGTCTCCAACAGTCAGACGGTAGTCGTTGCTGTTACGCATAACAACTTTGTCTACTTTACCTTCTACAATCGTGTCAGTAGCGAAGATCAGGAACTTGTCTTCGTCACCTTCTGGATAGTAAACGCTGTAAACCATGTTTTCTTTCAGATCGCTGAATTTAGCTGGTTTACCATTGAGGAATACGAGGAAGTCTTTACCTTCATCTTTGTTTTCCAGCTCATTGAACTTGTCGTTGTCAATGTTCGTGATCTTTTTCTTTTCAACATCGACTTTGCTGATCACTTCAGAACCATACTTGCGACCTTCGTCAGTTTGGTTCATAGTTTGATCGTCGATTACGTGCATGTAAGCAATTTCGTTGTTGTCATCCAGAACAACTTTCACACCAAAAGTGAAGCCATCGCCATCTTTGATGATTTCTTTCAAACCGTCAACTGCATCAGTGTAACGTTTGAAGTTGTAAGTAACAACAGTGTCTTTGTTCAGACGGTAGGATTTCTCGCTAGCATCCAAAATCAGTTTCAGATCTTTCAGATCGGAGTTGCTCAGATCTTTAGCATCGGAGAACTTTTTGCCTTTCAGTTCCCATTCGCTCACACGGTCCATGATAACTTCTTCGTCTGTGGAACCTTCCATCCAAACGATTACGTCTTCACGGTCGTCTTTGATCCACACTTGTACGTGTTGACCAGCGAATTCGTTAGAGTTGATACCGTCAGCTACTTTGTAAGTAGTGTTGCCGATACCAGCATTTTTACCATTCAAAGTTACTTCGTTAGCTTTGATTTTGCCCAAACCGATAGCAGGTACGTTTGTTACCAGTGGCAAGTCATCGCCGTCACGGCCAGCTTCTTGAGCCCATTCCATGTCACGAACAGTAACTTTCAGGTACTTAGTCAAGAGGTTCTCGTTTGTTACCTCATAAGTAGCTTCAGTACCGTATCCTTTACGCTCCATCAGGTCTACACGAAGAGCGTTGTCGAGCATTTTGAAGATGTCGCCACGAACTGCTGCATTGTTAGGAGAAGTGATGCTTCTAGCAATGTTCAGCTCGGAAGCTTTGGAGATCATGCTGTTAGGCCATACACCTTTAACTGCTGGCTCATAACCCAGTGCACGAACGATCATAGTTACTGCTTCAGCATAAGTAACTTGGTTTTGTGGTTTGAAAGATTTGTCCGGGAAACCTTTTACGATCTCTTCGCCGGAAGCTACGTTTACGAAACCAGCAAACCAATCAGAAGATTTAACGTCAGTGTAAGTATTGCTGAATTGTGCCAATTTCGCACCTTGCTCCAGTCCGCGAGCGCGAACGATCAGAGTAGCGAACTCTGCACGAGTGATAGTTTTGTCTACACCGTATTCGCCGTTGCCATAACCTGCTACCAGGCCAAGAGCTTCCAGACGTTTTACGGTTTTTTCCATTTCAGCGTCCATTTTAGGAGCTGTAGTTGTTGCTGCTTCTTCTGCTGCGAAAGCCATTGGAGCAACAGTAAGTGCGAGTGCACTAGCCAATACACTGTTAACGACCTTTTTCATAACCTTGTGTTCTCCTCCTCTAGTATAAACAAATTGTTCTTGGGGAATATTTGTTGTTAATCTATCTTTCTTTTTAAAGCCCGAATCCTGCAAGCGCGTGTCACCTCCTTTCGCAGGAAAGCCTCGCTTTTTGTGTTAAAAATCTCTAGTATATTCAGTATTGTGTAAAATGCAACAATCACTAGTGTAACACAACTGCTAGAATTCGTGAATCTTTTTTACACAATTCCCCGTTTTTCGTGTGACATCCTATTAAACGCCTGAGCGAATCAAAAGTTGCGGCGCCTTCGAAAAAAAATTAAAGTTTTTTTCGTGGTTCGTTATTCACCTGTCCATTATGTACGAAGTGACATCCGCCACAATCCGTATTATAGGGGACATATGGCGGGCTGTCACGACTGAACCTTTTTCCAATTGGATTCGAAAGCTTACAAATCTTGTTTTCAGTTAGTTACCCAGAGCTGTTTCAAAAGCTACAACAGCCAGGTTGTATGACAATACAGCCTTTTGGTACTCGTTCTCGCTAGTAGACAACGCTTCTTCGGACTGGATAACCTCCAAAGTAGTTGCGAGCCCATTCTCAAAGCGCAGATTTTTCAGGCGATAGCTCTCCGCAGCAGAATCCTTTGCAGACTTACGGAACTCAATCCCTTCTCTTGCCGCATTCAGGTTGAGATATGCTTCTGTTACATCTTTGATAACAACACGCTTTTGCTCATCGATAGCAAGCTTGGCTTTTTCCACATTATTGCGCGCCTGTTGACCTTGAAGAGTAGATACAGCCAAATACTCATCGATCAGCTTCACGTTCAGTTCAGCCAGCTTGAGCTCTTCTTCTGCTCTCGTAATTTCTACCCGGTTGGAGAGTGCCTGCTCCTTGGCTTGCTCGTTCGTCAGCTTAATAGGGGCCGTTTGCTTATTCGATGTGACGAGCTTCCATTCTTTATTTAAATCTACTCCGAGGAAGTCATTTAGATCCATAAGGGCAATTTCCACAGCGTTTTCTGCAGACTTCAATTGTGCTTTTGCCGCTGCTACTCCCATCTCTGCTTCCAAAACATCTGTTTTTGCATTCGTTCCCACATCGAATGCAGCCTTTGCTACCTTCAGCTGTGCTTCTGAACGAGCCAAGCTTTGTTTCTTCAAGTTCAAATCATCTTGAGCAAAAATCAGCTTGTAATAGACATCTTGTGCCCCTAGCTTTGTTTTTGCTTCAGCTGATTTTACGTACAGTGCATTGAGCTTTTTGTTCACTTTCCCATTCTCGTTTGTCACATATTTGCGTTGTGCATCTTCCAGCGTTTCAATCGTACTGCTTGGCATTTCAGAGTTACTTACATAAGTAAGTGACTGATTAATGTCTGCATTTTTTGCATCCAGACGTGTCTCATTAAGCTTAGCATTTGACTTCAGAGCCTGTTCAACGGCTTTTTCCAAAGTCAGCTCCTCACTTGCAGCAGCCTCAGTAGTAGACTGGCTCCCTGTACCGGTTTGTGTTGTTGTTTTATCATTTGATGCTTGTACAGTCGTAGGTGCCTTTGTTTGATCGGAGCCTGTATTCGCAGATGCCGTCAAGCTTCCTGCGCCTAGTGCTGTTGTTAATACTGCCGCCAAACTGATGGACATCCATTTCTTTTTCGAATATGGAAAATTCACTGAATTCCACTCCTTTATTTTATATTGAGCATAAAATTATTAACCACATTAAATATGTGGTTTGTCCCAAGATCACTATATCACAGAGTTATACTTCTCACACGCAAAATTATGCCATACCAGCATTTTCATAAGGGAATCATAGATAGCTCCTCCCTTTCCTTTTTTATTCCAGAAGCACCACATAGAGTACTACGATTATGTGTCAAAAACATTTCAGTGTTCGCCAACATTTCTTTTGCATGCTATCCTTTTCTTGAGGTGATTGTACGATGCTTACGCAATACAAAACTATCGCTGGCTACGGTGAGGACTATATCGTTATTGAACGCTCCCGTTTTATCGGATATGCCAAGCGGGTTACAACCGAAGAAGAAGCGACAGCGTTTATCGCGATGATTAAAAAGAAGCACTGGGATGCTACCCATAACTGTTCCGCTTTTGTCATTGGCGAAAACGATCAAATTCAGCGATCAAGTGATGACGGGGAGCCCAGCGGTACAGCTGGCAAACCGATTCTTGAGTGTATCAAGAAAAACGGTGTTAAGGATACGGTCGTCGTCGTCACTCGCTATTTCGGCGGAATCAAGCTTGGGGCTGGTGGACTCGTTCGGGCTTACACAGCAGGAACGGTTACTGCACTTAAGGCTGCGAAAATCGTGGTGCATACCCTGCATCAAACGATTTCTGTCAGCGTCGACTACACGTGGTGGGGCAAGGTAGAGAACGAACTACGTCTAGGCGAACATCGCGTGAGTGGTACGGATTTCACAGACAAGGTTACCGCGCATGTATTGATTCCTGAGGGCGAACAGGATGAGTTCGTCGCGCGAATGGTCGATTTGACGAATGGACAAGCTCAGATCGTGCTCGGAGAAAAGGAATATGTGGAGGTTCCGGTGGACGCGGTTGGAGATGTGGAAGAAGAGTAATTTCTCAACGAAAAAAGCTGAAGAGGCGGATGACCTCTTCAGCTTTTCTTCTATTATATATAGCGAAATATATTCACTTACTGCTTAGGCAGTTTTTTGAGTTGGACCATCACACGTACTGTGATAACAGCCATCTCTGCACGAGTCAAATTATGAGTAGGCTTGAAGCTGTAGGTTGGCTTTTTCACGGATGGGTCATTGACTTCACCGTTCATCAGCTTACCTTTGCTGACAGCCAGCACAGATGGAGCTGCATAGTAGCTCACATCTTTCGCATCTGTAAACATTTTATTCAATGCCACTTTGGATGCATCGAGCGTAGCCAATTTCATGTTGAGCGCACGCGCAATCATGATTGTTGCTTCTTCACGCGTCAGTGAATCATCTGGGCGGAAGTAGCCTGGCTGTTTTCCACGAATAATCCCAGCGCGAGCAGCCGTCTCGATGTACTTGTACTCATAATCCCACGTATTCCGATTAGGACGGACATCCGTGAAGGTAGGCTCTAAAGGATCACGTTCATTGCTATCCTTATATGGACCTGCGTTAATAGGCAGTGCCAACGCTTTTACCAGCATTGTGGCAAATTCTCCGCGTGTCATGTCACGGTTTGCACCAAAACTGCTTCCACTGTATGCTGGCATAATGCCTTTTGCATACAAGGTCTCAATCGCATCACGGGCAAAATCATGGGTAATGACATCATCGTAGGATTCTCTTGTTTTCATGACCATGTAGTAACCAAATCCAGCAAACGGTACCTGCACGGTTTTCGCGCCAGTATTCACTACACCACCAATGTTTCTCCACTCGTCACCGTTGTGATAGTAAATGGTCAAGATGTTGTTCGCAGCATTTACGATCGATGGATCATATTTAATGGTAAGTGTTCCACGGAGGCTTGGAACAAGATTGTCCTGCCAACGGCTCTTAAAGTCCTGAGCATCGCCTTCATCGTAGTATGGATCACGTCCACCCGGAGCCTCTATGTCACCTGCATCGACATAGTACAACGGACTTGCGTAGTTAAAGTTGGATTCGAGTACCAGCCTGTCCTCCAAATTGTCTTCTTCAATGGTTACTTGTCCTGTTGTTCGGTCTGCCATACCAAAATAGAGAGGCACATCGACAAAAATGTCTCCGTTTGGATTCTTCACTTCTTGGCCAGCACGGCTGTCATCTGGTGACAGCAATACGGTACCTTTTGGGAACTTCAGATCAAATTGCTTATCAAATACGCTAAACGCTACTTTCTTCCCTAATACATCACGATATTCAGCACCATTTACATTCGAGCTCGCATTGTAAATTTTGATTTCGTCTTTATAGGTGCTATCGCCTACTACAACCGAGAATTTCACTGTGTTTAAACCTTTTTTAAGTGGAACTGTAGATGTAAACACGTAGTAGGTTTCTGGAATTGTTTTTCCTTGGTCATCGTCATAATAGAAGTCAGGGTTTGTTGTATTCGTTACTTTCGCTTCTGTTTTGCCGAACAATACTTTGTCCGCATTTTCCGCAAACACTTTTACAACTGCACTATTGCTATTAACGATGATGTACGGATCGTTTTCTTTTGCTTTTACTGGGGACAGAACTTCCCAGCTTGAATATTTCTGATCGATGTTGATGTCATAGCGAATGACAGTACCATTGTCATCTTCTGCTACGATTGTGTAGACTGTTGTTCCACCCTTTTTCAGAGTCAGAGGGAAGAGGCCCAATTTTTGTTCCTGTTCTTTCGCATCAGTTACAGCATCTTGCACTTCTTCAACAAGATCGCCATACTTCTTCGTGCTCATTTTCCCTCCAAATCGGGAACGAGACTCTGAATCAATGTTGTGCTCATCAAACAGGTCTTCCAAATCGTTATTCAAAGCTGCTTCCAGACGAGTCTTTACGTATTCCTGATTCGTTGTGTCTTGATCCCAATCCCCACTCTTGTAGCGGAAATCATTGATCCGTTTTCCGTTCTTTTCGATATATACATGTGTCGCATCATTTACGGTAAAGCTCAGGCTGCTCAAGAAGTTGGCACCCGTCTTATAGGATGGGTCTCCAGCTTTTTTCATCAGCTCTTCGGTTTTACCATTAGAGATGATCTCCAGCTTCACATCCTCTACAGATGGTGTCTTGGATGTGTTATACGAAACATTGTAGGTAAAAACGGTTTTTGGATCGTCTTTTAACGTGATTTTCAGGACGTTGTTGCCCTTTTTAAAACCTGATTGGGCATTTTGAAGTTGGTCTTTTTGAATCAGGAATGTGCCCTTGTTGGTATCGATATCGGTAATGTTGATAGTTGCTCCGTTCAACGTCGCCTCAATATTACCCGACTTCAATACGTAGTTGTACACTTTCCCGTCAAGATTTCGGATATCGTTCTCACTCTTCACTTGATATCCGTCTTCGAAGCTGCGAACCTGTCCTGTTGCATCTACATAGGTGATTTGCGCATATGGAGTAATGCGAATATCCAGTGTATAGGCAGCAGATGTCGATGCTGTACCGCCATTATATCCAATTACCAATTTACCCTGACCTTGTGGAAGCTTTCTCAGCGTAAGTGTAAATCCATCGGTCGCTGTCTGGATAACATAGTCAGTTCCTGCCGCCAGTGTTTGTCCGTTGTAGGTAATGTTTACAGTAGAGTTTGGATTCGAGATATTTTGTGTGACGACCTTCAATTCCAGCGGCGAAGTAACTATCGTATTTGCAGCCGTTGGAGACAACTCTTGTGCATTCGCCAAATTAATCACTTTTGTAATATTCGGCTTCGTGCTGTCCAAGTACTTGAACTCGTACTCGTAGTTCGCAACATTAATAAAGCCAGATGGAGAAGTTACGGTATTGTTCGATGCTTTTGTCAAGTACTGGTAGCTCAACGATACTTTGTACGTTTTTCCATCCTGGAAGACTCCTGCTGGTACCCCTACAGTTACCGCATATTCGGTAAAGCCGCTTTGCGGATTGCCGATCGGTGTAAAGGTTAATCCACTTCCACTCTTGTATTCACTCTTACTTCCACCTTCGGAAATCGTGACCTTGAATTCCTGGAACTGCTGCTCACCAGCAATATCTACAAATTTCAAAAGTGCCGCACCATTCAATGTCATGGCTGGAGAATACGTTGCACCTGTTACCGTTGATAGTTGGTTCGGCTGTAGTGATACTCCACCCAGCATTACTTTGTAAAACTGATCAGAGCTTCCGGATGAGGTAGTGGTAACCAGCAGCTTGCGGACGAATGTTCCTACTTCCTTATTTTGGTTAAACACTCTGATCTCCAGGGTATTTTCACCAAGCTGCGATGGTACACTCAATCCAAAAGATCCGGTGCGGTTCACTTGTGTTTTGACTACATCACCTGTACGCAGGTTTTTCACTTCAACTGTATCTGCATTGAGTGCTTTTCCGTCCATGTTCAAATTCAGACGGTTAGTCGAAGGAACTGTGATATAAGTTGGACTCGAAGTGACATTCGGATCGTTCAGTGGTGTATCATTTACTTTCAAATCACTAACTAGTGGTGTGTTGTTGTATTGAACATAGAACTGGTAGTGCTCTTTTGTTACATTTCCCACCTTTTCATAGAAGGCGACTTGATTCAGACCTGGTTTCAGGCTGATATTGCTAAATGTAAAAGTACTTCCGTTAATCGATGGAGCAGTATTCGATAAATCCTGAACCGTCTGGCCATTGTTCGTAATCAGCTTGATTCGCAAGCTGCTTCCGGTTACACCACTACCATACGTACCAATCAGTGTGATTGTGGAATCGCCATAAACCACTGGGTTATAGGCTGTCGTTCCACCCGAGAAGTTTGTAATCGAAATCGGGCTATTCTGCGAGTTGTATTCGTAATAAATAACGTCACGCTCACCTGTATTTGGTGCAAAAAGCTGTACAGCATTCAGACCAGGAGATAAATCAATATCTGGCAATACGCCTCCTGCTCCCGTTACCGTTCGGACGGTCACTCCGTTTACTTGGACTTCGACAGCCTGTGTTTTATCCACTGCGGCTGAGATGCCATACTCGTATTCCAAGCCAGTTACTGTTCGGCTTGTAACCTTTTTAGGATTGCTTTGATGCTCACCTTCCCCAGAATTATTGAATTTTAGCGGGCCTGTTCCCGAAGGCGAAGGAGTTGGTGTGTACTGAAAGTAGATCTCTGTTGTATCATTTGTTGGATCTAGCGTTACTTTTGGTCTTACCGTAACTTTAGTCACTGCCCCACTGCTGTTCAGTTGAAAATCCGGCAGTATAATTTTGTCATTTGCGAACAGTTGGTTATTCGCAAGGGGGACCCCATCAATTGTTACATCCACGCCTTGACCATTTTTCGAGGTATCTTTGTAAAAAAGCTCGACACCGTATATTAATTTCGATTTGGTCTTGATTGGGGTACTGTAGGCATAACCGTTACCGCTACCAGTCGCAAGATAGGCAGTTGGCGTCTTGATACCAGCCCCAGTATTCCAGTTGGAACCAAGTGCCGCAAAAGCAGGTACGGCAGGCAAAACACCTGTAACAATCAGCATCATCGTCAGGCACATCGCCAGCCAGCGACGGAATTGTTGATAGGACTTGTTCATTTTTTCACCTCTCCATATTATTCTGAATTGCTTATATGTCCCGCTCCAAAAAAGATCGGGCAGTATACTTCTCCCCTATCTTTATCGGACAATTCCCTTCTGTACTTAAGTGTTTCCCCCTAAATTTTGGTGAAAAAAAGCCCCAGCATCAAAATGATGCCAGGGCTTTTCGTATTTTTAATTCGTCCGACGCTGTTGTTCGGCTTGCTTAATTTTGATCCGTCTATACGTATTAATCAACGGACGATGGCGACGGCTAACGAGTCCAACGATCTCCGTTCCGAGATGAATAACGATTAGCAGTGCGACCATGACAATAATCGTGGTCCACTTCGTCGTCTTCGTCAACAGAATAGCCATCATTCCAAAGAAAATGCTGATCGAGTAAATCATGAGTACAGTCGAACGATGGGATAGACCCATGTTGAGCAAACAGTGATGCAAATGCCCTTTGTCTGGGCTCGAAATCGGCTTTTTGTTCACGATTCTGCGCACGATGGCGAAGAACGTATCCCAAAGCGGTACACCCAGCACAACGATTGGAATGATAAAGGAAACGAACAACGCTTCTTTAAAGCCCATGATCGACAGAGCAGCCAAGTTAAAGCCCAAGAAAAGCGAACCAGTGTCGCCCATGAACAGACGGGCCGGATGAAAGTTAAAGTAGAGAAAACCCAGGATCGCTCCGAGGAGCACGAAACAGTAGGTCGCTACTTTGTAATCGTCCATCAACAAGGCCATAACTCCCATTGTCCCTGCAGCAATTGCTGATACACCGGCCGACAACCCATCGAGACCGTCAATCAGGTTCACCGCATTTGTTACACCGACAATCCAAAACATCGTGATCGGAATCGCGAGCCAGAAGAGCCAGCCACTGCTGAAATCAATGCTTCCGCTATACGGCAGATTCACGACACCGATCTTCAAACCAAAAGGAATGACGACAATCGCTGTTGCGACTAGCTGTCCGAGCAGCTTCCACTTCGGCGAGAGCTGGTATTTGTCATCGAGCATACCGACGACCATCACGATCGTGCTTCCAATGAAGATTCCCAACATTTCCGATAGGCTTGTATACGGGACAAATAGGAAGAACGCAACCAGATAACCGATATAAATAGCCAAGCCACCCATACGTGGCATGATTCGCGTGTGTACCTTGCGCTGGTTCGGGGCATCGACTGCTCCTACTTTTACAGCCAGGTTTTTTACATACGGTGTTGCAATAAACGATATGATCAGCGAAGTCAGAAATCCGAGGATTAGTGTAGACATCGACTGTTCTCCTCTCTACGGATGCATCTAGGAACGGCTACTCCATTTTTCTTTCAGTACGGTTAGAACAAACCGAGGAATAGCCAGTTGACGCTTCCAGCGGGAAGGCTCGGAAGCAAGTCGATAAAACCATTCCAAATGCAGTTTTTGCCAGATCTCGGGAGCGCGCTTCACTTTCCCGGAAATGACGTCAAAGCTTCCGCCTACCCCCATCATCAGGGAGGCATTTAACTGATCGCGATACTTCGCCATCCATTCATCTTGTCTGGGCGCACCCAGTGCGACGAACAGGAGCTGCGGTTTCGCTTCGGCAATTTCTTGTACAATTTGAGTTTCTTCCTCTGGACGAAAATAGCCATCCCGACATCCGACGATTCGGGCGTTCGGATAACGAGCACTCAGTTTGTCTTTTGCCAAATGAATGACATCCGGCTTGGCGCCGAGTAAATACACGCCCCACTGATGTTGATCGGCTTTGGCCATGAGCGCTTCCAGCAGTTCCACACCCGTAACGCGCTCATAAATCGGCTGATTCGTCCATTTAGCAGCGTACACGATCCCAATTCCATCTGGAACGACATAGGCTTGTTCTACAATAGAACGGAAAGCGCGATTCTCTCTCGCTACCATGACGATTTCCGGATTGGCAGTCACCACGTGGGTCTTTTGACCGTTTTGTATACGCTCTGTTATATGATCGATAGTCTCACGGAAGCCGCGAGTCGTAAATGGCACATCTAATATCGTTGCGACCTGTTTGGTCATTTCTTCACCTTCAAGTGCTTGTTATTAAATCAATGTTTAAAAAGACGACTTTTTAAACTACCTTATTCATGCATGGAGATGCCCATTAGCCATTCTACCCGAAAAGAAAGGCACATTCAAGATGATCATGAATGTGCCTTATTTCCTGCCGTTAGGGCAAACATCAATCCACCCTCTGCTACTACTTTCCCATTTACCAATGCTTTTCCATGCCCTTTGCCGACGGTACCACGCACACGAGTAAGCTCAACCTCAAGTACCAGCGTATCTCCCGGCTTCACCTGATCTTTGAAACGGAATTCATCAATACCTGCAAACAGTCCGATTTTTCCTTGATGTTCCTCCATGCTGAGCATCGCTACTGCCCCAACCTGTGCCAACGCTTCCACAATAAGGACACCAGGCATGACTGGATAACCAGGAAAATGGCCTTGGAAAAACGGTTCATTAACCGTGACATTTTTAATTCCAACTGCTCTTTTTCCTAACTCCAGCTCTTCGATTTTATCTATCAGCAAAAACGGGTAACGATGCGGGATGATTTCCTGAATTTGCATAATATCCAAAGGCGCTTTGATTTGCATTATGTATCGCTCCATTTCCATACTTAACTAGACTTGTCTATGCATGAATACCCTTTGACCAAGAAAACAATATACATAACTCCCGCCCCAGTTGAACTGACAAGCGGGGTTAAGATAAAAGGGGCACTTCCTCCCCAAAAGCGGGAAGTGCTCTTTTTCACCCTTACACGCGGTTCAATAGTCGAGCCTTTGCCAGATAAATCGCGCTCGCAATAAATGAGAACGCTATAACAGACCAAAGTATCGCTTCACTGTACTCATAGCGATACATTACCAGCGGAATGACAACATACAAAAGGACAGTTGTCAGCTTGCCGTAGGCGTTTGCCGGGACGGTTTTTTTCCCGCGGAAGTGGTAAACAGCTCCTGTTACTATCATTGCCAGATCGCGCACAAAGAAAAACAGGGCAGCCCATATACTGATTCGATCTGTCAAAAATAATGAGGCGATGACCGCCAGCATCATTAATTTATCTGCCAGAGGATCTAACATCATTCCGATGGTGGTCACAAGCTTATGCTTCCGCGCGATGTACCCATCCGCAATATCGGTCACTCCCGCCAAAATCAAAATGCCTAAAGCGATTTCAACATGATACGGAAACACCGAAAAAAAGACATACAGGTACAAAGGGATGAGCACGATGCGAAAGATCGTAAGCAAATTAGGAAGATTCACGGACATCCCTCCGTATTCAAATCGTCACTTCCTTTTTCAACCACTCGCCCTATTATACTCTGTGGACAAACACCACAACAAGTCCTCGAAAAAATAGGAGCCCCAACCATAGGGTTCGGGCTTGTCCAGCTTCGTTTTTACGTATCTTCAAACATTAAATCCCACATATGTTTGTAGGTTCCCAGATCGAATACGTCAGACATTGGCTGCTTTCCAACCCCACCGTATCCGATCATCAGACCGATGACCAGTGAGAAAAACAGCAGGAGTGGGACCAGCACCATCTTGGCAACTCTCAGCCGCCAATTTTTGCCGCTCCGTTCCCGCTCTTTTCCTTTTGACTTAACCTCTTCGGTCTGACGCGGGAAACGTTTGCTCTTCCCTTGTTCCATGCTCCTCTCCTCCGTCATGCTGAAATTATATGAGTTATCTGCTTCTCAGTTGGTTAGCAATGCCCATCATTTGATCACTGATGCCGACTGCACGTGAGTTCAATTGATACGCACGCTGAATGTTCACCAGTTGGGACATTTCCTCTGTCATGCTTACATTCGAGCCTTCCAATGCTCCTTGTCGAAGTGTAGCATCACCTGTAATGAGGGCATTCGTGTATTTGGTAGTTGGATTTGCACCGGAATCTAACTCAGCATCAAACAGATTCTGACCGACTTGCTGCAGCTGATCAGGATTGTCTACTTTCCAAAGACCGATATTGCCGTAAGACACTCCATTTGCAGTAAGTGCTCCCTCGGCAGTAATTTGAATATTGGTGACTGGCTCTGGCAATACAATATTTACGCCGTTTTCGTCTGTTAAAATGTGACCAGAGGTAGTGTGCAATACATAACCTTGTTCATCATCATCGAATGAGACCTTGAAAGAGCCATCGCGTGTCAATCGATTTTCCTCTTGAATGACATTGCCAGTAGCGTCCTTGATCTTGTGAGTGACAAGAAAATACCCGTTTCCCTCAACCAACACATCTGTTGGCACATCAGTAACTTTCACACTACCTTGACCGAGATCCAGCTTGGTCATGCCAAGACGGGCACCGCTTCCGATCCGAATCCCCACCGATGTATTCCGATTTTGATTGTCTGCTGCCGGCTGTTCATTCATCGAATCGGAGAGAAGCTCGGAAAACGATGCGACCCGGCGTTTGTACCCGATTGTATCAATATTCGCCAGATTGTTGGCTGTATTGTCCAACGCTTGCTGAATACCGCGCATAGCTGATGTGGAAATATTAAGCGACTGCATCTTTCCTACCTCCTATTATCCGTTAACACGACCGATTTCATTAGCAGCCTTATCCAACGTACCATCAATCGTTGTAATGACCCGTTGGTTCGCTTCATAAGCGCGAAGAACACTCATCATGTTCGTCATGGTTTGGCCAGGGTCTACATTGGAGCGCTCACGCCAACCTTGTTGCATACCGTATCGACCTGAAATCGTAGGTGTAGCGTACGTACCTGCTGCCAGAGCTGCTTGATCGTTTGCTTCAGCAACATCAATCGCTTCGACGTCCATGTCGCCTTCCCAACGGAATACATTGGTTCCCTCACGAACCAGCATCAAGGGATTGGTTACTACAGCCAGTCCCAAACGAGGATGCGCTGCCAAAGATTGATATTCATTCGTGTTCGGGTCTTTGTACAACAATTCGCCAGCTTCGTTGATCTTCAAATCTTGTCCAGCATTAATTCCACTAACTGGGTCATTAACTCGAATCGCCTGATTTTGATTGTCCAAAACATAGTACCCATCAGCCGTTACCAAGTAGCCTTCCCCATTCACGCTCCAGTTACCGTTTCGCGTGTAGCGAATATCCTCTTCTTGAGCTGGCTGCGTCAAATCCTCAATCCGCGCCACACTGTAAAACAACCGTCGCTCATTCCCATCCGGATCTGGCTGAATATTGTCCATCAACGCAAGATCATACGGATTGCGTGTCTCTTCAATATCCCCCTGCGCAAAATTCGGTAGCGCCTCCGACATGTATACCCCTGTGTGCAAACGCCCGATAATGGCAGGCTGTCCAGGCATAGTAGGGATGCCCGGAACATCCAGTCCTTCCTTATCATTCATGCGGGAGAGCAATTGCTCCGGAAATGCACGCATGACACCCACGTCCTGTTTGAACCCGGGTGTATTGATATTTGCTAAATTGTTCGCCAGCGATTCTTGCCTGTTCTGCAAAGCCAGCATGCCAGATGCAGACGTATACAAGCCTCTGATCACTTAAATCTTACCCCCTGAATAATCGCTTATTCGAGTGAGCCGGCATCTTGTCCAAATAGTCCAGCATCATTCCTGTTCCTTTTGCAACGCACATCATTGGCTCCTCCGCTACCAGCACAGGAACCTTCAGCTCCTCTGCCAGAATCTCGTCAATACCGTGCAATAATGCGCCGCCACCGGTCAGGAAAACACCCTTATCAATTATATCGGCAGAAAGCTCCGGAGGTGTTCGTTCTAAAACAGATTTTGAGGCTTGTACAATCGCACTCACCGACTCAGCCAGGGCTTCCTGGACTTCAGTGGAGCGGATGGTAATCGTTTGCGGCAAGCCGCTTACCATGTCTCGACCCCGAATGTCCATTTCGTCCTGGCGTCCGCCGGATACGGTTCCAATCTGAACCTTGATATCTTCAGCCGTACGCTCACCAATCAGCAATTTGTATTTATTTTTTATGTAACGCATAATAGCCACATCGAATGTATCGCCTGCTATTTTAATGGAGGAAGACGTGACAATATCGCCCATCGACAATACCGCTACATCGGTCGTTCCCCCACCGATATCCACTACCATATTACCGGACGGCTGAAAAATGTCCATACCTGCCCCAACTGCGGCAACTTTCGGTTCTTCTTCGATAAATACTTCTCTTGCTCCACCGCTGCGCTCAGCTGCTTCGCGAATTGCTTTTTGCTCAACAGACGTGATGTTGGTCGGGCAGCAAATCAAAATACGCGGACGGGCAAACATGCTCTTTCCACCAATTTTGTTCAAGAAGTGCTTCAGCATAGCCTCTGTGATTTCAAAATCCGCGATAACCCCTTCTCGCAAAGGTCGGATCGCTACGATATTTCCTGGGGTACGGCCTACCATGCGATAGGCTTCATTTCCCACGGCCAAAACTTTTCTGGTTTTACTATCTATTGCCACGACAGATGGTTCGTCTAGGACAATTCCCTTGCCTTTTACAAAAACCAAGACATTGGCCGTGCCCAAGTCGATTCCGATATCTTTGCCAAACATGAAAGGTCCTCCCTGATTACCAGTTACATTTCTACCTAATATCATAGGCTCTTCTACGTGAGAGGACAAGGAAATTCTTTCTTACACACTCTCCTCCTGTTCTACTCGTACTTTTTTACTACGCCGTTTGTACTTTATTTTGGTCGCTTCGCCTCCCCGAAGATGTCTGATGGCTTTGTGATATTCCAAAATTTCCTTTACCTGGTTCGCCAACTCTGGATTTATCTCAGGCAGCCGCTCAGTCAAGTCCTTGTGCACAGTACTTTTCGAAACACCGAACTCTTTAGCGATCATCCGAACCGTATTTCTTGTCTCTACAATATATCGGCCGATTTTGATGGTCCGCTCTTTGATGTAGTCGTGCACATTACTCGCCTCCTTGTATCTACATTGTCTGATACAATATATGGGTGCGTAGGGACACATATTCTACGTTTCCAAGCCTGACAAGCCAGCACGGCCGCATCTTTTTTCAACAGTTTGTACCACACGCAAAAAAACACCCGCAATTGTTGTATTTTGCAGGTGTTTTTCTAAATTCATCGGTTATTGATTTTTTACTTCCGTTTCAGCCTGAATCAAGTATTGCTCTGGATTGACAGGCTTGTTATCGATGCGAACTTCAAAGTGAAGATGTGCGCCAGCTTCTTTTTCAAAGGTGTTGCGCCCAGCAGACCCGATTACTTGACCTTGTGTCACTTCATCGCCTGGTTTGACTGTTACACTTTCCAGACTTTGATATACCGTAATCATTTTGTCTGCGTGCTCAATCTCAATCTCGTTGCCGACAAGTGGATCGTTCACCACTTTTACTACTTTACCCGCAAGAGCTGCGATGACATCAAAGCTCTTACCGTCCGTAGATACGAGGTCAATACCTGTGTGTGGGTAGAAGGTATTGTCGAAGCTCACCAATGCTTTTTGCTGATTGTCCTTGGACGCTTTCTCATCGTAGTAGTTCATGCCCACATTGTACTGCACGCCTTTTCCTACTGGCCAAGCGAGTGGTTGTACGCCACTTGTAGCAGGTACCGCTTCTTCGTTTTGCGGTGTAGTCGTCTCAGGAGCTGCAGGAGTTGTCACTGCCACGCCATCTCCGCTATTCGTCATTTTGGATACCGTGTCCATGACATTGCCCTGATACCACATCACAAAAGCGAGAATGATTGCTGCGGTGCCGATGTAGATTGCAGGAAACGCCCATTTCTTGCCCAAAACTTTTTTCCAAGAACTTGCCTTCTTGAATGGAATTGGTTGATTTTTTTGATCTTCCATTTTATTCATCACCTCATCCCTCAGTATCGCCAGAATTTTGACGTATAAACCTGAGAGAGTAGGGAAAAGTAAAAATTTGCTTTTCTTTTAAGCTGGGATCACTCTTGAATACACTTGCAGACTAATTCCTTGATAGAAGTGCTTGACGATTTGCTCCGCGCTTTTCCCGCTTTTGGCCATTCCATTTGCTCCCCACTGGCTCATGCCGACACCATGACCGTACCCTTTGGTCGTAATGAAAACCTGATTGCCGCGCAAGTCCAACGTAAAGGAAGAAGAATTCAAATTGAGCTTTTCACGAAACTCTCTACCTGTAAACTCCTTGCCGCCAATGCTGATGGTTCCTACGCGATTTCCGGTTGTACGCGATTCGATCCGATACCAGGAACCATTGGTAGAAGCCTCCTGCGTGAGCTTGACGCCCAAATTCTTTTCTAGCTCCACAGTAGACATGACGACCGTTTCCTCATAGCGAGGAGATTGAATATCCCAAGGACTCGCAACGCTCTTCAAATAAGGAATGGGCTTTTCCCAATATTCATCCGAGTTTTCTGTAAAACCATTACTGGTGGAAAAAAACGTCGCGTCAATGGGCTCGTTCTGGTAGGTCAGGATAATCCCTGCTGTCGCCATAACTGCCTGCTGAATTCGTTTGTTTTTCCATTCGTACTGATCTCCCCAACGCTCTCGCCGCTGGTGCTCATCCATATAAACTTGATGCTGCACCGTATCCAAGACCTGACCACCTGATGGCACATCATCAAATTTGCCCTCTTTTACTCGTCGCACGATATAGGTCCTGGCCGCCAACGCCTGTGCTTTTAAAGCCTCCAACTCGAACTCAGCTGGCATTTCCGCCGCTACGACTCCGGTAATATACGTTTCTAGCGGCAATGTTTCCACAGCTTTTTTTTCTGTACGGTACACCTTTACTGGCATAGAAGAAGCCGATTCCTTCATCGCCGGTATGGCAGGCTCCGTGACGGCCACAGTCGGCTGACTGACAGGGCCTATTTCTGGTGAAAACCAAAAGACCAGAGCAGCAGGCATCAGGACGAGCAAGATCGGCAAAGCGATAAACCACATGAGTAGATAGCGTTTCATGCAAGAGATCCTCCCCGTTACATACTAGACACGAAAAGTCTGAATAACCTACTAAAGTCTATGTTTGGTAACAGAGCGGTAGAACGAGAGAATGAGAGAGTCGAGAGAACGAAAAAAAGACCCCCTGCATACGCAGAGAATCTTTCGTTTTGCCATATGGTTGACGCATTTATCAAGCAAAATTAGGAGAGAAGCTTACTTTGATGGTTTCCGAAACTGCTTTTTCACGAGCCTTTTCTTCTGGAACCATACGTTCTACATCTGCGCCCAAAGCCAGCAGCTTTTCGGTAAAGTTCACATAGCCACGGTCAATATGGTGCAGGGCAGAAACCTCAGTCTCACCCTCCGATACGAGCCCAGCCAGTACAAGTGCTGCACCCGCACGCAGGTCAGTTGCTGCTACCTTGCTGCCTGTCAGCTTAGAACCACCTTCGACGATGGCACTGCGGCCTTCGATCTTGATGTTCGCATTCATGCGACGGAACTCTTCCACGTGCATGAAGCGGTTCTCAAATACTGTTTCGGTCACGATGCTCGTTCCTTCCGAAACAAGCAAAAGCGCCATCATTTGCGACTGCATATCTGTCGGGAAGCCAGGGTATGGCAGCGTTTTGAGGTCAACTGCTTTCAGTGTGCCTGTGCGGCGTACACGAATGCCGTTTTCTTGCTCCTCAATGTCCACGCCCATTTCACGAAGCTTGGCGGTCACGGATTTGAGATGATCGCAAATCGCACCTTCCACAAAGACATCCCCGCCAGTAATTGCTGCAGCAACCATGAAAGTTCCTGCTTCAATGCGGTCAGGAATGACACAATGTGTGCAGCCCTTCAGCTTTTCCACGCCTTCGATGCGGATCGAGCCTGTACCCGCTCCGCGGATTTTTGCTCCCATTCTGTTCAGGAAGTTCGCCAAATCAACGATCTCCGGCTCTTCTGCCGCATTTTCGATCAATGTGGTTCCCTCTGCCAAAGCAGCGGCCATCATAATATTTTCTGTTGCACCGACGCTAGCAATATCCAGGTAGATTTTCGCACCCTTCAATCGTCCTTCTACCGTCGCTTCAATAAACCCTTGTCCGATTTCGATCTTGGCTCCCATAGCCTCAAACCCTTTAAGGTGCTGGTCGATCGGGCGCGTACCAATGGCACATCCACCCGGGAGAGCGACACGAGCTTGTCCTTTTCTGGCTAAAAGCGGCCCCATCACGAGGAAAGATGCGCGCATTTTGCGGACCAGTTCATAGGACGCTTCTACACTCGTAAGCTTGGAAGCATCGATTGTCAGCACTTCATGATCATATGTAAGGGAGATTCCCATCGATTTCAAAAGGTCGCATATCGTCATGACATCGTCGAGAGCTGGTACGTCAGAGATGACACAAGTCCCTTCTTCTGCCAGGATAGATGCTGCAATAATAGGGAGTACGGCATTTTTGGCGCCAGATACTTTTACATTTCCAGACAATGCCTTACCACCACGGACAATAATTTTATCCAATGTGTACCCCTCCGCGTGCTAATATTCCACAGTGATGATTGGTGTACCTACAGTAATCCATGTTCCAGAATGGCTGTCACGATGCGTAGCCACCTGTAGATTCATCTTTTGACCGTTTAACGCGATGAATGATTCCCACATAGGGGTATACCCTGAAATGCTGACAACCGTCTCATCTTGCAAACGTTCTAATTCTGTCGCCTGGAGAGTACCAAAAATCGACAATATTTTACCCTCCTGTTGGTCAACACCCATCTTAACATTGTACAATCCGCGAATACAAGTGCTAATTTGCGGAATAAAGTCGGCGCTTTGCAGGGCATTCGTGAAGGTTTCCTGTACTTGTCCAATATATAGTAGGGAATCACGGTTTCCAGATAACTGAAGTACTAGATATACAGAAAATGCTCCATTTTTAGGAACTGCTGTCACCTCGTAGCTCAGATCCACGCCGTTTTGTGTGTATGTAGTCCTATATGCAAGTATGTTGTGCTTACGCGATTGTTCGCTTGGGGAAAACGGAATCTCAAGTTGTTGTGCCCATTTCGTCGCCAACTCTTTTACTTGTTCAGAACGCAGGCCTTCTCCCATCGCCGTACGCATACGTACCTGAACCGATACACCCGTTGCGCCCGTATCTTCTAGTACTTTCATCATTTCTGTCACAACCGGCTTTTCTTCCTTTGCTTGTGCAGGCATCCAATACACGGCCCCCATCACGAGCAATAGAGCCAGCACGCACCAACCAGACCATTTCCCCATTGATATCCTCTCCCTATGCTTACATGTATCTCTTTGTACTTCTCATTTTGTACATGTAGCTGGGTGGATATACCAGCGAATCGTCGTCTTTGGGTATTTAGTTGAACAAATTCCCGAATGTCAGGGACCAGCCCAAGTAATCAAGGAAAAAGCGGGATAGTTCATATCCAATCACAATGGAAAGAAAAATTTGCAACAGCTTCGCCTGAACGCCATTTGGTTTTTTCAAAATCTTATCAAAGCGAAAGGATTGCAACGCCCACCAAGCGAGCCCAATAAACGCAATCGATAAAACGATACTCAACAAGCCATATACTTCTTGTGGCATGCTCGTTACCTCCTCATTGCCTATCCGAGAATCATAGAAAAAGGGACGGCCCGATTACGAGCCATCCCTTCTATTGTACCTGAAGTGCTATTCAGTTACGAGTATCACTGAGAGCTGGGAGAGAGCATGTTCCCAAAATCAAAGGACGGATTGAAATGAATTTGGATATAGTCGGTGACCAGACCCGGGAAAGCACCGAAGAATACGGTAGCGATTGCCATGATGAGAATAAACGTCCAAATGCCTTTTGGCACGACCATTGGTGCTTCGGTTGTCCCAGGACGCATGTACATCTGACGAATAATCCCAAAGTAGTAGTAGTAGGAAATGACGCTGGTGATGATCATAATCGCCGCCAGCCAGTAGTTTTCTACCACTAATGTACCCATGAACAGATAGAACTTCCCGAAGAAGCCAACCGTAATCGGGATACCTGCCAAGGACAAGAGGAAGATGCTCATCGCAACCGCCATAACTGGTGAGCGATGATACAATCCGGCGAATCCTTTCAAATCCTCTGTCTCTTGCTCACGAGATACAACCATAATCACAGCGAAAGCACCAAAGCTAACCAGCAAGTAACCGAACAGATAGAAGATCACTTCGCTGAAAAAGAGAGAGGTCGGTGGTACAAACGGCACGAGCAAATAGCCCGCTTGTGCAATGCCTGAATAAGCCATCATACGCTTGACGTTTGTCTGCCTGAGCGCCATCGTATTCCCGATAATCATCGAGGCCGCTGCCATTATCCCTAGATAGAGGCTTCCCTCTTCGAAAAAGAACCTTCCTGATCCCGTTCCATTGGAAACGTTGAAAAACGAGATCATCATTACTCGAAAAATCAGCGCGAACCCTGCTGCTTTTGACACAACTGCCAGGAAAGCAGTGACCGGGGTAGGAGCACCTTGATAGACATCTGGCGCCCACATGTGGTTAGGCGCTGCAGATATTTTGAATGCAAGACCTACTGCGAGAAACGCAAACGCCGTATAGACGAGGAACTGATAGCCCGCCATTCCCGCTTCTGCCAATCGGAATGAGATTTCATAAATATGTGTAGTTCCCGTGAGACCGTACACGTACGACATCCCAAACAGGAGCACAGCCGTAGCAATACTTCCCGAAACGACGTATTTGAACGCCGACTCGTTGGAAAGCCGCGATTTTTTTCGCAATCCGACCAGTACATAGGACGAGAGAGACAATAGCTCCAGTCCCACAAACAAGGTAATCAAGTCAGCCGACGAAGCCATGACCATAGCCCCGAGAAGCCCGGTCAGCAGCAAATAGTAATACTCGCCTCTGTGCTGGATTTCCCCTGATTTCAGATAGGACAGCGAGATGAGAATGGCAAAAGCTGTACCTGCCAGGAAAATCAGCTTGAACGCATTGCCGTAATCGTCGATTCGGATCATGTCGATCATGTAGCTGTATGGCTTATCGAGAGCATTCATATTGATGATCACAAAGATCGCCGCTATGACCGTTGCCAGGAAGGATAGCCAACCAATGACCTGCTTGCCTAGGCGTTTGCCCGCAAAAAGATCCAGCAGTGATAAAAAGGTAGCAAAGCCCAGAATGATAAACTCGGGCAGAAGGTAGCTCCAGTCATATGAGAAAATATCTTTAACCTCCATGGATTACCCTCCTATTCCCGTTACGATAGGTACGATCGTTTTCAGCGCCTGCTGCATCGGATTCCCCAGAACTGCTGGATAAACACCAATGAGAATAATACATCCCAATAGGACTACCATCGGAATGACTTCCATCGGCTGTGCATCAGCAAGTCCTGTACATCTACCTGGAGTAGGGCCAAAAGTCGTTTTCAAGATCGCTCTGAGTAAATAAACTGCGGTGAGGACAATCCCAATCGCTCCCACTGCTGCCATTACTGGCAAACGACCAAACAGACCGAGGAAGGCAAAGAACTCACTAATGAATCCGGACATGCCCGGAAGTCCGAGTGAAGCCATCCCCCCTGCCAACAACACACCGCTGACAAACGGCATGGACTTAGCTAAACCGCCCAAATCGTCGAGCATCGATGTCTGCGTCCGATCCCAAATGACACCGATCAAGAAGAAGAGCAGTGCTGAGATAAAGCCGTGGGATACCACCTGGAACATCGCTCCCTGAAACCCGATCGTGTTCATTGATGCGAAACCGAGCAAGACGATACCCATATGGCTGATACTGGAGTAAGCCAGCACCATTTTTAAATCCTTTTGTACGAAGGCCAGCACAGCTCCATACAAAATGTTGATAATCCCCAAAACTGCCATCCACGTAGAGAAATCATAGGCCTGCTCTGGGAAGAAGCCGATTCCCATCCGCAAAAGACCGTATGCCCCCATCTTCAGCAAAATACCGGAGTGAATCATGACGATAGAAGGTGGAGCCTGTACGTGTACGCGTAGCATCCACGTGTGGAACGGAAATACGGGCAGCTTGATCGCAAAAGCGATAAATAGCGCTAGGAAGATGCCAAAACGCATTTCCGGCGTAAGGATTTCGGTTATCGGATGCCCTGGTGTCGTCAGGATCGCCGTGATTTCATCCATATTGAGCGTCCGCATGATGACAAAGATCACGATGAAAGCTAGCAGCATAATCCCTGAACCGATTCCGTTATACAAAAGGAATTTATTCGCTGCTTGTTCGCGCTCCCCATATCCCCAAATCCCGATGAGGAAGTACATCGGTACGAGTGTCAGCTCGAAGAAAATGAAGAACAGAAACAGATTGTCTGCAGCAAAGACTCCCAACATGCCGATCAACAACAGGTGAAACAGGATAAAATACTCCTTCTGCCTCTTCTTGATCTGCCACGAAGCAATTGCTGCGAGGGTACCGATAATCGCCGTCAGCAAAATCAATGGCATCGAAATACCATCCACACCGAGTTCATAGTTGATCTCAAAAGCAAAGACGGTGCCTGCCTGAGCCATTCCAATCGGAATCGAAATCCAATTGTGCTTTTCTACGAACTGCAGATTAGCTGTCTCGTAATCAAACATGCCGAACATCCAACCTGCCAAGATAAGTGCCGGCAACGTTCCAAAAATCCCGACCTGCTTGATCACACCTGCATGTCGACTGGGGATAAAGGCCATGACGAGAATCGCCAGCAGCGGAGAGAACACCAGTGATGACAAAAGGATATTACCCAAAGAGTCCACCTCCCCTAGCCGTCAAACTGATGGCGATGATCAAGAGTAACAGACCGAATATGACCATTGCCCCATAGGACTGAATCTGCCCACTTTGTACTCTTGCGTGCAAAGATCCGATTCCTTGGGTGATTTTTGCTGTCAATCCAACCAAACCATCCACAATATACTTATCAAATACATCCAGGACAAATCCAAGCCAGCCTAATGGACGAACAATGACGTTGTGATACAGCTCATCGATGTAGTACTTCTTGTATGAGAGCTGATAGAGCCACGGCATTGTTTTTGGAATAGTGTCCGAGGAGATTGATTTCTTGCCGTACATCAGGTACGCCAGCACGACTCCAAAAATGGAGATCAACAGTGCCACAATCTGTAACCAAGATGGTGCATGCTCACTGCCTTCCCCAAAAATGCTCGTGATTGCCATCCCTGTGTTCGTTGATAACAACCAATCGGAGAGTAATGGCGCGTACGGTGTATTCACAAAGCCCGCAACAACCGCAAGTAATGCCAAGACCAAGAGCGGACCTGTCATGACACTTGGAGATTCGTGCGCTTCGTGCTTGCCACGTGCCTTCCCTGCGAATGTTAGGAAGAACAGACGGAACATATAGAATGCGGTAAAGAATGCTGCTAGCAGCGCGATGAACAGTAAATCGTAGCGTTGCGCTCCGTAAACAGCTCCCAGAATCGCTTCTTTTGACCAGAAACCAGCGAACGGAAAGATCCCCGCAATCGCCAAGCAACCGATCAAGAAAGTCAAAGCGGTAATCGGCATCTTTTTCCACAAGCCACCCATTTCGAATACATCCTGCGTATGTACGGCATGGATGACACTACCTGCTCCAAGGAAGAGCAGTGCTTTGAAAAAGGCGTGCGTCATCAAATGAAAGGAACCTGCTACATAACCAGCAGCACCAGCTACACCCAATGCCAGCATCATGTACCCGAGCTGACTGACTGTGGAATAAGCCAAGACACGCTTGATATCCCGTTGGGTCAGGCCGATGGAAGCTGCAAATATGGCAGTGAATCCTCCTACATACGCCACAACTGTCAAAGCCGTATCCGATGCGATAAACAGCGGATAGGTAGCAGCGACCAAATAAACACCAGCCGCGACCATCGTTGCCGCGTGAATTAATGCAGACACAGGTGTTGGACCTTCCATGGCATCAGGCAACCACGTATGAAGTGGAAATTGACCTGATTTTCCCATGGCCCCAACGAAAATGAGGATCGCCGTGAGTGTAATCATCCATGGTTCCAGTCGTCCGAGTGCGATACTCTCAAAAATCGCCCCGTACTCGAAACTTCCGGTCCACCAGAACAACAGACATATCCCGATGAATAGAGCAAGATCCCCGATGCGGGTAACGATAAAAGCCTTTTTGGCAGCCGCTTTTGCTTCTGTCTTGAAGTAGTAGTAGCCAACGAGCAGGAAGGAGCATACCCCGACCAGCTCCCAGAAAATATATACTTGCAACAAATTTGGCGAGATTACTAATCCCAGCATGGAGAACGTGAACAGCGCCAGGTATTGATAGAACACTGGAAATCGTTCATCCCCATGCATGTAGCCTTTGGAATAAATTTGGACCAACAGACTGACTAATGTCACAATGACGAGCATCATGGCATTCAGCGGATTCACTTCGAATCCCATGTTGATCACGATATCGCCAATATGCAGCCAATCTATCACATAATGGTAATCGGTTCCCCCACCCTGGAATCTCTCCCAGAAGATGAGCACTGCGATTCCAAAAGAAACAGCCGTCAGGGTAATGCCCACTATGGCCGCTCCTTCTTTCAATTGGCGACCAAATGAGACGATCACGATGAAAGCAAGAAGCGGAAACAGAGGGATCAGCCAGGCATATTGCATTAGAGTATCCATCTTTGTCCTCCTTTTCAGGTTTCCCTCTTATCGTTTCATTTGGTCCATTTCATCAACATTCACGGTCTCCTTGTTGCGATACAGCGCAATCAGAATCGCTAGCCCTACGGCAACCTCGGCAGCTGCAACCGTCATCGTGAACAAGGTAAAGATTTGTCCCGTCACGGATGGATACAGTCCGAATTTGGAAAAGGCGACCAGGTTAATATTTACAGCATTCAGCATCAGCTCAATTGATAACAAGACGACGACTGCATTTCGCTTCGTCAATGCACCGTACAAACCTACACAAAAGAGAATCAGAGCGACCATTAAGTAGGAGGAAATGCTTACTGTCATTCGTTATCCCCCTCCTTTTTCGCCATGACGATCGCACCGACCAATGCGACCAACAATAGAACAGACAACAGCTCAAATGGTATGACGAATTTGGTGAATACTTCGATACCGATTTCTTTTGCATTGTTTACTGGAGCCTCTGCAGGTGGCGGTGGCGCAGGCCACGGTGTATTTTGCACACCCCAGAATAATAGTCCGAACAGAACGATTACAAAGAGCAGGATAAAACGGTTTTTCCATGTCCGACCTGTTCCCTCATCGTTCGCATCGTGCTTGGTCAGCATGATTCCAAAGAGCATCAAAATGGAGATTGCCCCTGAATAAACTAGAATTTGTGCGACCCCGACGAACTCCGCTCCCAGCAAAACAAACAGACCTGCAATGCTGATAAACGTAACGCCCAATGAGATGACCATGTGGACGACGCGCGTAAAGCTGATCATAAACACCGCGCCACCGATCGTCAGAAGGGACAGGATAAAAAAGGCTACGAATTCACCTGTCATACTAATTCTCCTCCCTGACGTTCGTATTGTTGTCGTCCAGCCATTTCAAGTTCTTGTACAATTCGTCCCGGCTATAGGCAGCCAGTTCGAAGTTGTTTGTCATCACAATCGCTTCAGTGGGACAAACCTCTGTACACAGATCGCATAAAATGCACAGCTCAAAATTGATATCATACGTATCGATAATCTTTCCTTTTTTCTCCGGATCAGGATGGGGCTTCCCTGTCAGTTGAATACACTCCGTCGGACAAATGCGTGCGCATTGGTTACAGACGATGCATTTTTCAGGAGAAAAGTGCTGAATACCGCGAAAGCGAGGCGGCATTGGAAAGGGCACATCCGGATAGAAGTGGGTTACTTTTTTCTCCGTGAGCTTTTTAAATGTATACCCCAGGCCTTTGGCCAGTCCTAGCATGTGTGTCACCCCTCAGGATTTGAGAACTTGGCTGCACCACGTTTTTGACGAAAGCTAGCTTTTGGCGAAGCAAGCCTATGGCGAAGCCTGCGCTATGAAAACAGTGGAACGTAGTTGTTTTCGATCAAGTCGCTACTAGAACATGCCATTTTGGTAAGAAACCACTACAGCTGTGAGCAGGATGTTGAACAATGCCACGGGCAACAGCACTTTCCAGGCAAACGACATCAGTTGATCGACACGTAAGCGCGGCATCGTGGCGCGAATCCAAAACTGGAGGAAGACGTAAATTGAAAATTTAAGGATAAACCAAACGATTCCCGGAATGAAGTCCAGCGATGGATGAATCGGCAACCATCCACCAAAAAAGAGAATCGTGATCAAGGCACCCATCCCGAACATGTACACATACTCCGCCAGCATGAACATCGCAAAACGGAAACCGGAGTACTCGACGTGGTAACCGCCAACGAGCTCCGACTCTGCTTCTGGCAAGTCAAACGGCGTACGATTCAGCTCAGCCTGAGCAGCAATGATAAAAACAGCAAATCCGATAAACTGCGGAACAATATTCCAGACATCCCGCTGCGCCTCGACAATATCCTTGAGATTCATGCTGCCCGTCAATAGGACGATACCCACCACGGACATGACCAGCGGTACTTCATAGCTGATCATCTGCGCAGCGGAGCGGAGACCCCCGATCAGCGAGTACTTGTTATTCGAGGCCCAGCCAGCCGTGATCACGCCTAATACGGTGATCCCAGACAAGGCGATATAGTACAAGAGCCCTATTCCCAAATCAGCGAACCGAATGCTGTCCGAAAAAGGCATGACCGCCAACACGGCGAAAGCAGGGGCATAGGCCAATATTGGTGCTAGAGTGAACAACGCTTTGTCAGCGTGCTGCGGACGAATATCTTCCTTTAATAGCAGCTTGGCAACATCCGCAACCGTCTGGAGAAGTCCCAATGGTCCTACTCGATTCGGCCCGATGCGCAGCTGCATCCACCCAATCACTTTACGCTCAAAGTAAATGGCGTACGTAACGAATCCCAACACGACTGCAAGCAGTAAAACTGCCGCTACGATAAACCAAAGCGTAGTCCCCCATGAGGGTGCTTGCTGCAAGAGAGTATTCATCAACAGTCAACCTCCCCGAGCACGATGTCGATACTGCCCAGGATGGCAACCATGTTCGAGAGGTTTTCCCCCTGCAACAGCTTAGGCAGAATTTGCAGATTGGTAAACGAAGGTCGTCTGAACTTCAATCTCCACGGCTTATCCTTGCCTTGACTGGCAATGTAACAGCCAATCTCCCCCCGCGGTGACTCGATGCGCACATAGGTCTCCCCAGCAGGCGGACGAATCACACGTGGTACTTTGCCCATGACTTCGCCTTCACTCGGAAATTGCTCCAATGCCTGCTCAAGAATTCGCAAGGATTGTTCAATTTCAGCCATGCGCAGATGATAGCGCGCCATGCAATCTCCCTCAGTCGCTGTCGGCACATCAAATTCAAAACGATCGTAAATGCAATACGGTTCGTCCTTGCGCAGGTCCCATTTGACACCTGTCGAGCGAAGCATGACACCTGATAGCGAGTAATCCAATGCCGTTTTTGTATCGAACTTTCCAATCCCTATGAGGCGGTTGATAAAAATCTCATTCCCTGTCACCAGTTGGTGGTAGTTATTCAATTCTTTCTTCATGTACTGGACAAATTCTTTGGCTTTGTCGATCCAGCCTGGAGGTGCATCCCATTTCACTCCGCCTACGCGCATGTAGTTAAAGGTCATCCGCGCCCCGCATAGCTCATTAAACAAATCCAGGATCGTCTCTCGATCACGGAATGCATAAAGGAACGGCCCCATCGCACCAATGTCCAAAAGAAACGTTCCCCACCAAACCAAATGGCTAGCCACCCGGTTCAGTTCCATCGCGATCAATCGCAAAAACTGAGCGCGCTCTGGAATCTCCAACCCCATCATCGTTTCTACTGCGTGGCAGAGAACGTAGTTGTTGGTCATGGCGGACACGTAGTCCATACGGTCTGTATAAGGAATAATTTGTGTATAGGTCAAGTTTTCTGCCAGCTTCTCTGTACCTCGATGCAAGTAGCCCATCACCGGAATCGCTTCTTTAATGGTTTCCCCATCGATTTTTACTACCAAGCGAAATACTCCGTGTGTACTCGGATGCTGTGGACCTACGTTTAATAACATCTCTTCCGTACGAAGTCCTGTTTCAGAAGAGGTATCAACATGAGTCGTGAGGATGTTATGGTTCATCTGCTAAACCTCCTCGTCGTATTGCACATAATCTTTGCGCAGCGGATACCCAACCCAATCATCCGGCAACAGGATTCGACGTAAATCCTTATGTCCCGGGAAATGAATACCCAAAAGGTCAAAAGTCTCTCTTTCATTCCAATTTGCGCCATGCCAGAGGTCCATTACAGAAGCAACTTTTGACTCTTCTCTGCTCGTTTTGACCTTTACTGCCAAGCTTTGGCGATTTTTGTAGGAATAAAAGTGGTAGTATACCTCCAGGCGATCCTCATAATCGACACCGTGAAGATCGGACAGGTACTCAAAGCTCAATTGCTCGTCATCTCTTAAATATTGGGCAACTTGATGCCAACGTTCGTTTTGAATGGTGAGAGTTGGAACTTCCTTTCCCAGCTCGTTAATATACGAAGCCTCGATGACTTCCTGTCCAAATGCTTCGGAAATTCTCGAAACGTATTTATCAAGATAGGGCTGGTTTTTGGAAGGTGCTTTCGGCGCTTCCTCTGCCGGGGCCTCATCACCAGTCGCTTGCGCTGTTTTTGCCTTCGCTGCTGCGGCGGCTGCTGCTTTGGCTTTTGCGGCAGCGGCTGCCTTTGCCTTGGCGTCGTCATCACCGGATTCATCGCCGCCTGCTTCACGTGCGGCTTTTGCCTTTGCAGCGGCCGCTGCGGCAGCCTTGGCTTTTGCGGCTGCTGCTGCCTTCGCCTTGGCATCCGCCTCTGGAGCTGAATCAGCTGTATCGGCTCCATTTTCCGCGGCTTCCTTTGCTTCCTTCGCTGCTTTTGCCTTGGCTAGCGCTTCTGCGGCAGCTGCTTTCTTGGCTGCGGCTTTTTCTTCAGGCGTCATTTCAGACACTGGCTTTGCTGGTGGCGAAGCAGCTTCTGCCTGTTCCTTCGCTGCTTTTGCCTTGGCTAGTGCTTCTGCGGCAGCTGCCTTCTTGGCTGCGGCTTTTTCTTCAGGCGTCATTTCAGACACTGGCTTTGCTGGTGGCGAAGCAGCTTCTGCCTGTTCCTTCGCTGCTTTTGCCTTGGCTAGTGCTTCTGCGGCAGCTGCCTTCTTGGCTGCGGCTTTTTCTTCAGGCGTCATTTCAGACACTGGCTTTGCTGGTGTAACAACTGCTTCTGATTGTTGCTCGGCAACTGGAGTTTCCGCTTCCGCAGCTTCTTTTGCTTCCTTCGCCGCTTTTGCCTTGGCAATCGCTTCTGCCGCTGCTGCTTTCTTGGCTGCGGCCTTTTCTTCAGGCGTCATTTCAGACACAGCTTTTGCATCCGGAGCAGAGACTTCCTCTTGTGGCTCTTGAGATGGCTCCACTTGGCTCGCCTCTTGGGAAGCCTGGGCTTCCTGTTCTCTTAATTTTCGCAAAGCTTCTGCCTTGGCACGGGCTTCAGCCGCTGCCGCTGCCTTTTCCTCCGGCGTCGGCTTGCGTTTCTCGTCGCTCATAGATTGGTCACCTGCTTCCCAGTCTTCGCTTCGTAACGGATTTTTTCTTGAAGCTTATTAATTCCGTAGATCAAAGCGGCAGGGTTAGGCGGACAACCTGGAATATATACGTCGACAGGCACAATCTGGTCTACACCTTTTACCACGCTGTACGAGCGCACATACGGACCTCCCGCTGTCGCACAGGAGCCCATGGCAATCACCCACTTTGGTTCAGGCATTTGATCATACAGCCTGCGCAGCAGTGGGGCCATCTTTTTCGTGACGGTTCCGGCTACGATCATGACATCAGATTGTCTTGGGGATGCTCGAAAAATAACGCCAAACCGGTCGAGGTCATAACGAGCCCCACCCGTTCCCATCATTTCGATCGCGCAACAGGCCAAGCCAAAGGTTAATGGCCACAACGAGTTGCTGCGAACCCATCCCTTCACCGTTTCCAATGTCGTGAACATGACGTTGCGATTCAATTCCTCTTGCAATTCAGGCGCAATGCTCGTCAGATCTAGTTCCATTCCAGCACCTTCTTTCTCCACGCGTAAATCAATCCTACGATGAGCAAGGATATAAAGATGACCATCTCGACTAAGGCAAAGAGCCCCAGTTCTTTGTAAGCGACGGCCCACGGATACAGAAAGAGTGTTTCTACATCAAAGATGACAAACATGAGGGCAAAGATGTAATACTTCACGTTGAAACGCACCCAACTGTCACCAACAGGAATGTTACCGCTTTCATAAGTAGTTTGCTTCTCCCGTGTCGGTTTCTTTGGACGAAGTAATGGACCAACAAAACTGACTGTAGCCACGGGCAACAGCACACCAAGAATCAAAAAGATCGCGACAATCACATAATTGTTGGTATAGATGTCACTCACCCACGTTCCCTCCGCTCTTGAGAAAGGTATGAATCGTCTTGCGCTGTCCTCCAGAAGAAGTCGTGACTCCCTCAAAAGGGTACTGCTCGCAGCATCAAAGGTGTAGGTATGAACGCTGTCGCTAAATGATACTGCTAGAAAAAAATACCTTTATCATTATAGCAAATTGCCAATAGGGTGTCTAACGAAAGCCTTCCTTTTGTGCCATATAAAGGGAAAAAACTCAGAGATTTCTCCCCGAGTTTTTCCAGCATAGTATGATGACCAAACGAATATGTCCATCTGATCCTCTTATTCTCTTAATTATTGAACGTTGTTTGAAAATTGCTGTCCGAGGAAGTCCTCGTAAATGCGCTCCCATACAATCGCAAAGTTCATCTTATCGTCTTCTGGGATCTCCAGCATATTTTCAATCGCTTCTTCCATATATGGAGTCAGCTTGATCAGGACCTCTGCCAGCATCTGATCATTGGTGTTCAGCAATTGCTTCATTTCTGCTTTGGACATGCTGAACGTATTTTCTTCTTGCTCGTGCAGCTTCATCACGAGGCGGCTAAACATCGGATGTACCAATGCTTCCAGTTTAACATGAGCCAATGCAAGAGATTCTGCTTCGCTCAGCTTGAACAACTCAGATGCGTCTGGGAATGGATAAACCGGTACATCCCAAGCATCTCCATTATCGATTACCAGACCCCACTTCACGAAAAGCTCAATCGCTTCGTCAAGAGATGTCGGATATGCATAATCGGAACGGCTCATGAACGCTTTGAATCTGTTCAAGAGGTTTACATAGCCTTTAAAATCTTCTTCAGACTTAAAGCCTTCTTTAACAGGCTCGGTGAATGTGCCTTTCAATGCTTCGAACTCGTCCAGAGCTTTTTTCATTTCTTCTTTTGACTCATGCTTCGTTACTACATAGCACATTGCCTGGAAGAGAACTTTCATTTCATGAGATAGCACGCTTGTCCAGCCATTAGCCGCAAAGCTGCTAGGAATCACTACGCCATCTTGATTGTGGCGGATATCGCGAACGGTTTGCATCAATTACACTCTCCTTTAATCCCAATAGCCAATGCCGCTTTTTCCCGCTGTTTTTCATGCTAACGTAGCTCGTCGGCAGGGCATTAGGTCTATTATACACAGAAACATTAGGCAATTACCAACTGGAAATATCATGCCCGATTACCATGGCTCATCATTCATCACCTGATAACCGAAAAATCCCCGCAGCCACATGGGCGCGGGGATATCAAGCTTACGCTTTACTTCGCTACGTCGAGACGTGCCATCGCACGTTGCAGCGCGCGTTCTGCACGCTTGACGTCGAGCTCGGCATATTTCTCAGCCAAACGCTTTTCAGCACGCTCTTTCGCTGCCTTCGCGCGTTCAACATCGATGTCTCCCGGCAATTCAGCCGTTTCAGCAAGGATGGTTACTTTATCGCCGCGCACTTCCATGAAGCCGCCGCTTACAGCCATCTTTACTTCTTTATCGCCTTCTGTCTTAATCCGAACTGGCGCTGTTTTCAGCGGGGTTACCAACGGCACGTGGTTCGGCATAATACCGATTTCCCCTTGCAAGCCGCGAGCAATCACCATTTCAGCCTGACCGCTGTAGACAACTCGTTCAGGAGTTACGACTTCAACTGTCATCTTACTCACTTACTCGTCTCCCCTTTCCAGGGTGTCTTACGCCATTTTCTTCGCTTTTTCTACCGCTTCTTCAATTGTACCTACGTACAGGAACGCGCCCTCTGGCAGGTGGTCATGCTTACCTTCGAGGATTTCCTTGAAGCTGCGAACGGTTTCTTTCAATGGCACGTATTGGCCTGGGTTACCAGTGAACTGCTCGGCAACGTGGAAGGACTGGGACAAGAAACGTTGAATGCGGCGAGCGCGTCCAACTACTTGCTTGTCGTCGTCGCTCAACTCGTCCATACCGAGAATCGCGATGATATCTTGCAGTTCTTTGTAACGTTGCAGGATTTTTTGAACGCTACGAGCCACATCATAGTGTTCTTGTCCTACTACATCAGGAGCCAGAGCACGGGAAGTGGATGCGAGTGGATCTACCGCAGGGAAGATACCCAACTCAGCGATGGAACGCTCCAAGTTCGTTGTAGCGTCCAAGTGAGCAAACGTAGTAGCAGGAGCCGGGTCAGTGTAGTCATCCGCTGGTACGTAGATCGCTTGAATGGACGTTACGGAACCTTTTTTCGTGGAAGTAATACGCTCTTGCAGCTGACCCATTTCGGTAGCCAGTGTTGGCTGGTAACCTACCGCAGATGGCATACGGCCCAAGAGAGCAGAAACTTCGGAACCCGCTTGAGTAAAGCGGAAGATGTTATCAACAAAGAGAAGAACGTCGCGGCCTTCTTCATCACGGAAGTATTCCGCCATAGTCAGACCAGTCAACGCTACACGAAGACGTGCACCAGGCGGTTCGTTCATCTGACCGAATACCATCGCGGTTTTCGGCAGAACGCCTGCGTCTTTCATCTCGTGGTACAGGTCGTTACCTTCACGGGTACGCTCACCTACACCAGCGAATACGGAAATACCACCGTGCTCTTGCGCGATGTTGTTGATCAGCTCTTGAATAGTAACGGTTTTACCTACACCCGCACCACCAAACAGACCGATCTTACCACCCTTGATGTACGGAGCCAAGAGGTCAATAACTTTGATACCTGTTTCCAGGATCTCAACAGTCGTTGCTTGGTCTACGAACTCAGGAGCTTTACGGTGAATTGGGTCACGACGATCTACTTGACCGAGTTCTTGCAGGTCGATCGGCTCACCCAATACGTTGAATACGCGTCCGAGGGTAATTGCACCCACTGGAACGGAGATAGCTGCACCAGTATCAACTGCTTCCATACCACGAACCAAACCGTCAGTGGAAGACATTGCAACGGTACGAACCAAGTTATCGCCCAAATGAGTAGCAACCTCAACAGTCAAGTTGATGTCGCGCTCACCAGCGCTTTGTGCTTTATGTTGAATCTTGATCGCATTGTAAATGGCAGGCAGGTGTCCGCGGTCGAACTCGACGTCAACAACCGGACCCATTACCTGAACCACGCGTCCATTCGCCATCTTACTTCTTCCCTCCTGTAAAGCTAAATTGGGAGCTATTCGCTGCCACTAAGCCTGTGCGTTTGCACCTGCAACGATCTCGGAAATCTCTTGTGTAATGGCTGCCTGACGAGCACGGTTGTAGCTCAACGTTAAACGGTTGATCATATCCGTAGCATTGTCTGTCGCACTGCCCATTGCAGTCATACGGGAACCTTCTTCAGAAGCTTTTGCTTCGAGGAGTGCACTGTAAACCAGTGTTTCCGCATATTTCGGCAACAGATCAGCCAATACTTCTTCCGAGGACGGCTCATACTCGTAATTCAATTCGCGCGCATTGTTGCTCTCGGGAGCTTCCAATGGCAGCAATTGTTTTACGGTAGGTATTTGCGAAATTGCACTTTGGAACTTGTTGTAGCACAGGTACAGTTCGTCAATCTGCTCGTTCTCGAACATTTGGACTGCTGCACCGGCAATTTTCTTGATATCAGCAAAGGCTGGGCTGGCTGGCAGACCTGTCACTTCCTCCAAAAGAGGGTAGTTCCGTTTGCTGAAGAAGTCACGACCTTTGCGGCCAATCACAAAAATACCATACTCATCCTTGGACTTGTGCTTCTCGTTAATGGTATTTACCACTCTACGGAGAATGTTGGCATTGTAACCCCCAGCAAGTCCACGGTCGGAAGTGATGACAATATAACCAGTCTTTTTCACCGGACGATTTTGCAACATTGGATGTTTGGAACCAGAGTTCCCACTCGCGATGCTTGCGATCACTTCTTGGATCTTGTCAGCATACGGGCGTGCCGCCTCAGCTTTATCCTGGTTACGGCGAAGCTTTGCAGCCGCCACCATTTTCATCGCTTTCGTGATTTGGCGCATATCTTTTTTACTTTTGATACTGCGTCGAATCTCACGTATTCCTTTAGCCACTCGTTTTCACCACCTTGAGGACGCATGCACGGGCAAATGGCCCGGCATGCATCTGATGTCTATCAGGTTAACGATTAGCGAGTTACCGAAAAGCCTTTTTTGAACTCTTCGATCGCTGCGTTGAATTCTTTTTCATCTGGAAGGTCTTTCGTTGTGCGGATGTGCTCCAACAGTTGCGGTTTGTTGGAATCCAAGAAAGACAACATCTCTTTCTCAAAGCGGCGCACATCTGCTACTGGAATGTCATCCAGGAAACCTCTTGTAGCGCTATAGATAGAAGCAACTTGCTTCTCAACAGACATTGGATCGAACTGACCTTGTTTCATGATTTCCATCAAGCGCTCACCACGGGTCAGACGAGCTTGGGTCGCTTTGTCCAGATCGGAACCGAACTGAGCAAACGCAGCCAACTCACGGTATTGAGCCAACTCAAGCTTGAGTGGACCTGCTACCTTTTTCATCGCCTTGATTTGCGCGGAACCACCTACACGGGATACAGAAAGACCAGTGTTAACCGCTGGACGTTGACCTGCGTTGAACAAGTCTGTCTCGAGGAAGATCTGACCGTCCGTGATGGAGATCACGTTGGTTGGAATGTATGCGGAAATGTCACCCGCTTGGGTTTCGATGAATGGCAGAGCCGTAATGGAACCAGCGCCCAGATCATCAGACAGTTTCGCAGCGCGCTCCAGCAAGCGGGAGTGCAAGTAGAATACGTCACCAGGATATGCTTCACGGCCTGGAGGACGGCGGAGCAAGAGGGACATTTCGCGGTATGCAGCAGCCTGTTTGGACAGGTCATCGTATACGCACAGAACGTGTCCGCCTTTGTACATGAAGTACTCAGCCATTGTTACACCAGTATAAGGAGACAGGTACAACATTGGAGCTGGGTCAGACGCAGTAGCAGAAACGATGATGGTGTAATCTAGAGCACCTGCTTTACGCAGTGTTTCTACGATGTTTGCAACGGTGGATTGCTTTTGACCGATTGCAACGTAGATACAAATCATGTCTTTACCTTTTTGGTTGATGATCGTGTCGAGCGCCACTGCTGTTTTACCAGTTTGGCGGTCACCAATGATCAACTCACGCTGTCCACGACCAACTGGGATCATCGCGTCAATCGCTTTGATACCTGTTTGGAGTGGCTCGTGTACGGATTTACGCGCCATAACGCCAGGAGCCGGGCTCTCGATTGGGCGGAAACCGTCATTTGCGATAGGGCCTTGACCATCGATAGGTTGACCCAGTGGGTTTACAACGCGGCCGAGCAGCGCTTCCCCTACTGGAACTTCCATAACGCGGCCGGTACGTTTTACAGTATCGCCTTCCTTAATGTCGCGGAAAGGTCCCATAATAACGACACCCACGTTATCTTCTTCCAAGTTGAGTACCATACCCATTACGCCATTTTGGAACTCGAGGAGCTCACCTTGCATGGCCTTTTCCAAACCGTGAACACGAGCAATACCGTCACCTACTTGGATGACTGTGCCTACATCCACAACTTCGATTTCAGATGTAAAGTTAGCGATCCGCTCTTTAATGAGGGAGCTAATCTCTTCTGGTCTGATTGCACTCACTTAATTCACCCCATTCATCCAACTTCTTAAAAGCAATCGAACTTTACGCCTTTTGCGCAAAGGTTTCCAACTTCGTTTTCAGGCTGCCATCGTACAGACGGTCGCCAATCTTGATAATAATGCCGCCGAGAATCGCTGGATCTACAACTGCTGTCATACGCAGCTTTTTGTTCAGCGTTTGACCGAACTTCTCAGCCAGCTCATTTTGCTCTTCAGTAGAAAGCGGCTTAGCACTAGTCACAATCGCATCTGCGAATCCACGAGCTTCGTTCGCCAATTGTACAAAAGAACGGTAGATATCAACCAGATCAACTTCACGTCCGTTTTCAATCAGGACGTTTAGAAAATTAAAGGTTTCTTCCCCAACATGGCTTTTGAACAATTCGTCAGCGAGCTGGCTTTTTGCATCTGCTGCGATGTGCGGGTGCAACATGATCTTTTTCAGATCTTCATTGCTTTCTACCGCTTCTACGATTGCACCCAGGTCTGCTTCTACCTGATCAATCTTGCTACGCTCACTCGCTACTTCAAAGAGAGCGCGAGCATAACGTTTCCCTACTGCGCTACTCATAGGCGATCTCCCACTTGTGCGAGAAATTTGTCAACAGTAGACTTTTGAGCTGCTTCGTCCAGTTCTTTCTCAATGATCTTGGAAGCCAAGAGCACGGAAAGACCAGTCATTTGCTCACGCAGTTCGAGTTTTGCTTTTTCTACTTCACGAGCCAGTTCAGCACTAGCATCTGCTTTCATGCGCTCAGAAGCTGCTTGTGCTTCAGCAACGATTTTGCTTGCTTCATCAGAGGCTTGCTTCGCAGCACGGTCGATGATCGCTTTAGATTCAGCGCGAGCTTCATCCAAAAGACGGCGTTGTTCAGCCAAAAGCTTTTCGGATTCCTTGTGGTTGCGTTCCGCAGTAGCAAGCTCGTTCTCAACATGAGCACGGCGCTTTTCCAATACGCCCGCAATCGGTCCTGTTGCATATTTGGAAACAACGATCAACAGCAAAACGAAAATAATCACCTGGAGTAATAATGTGCCCCATTCCAGGGATACGGCTCCAAACTCAACCATTTTTAGTTCACTCCTTCCTGACAAACGAAAGATTCTGCAATAAGTTCTTTACGTACTTACCAGAATTATTACTAGAAGACTTCCATGCCAAGCTTTGGCCGAAGCCTGATTTTTCCCTACTAAAAGATAGGCGAAGGTGACCCTCCGCCTATTTAATACTGTTCAACTGTTCGCTTAGCCCAGACGACCCATCAAGATGAAGCCTACAGCTACAGCGATAATTGGAATCGCCTCTACGAGACCCATACCGAGGAACATGATACCCATCAGGTTACCACGAGCTTCAGGTTGACGAGCAACACCTTCAATTGTTTTAGAGATTACGTTACTTGCACCAAAAGCACCACCAAGTGCTGCCAAACCGAAAATAAGACCCATAGCAATAGCTACACCCATAACTTCCATGTTAAAAATACCTCCCTAAATTGTTGTTAACCAAAACTAGATTTTAGTGTTCATCATTCACAAGTTGTGAAATGTAAACCATAGAAAGAGTCAAGAAAATGAACGCCTGAATTGCACCTACGAAGACGGAGTAGCCGAGCCAAATAAATAATGGTGCTGCGGCCAAAACACCCCCACTCAACAGGAAGGCAATCATAATCTCTTTTGCAAAGAGGTTACCGAACAAACGCAAAGGAAGCGTCAACGGTTTAATGATAAACTCCTCAAGAATGTGAATCGGGTTGAGGAATACGTGCTTAAACCAACCACCTGGACTTTTCTTGATACCAAGGTAGTGGGAGTAAAGCAAGACTACCAATGCCAAACCAAATGTTACGCTTGGTGTAGCAGTCGGCGACTTCCACCAGATAACGTGAGCCCCTTTGTCAGCTAGCTCGTGCTCAACCGTTTCGCGCTTTTTCGCTTCGGCTTCTGGCGTAGGAGCAATCGTCAGCATCTTCATAACACTTTCGCTGATTTCACCTTTGTGCACTGTGGTGACGTTGGCGATAACACCTAGCTGGTTCCCAATGAAGATGTAGAGAAACAACGTAATACCAAGCGTCATCATCATCATGACTTTCTTGTGATCCATGTATCCTGCAGTAACATTCTTGACAAAGTCAAAAATCCACTCAACTGCATTTTGCTTAGCACCAGGTACTCCGGTTTCCAGCTTTCGCGTCATTACAAACAGGAAGATAAACACAAGCAGTGCGGTAAGAACCATCATGAGAATCGTAGCGATGTCAAATACCATGCCGCCTAAACTAAACCGTAACGTATAATGATGACCCATCTTTTCACCCCTTTCCATCGATAGATAGAGGTTGTCCGAAACTCTGTCTACACATTGCTATCGAACGCTCTCTGTTAAAATCACTTCATTAAAAGGAAATGCTGGTAACAAATCTATTTTGAATTGCGGAATACGAGTAGATAGCTGATCCCTTGGATCAAAAACAACCCAAGTAGAACTCCTGATAATGTGAACATATGAGGGAAAAGAAAGGTAGTATAGGCAGCTAGCCCGGCAATCATGAACCGAAGCATCGTGCCCGTTCCTTTTGGTCTGATATTAGGGTCATCTGCCATTTGTCCAACAACCCAGACCTTGCTTGCGAGAACGCTGGTATTAATGATTCCTGTCACTGTTCCAAGCACTAAACTCTGCAAAAAAACCTTGTGTTCAGGCAATACAATCATCAGTATCACAAACAATGCCATACACCATAAAGAATAGCGAAAAGTCTTTCGCATCGCTAAAGCAAACGCTTCCATCGTTCGTCACCCCCTACAGATACGGGCGAATGAGTCGATAGACAGTGTATACACCAATAGCAATCCCTGTAATCAAGCCGATAAGCAAGAACCAAGGATCAGTCGCTAGTAGGCGATCCGCGTATCTGCCGATCATAAAACCGGCAACCACACAAATGGCAAAGTCAAGACCAAGTACGCTGACCAAACCAAGTGCTCGCCATGGATTGTCAAGTTTCGCCAGTTTATCCTTCTCCTTTCACATAAGGAGAGGGCACACAATTTCCAAATGCCCTCATCCATATTAACGAAGATTTATTCCCTTTGTCAACGCAAGCGTTTCGGTGTACACAAAGCGTTCACAATTTAAAAATTAAATTTTCTCGACAATTGTGGAGACGCCCTGTCCCCCACCAATGCAAAGAGTCGCTAAGCCATATTTTGCCCCTTCGCGCTTTTGCAATTCATGGACGAGCGTGACCAAAATTCTCGCGCCACTCGCACCGATTGGATGTCCCAAAGCGATGGCTCCACCGTTGACATTTAGCTTCTCACGATCAAAGTCCAGTGCTTTGCCAACAGACAGTGATTGGACGGCAAAAGCTTCGTTTGCTTCGATCAAATCGATGTCAGCAATCGACAGTCCCGCTTTTTCCAGTACGCGTTTGGTCGCAGGAACCGGACCGTACCCCATGATGCTCGGATCAACACCTGCACTCGCATTGGCTACGATACGAGCAAGTGGCTTCACTCCCAGCTCTTCTGCTTTCTCGCGCGTCATAATCAAGAGAGCTGCTGCTCCATCGTTGATGCCGGATGCATTCCCTGCTGTCACGGTTCCATCCTTTTTAAATGCAGGCTTCAGCTTGCCTAGCGCTTCGGCTGTCACGCCAGCACGCGGGAATTCGTCCACGGCAAACAACACTGGGTCACCCTTTCGCTGCGGGATCGGAACCGGCACAATCTCTTCTTGAAAACGACCACTAACGAGCGCTTGCTGAGCCTTTTCTTGGCTCCACGCTGAAAACTCATCCTGCTCTTCGCGTCCGATTTCGTATTTGGTGCAAAGATTCTCCGCCGTAATGCCCATGTGATAGTCGTTGAAAGCACACCACAGCCCGTCGCGAATCATGGAGTCTACTACTTTCTGATCTCCCATGCGGTAGCCTGAGCGCGCTCCTTCCATTAAGTATGGTGCCTGGCTCATATTTTCCATCCCACCAGCCAAGACAACTTCTGCCTCACCAGCAAGGATTGACTGAACGGCCAAATGAACGGCTTTTAGACCTGAACCACAAACCTTGTTGATTGTCAGGGAGGGAACTTCATGAGCAAGGCCCGCGTGAATAGAAGCCTGGCGCGCCGGGTTTTGACCCAAGCCTGCTGACAGTACATTCCCCATTATCACTTCATCGACCGCATTCTTGGAAACACCTGCACGATCTAGCGCTGCTTCCAGTACAATCCCGCCCAGCTTTGTCGCGCTGACACCTGCAAGCGTTCCTTGAAAGCTACCTATAGCAGTGCGCACAGCACTCGCAATGACGATTTCTCTTTGACTCATCTTCCACACACCCCTCGAATACACAGGATAGGCAACCTTCTTAAGATTCCATCTTTTCATGATAATTCCTGCCAGGAAATCGCTTTCTTTTCCAATTCATGAAAAACCGTCACAGCTCTTAGAGAAGAGTGTGACGGTCTGAATGATTTATAGAAGTGCTTCTGCCATTTCATCGACGATATTGTTGATGGCAATCGGGCCGTAATAGGCGATCCACACGGTTGTGTTTACCTCGTACACCTTATTTTCCTTGGCTGCTTTTAGCCCTTTCCAAATGGAGCTGTTTTTGTACTCGTCCGTTAATGCTTGATTCGCTTTGTCCGTTACGACAAATAGGTGATCGGCATTTACCTCTGGCAACACCTCCAGAGAAATCATCGTAGCTGTATCTGATTTATCCATCGCTGGCTTGGGAGGAGTCAGTCCCAAATCGGAATACAAGATAGCAGCCGTACGGTGTTCAACTGTGTGCAGTCGAATAGCATTGTCACGAGGACGAATAAGTGCGACGGACTCACCCTTGAGCTTGGTTGCGAATTCTGCTTTCAATTTGTTCGTTTTCTCTTGGTAGTCTTTTACGATTTGCTCAGCTTGTTGTTCTTTTTCGAGAATTTTTCCGAAGGTAATCAGCGTCTCTCTCCAGTCTTCATTACGGTCAAACATGATGGTTGGAGCGATTTTGTTCAAATTATCATAGATTTTATCTTGAAACTCCGTGCATATGATCAAGTCAGGCTCCATAGCAACTACCGCTTCTGAATTGGGCTCGTCTTTTGTTCCGAGTACGTGAACATCTTTTAGCTTGTCCATGAGATACTCTGGAAACTTCGAACCGTCCCCCGTTGTAATGACACTACCTGCAGGCAGCTCGCCCAAGGCAATCATCTGATCTGCGTATTGCGTATCCAGCACAGCGATTCTGACTGGTTTAAAATCAAGCGTCAGCTCGCCTTTCATGTGCTTGATTGTACGCGTATCGCTTTTCTTCACTTCTTGATTCGCGCTAGATTGCGTGGTATTCGACTGTGTCGCCACCTGATTCGAAGCGCCTGCTGCTGCGTTCCCCGAATTGCTAGTATTCGAACCGCCGCCTGAGCAGGCTCCCAGCAGCAAGGTAAGGCTCAGCATCAGGTTCAGCGCCAGCATCGCTTTTGTACTCTTATACATCGGTACGGCTCCTCCATCTCTTGATCCCAGGTGATTTTGATTTTCATTTTCAATGTGATCATTATATTTCCACAGCTTTTGACCAGCAATGGAATATCGCGACAAGAGTAATGGACTTTGGCGACGAATTTCCGATGTCAACGGATTTTCCTTATACAGAGAAGGGGAGAAGCCTGTATATTTTTTAAAGATACGACTGAAATAATAGCTGTCTGTATAACCTACTGATTCCGCTACCTCTTTTAGTCCCAAATTCGTTTGACGCAGTAGTTCCTGCGCTTTTTGAATGCGCACCTGGATCAGATAGTCGATAGGGCCGACCGCTAGCTGGGCTTTAAAGGTGCGTTGCAAAGATCGGGAGCTGCAGTTTAAGAGCGCAGAAAGATCATCGAGTGTGAACGTCTCTGCGTAATGCTCCTCGATATACCTGACGGCCTGAACGACCAAATTCGGTACCGTTACCCCTATTCCTTGCAACTGCATCTGTGCCATTAGCTCACATACGAGTTGATAAAGCAGGGCCTTGGCTCGCAGCTTGTCCAGGTTGCCGTTCTGATTCCATACTTGCTGCATACGTGATATCGCGACAAATACATTTGCCTGATGTATGGGGGTTAATCCGTATTGGATGTGAAAAGGTTGTGCTTTCTCCAGTAAACGTAACAACTCCTGCCGACAAGGCAATGGTAAATGAGCTTTGTACAAAATCAGATAGTATTCCAGCTCATCCTTTATTTCCTCGATGTCCACGTAAGTACCTTTGCCAGCATGGACCATATAGCAATTCTTGATAGCATGTACATTCCCGTCAAGACGAATCAGACCACTGCCTCTCACCGAAAATAGAAAGGCACTAGCCGGCAATTGATAGGATCGCAGCTGCTCTCCGGCTCGCATGACGATATGCCGTACATCATGTAATCGTACACTTGCCTGATTCCATAGAAAAATATGATCATCCACGTTCATTGTCCCACACTCAACTCCTTGATAGCCCTCCCATCGTTCTTCTTTTCATTCTATTTGATAACCATTCTCATTTCTATAGCAAAAATCATAGAGAGCACACTACCTCGATGAAACCGCGCGAACGTAAATCACTTCGTAGGTGACAGGGATGCCCGTTTCTCTTTTATACGTCTGCTCATAGTAACAAATCATTTCTGCAAGGAGTTTTCTGCGTCCTAGACCGCTCCCTTGCTCCATACTTGCACTAGCGCCCACCGCTTTCACGGCATGCAAGAAATCCCGTACACCTGGGTAAGTTAGCCGCTCATATTTCCTCATCACCTCTATATCCGTAAAGCCTGCTTGCTCCAATAGCTCGTGCCAATCACGTGCGGAGTGAAACTCCAAGCCATGGCGCACTCCCTTTTCCCCCAAAATCGCATGAGCATTCGCAAACGAATCATGCAGCTCCCAAAACGTATCGGGTCCAAATGTTGAAAAAACCAAAGGTGCTCCGGGCTTCAGGATTCTTCCCAATCCTTTTAGCGTATGCGCTGGCTTGGCAAACCACTGAAAGCACGCTCCTGAAACTATCAAATCCTTTGACTTCGCCTGTTGTTCCCAAACCCATTCTTCCGCATCAGCTTGAGAAAATGAACAAGTCAGGCCATGCTGTTCCAGATTGTTCTTCGCCTGCTCCAACATGCCCGATGCAATCTCTACCACTTCGTAATGGGCAGCAGAAAAATGGCTGCGAATGACGCGGGTTAATCCCCCTGTCCCACAGCCAATCTCTAGAATGTTTCGCACCTCGTTCTCGTTCGTTATTTCTGTAACTATTTGACTCAAATGATCGGCCATCTTCTTTTGTACGAGTGCGTATTTTTCGTATGAGACAGCCTTCTCACTAAATCGGCTGCTGATTGCTCTCTTCTGCAAGCTGCTCCACCATCCTCTTTAGCGAATCTCCTACAACCTCCGGAACAAATACATGCGGAGCATGACCACAGTCAGGAATTTGCACGAAATGGGCACCTGCAAGGCTACTCGCCAGTTCTTCTCCGGCTGCGAGCGAACAGATAGCATCCTCCCTACCATGAATAACGAGAGTGGGAGTAGTCAGCGAAGACAGGAACGGGCGGCAATCCTCTCCTTCTAAATAGGTCAAGCCCGCGATCAACGCTGCCGTACTCCACTTCTGGCTGTCCACCCCCACGTGCAAGCCTATTTGCTTACGCTCTCCTGGTGTTAGCATCTGTTCAACAAATGCGTCCATCACCCGCTCCCGTGCTATGGAAAGCTGTCTTTTCATCCTTTGCAAAACAACAGGATGCCATCCTTTGCGAAGGTCATGCTGTTCACAGGTAAAGCGTGCTGTGGTGCCGATCAAAACAAGTCCTGAGACCGGGTACTGAGCAGCAAGACGTATGCCGAGCATCCCTCCCATGGACCACCCCACTACAATCAGCTCCTGGTCCAAAAGAGAACGGGCTTCCTCTTCTACTCTCTCGTAAAATTGCAAGGAATCAGTGACGTCCGAATAAGTAGGCGTGATGTGCTGATAGGAAGGAAATTGGGAGCGAACTGCATCCCAGCTGCAATCTGGCATTCCCCACCCGGTTAGCCACAGCATCACTTTTCTCACGATATCGTCCCTCCTTTATGAAGCTCGTTCCTGATTTCGCTCACTTGCTCGCAAGCCCACTCTAGCTCTTCGCGCGTATGGGCAGCCATCACTGTAAAACGGATACGGGCGGTTCCCTCTGGCACGGTAGGTGGTCGAATCGCCACTGCTGCAATCCCCCGTTGCCGAAGCCTTTTGCTGAATTGCAAAGTCCACTCATTCTCTCCTAACGTGAGCGGGATGATTGGCGTATCTTCTTCGTCTACGGTAAACCCGCGTGAGCGAAGCAACTGGCGAAACACGAGCGCATTCTGCCTCACCGCTTTTCTTCGCCAAGACTCTGTTTGTACCAAAGACAACGCCGCCAGATTCGAGCCGATCACAGCAGGGGGCAGGGCTGTCGAATACACCAGTGAGCGCGCTTTTGTCATCAAGTAACGAATGATAATCTCATCTGCGCATACGTATGCCCCATAAACACCAAATGCCTTGCTAAAGGTTCCCATCAAAACATCGACTTGTCCGGCAATGCCCAGCTCGTGGCACAAGCCCTGCCCTTCTTCACCACGCACTCCCCCTGCATGGGCTTCGTCAACCATCAGCATGGCATCGTAACGATCTCGCAGTTGTACCAATTCAAGTAGGGGAGCTTTATCACCGTCCATAGAGAATATGCTGTCCGTGACAATCCACTTCCGTCTTGCATCCTGGTGCTTTTTTAGCAAAAATTCCAGATGGTCCATATCGTTATGTCTGTACCGAAAATGCTCCGCCCGACTGAGCACGATCCCATCGACGATGCTGGCGTGATTCAACCGATCACTAAAAACAGCGTCGCCTCTTCCGGCTAGCGCTGCAATTACCCCTGTATTTGCCTGATAGCCGTTTGCAAAGACAAGCGCCCCTTCTCTCTCCTTCCACAGCGCCAATTGTTGTTCCAGCACGTTATATAATGCGTAGTTGCCATGGACGAGACGAGAGGCAGTTCCTCCTGCCCCCCACTCCTCTGCTGCCTTCTTGCCAGCTTCCACGATTCGTTGATCATGGGCCAAGCCCAAATAGTTGTTCGATGACAGGTTTAATAACGGTTTCCCTTCGACCTGAATCCACGTGCCTGCGCGATCACTGGCTGACTCCACGGTGTTCCATTCTCTAGTCAGCGATTGTTTGCGCAACGAATCATATTCTTCTTCCAGCCATGTGTAGCGTTTATTCATAACTGACCTACTGTCCTACAGCGCACACAGCTCGATTTCAAACCCGAGGTCTTCAATCATCTGATGGTCTGTCGTGATTTCCTGCCCGGGCGTCGTCAAATAGTCCCCCACGAACAATGAGTTAGCCGCATACAAGGAGAGCGGCTGCAACGTGCGCAAATTCACTTCGCGACCACCCGCAACGCGAATTTCTTTATCTGGGCAAATAAATCGGAACAAGGCGAGAACCCGAAGAGCCTTCATTGCTGGAGTGCGTCCTTTATCCTCCAACGGGGTTCCGGGAATCGCATTTAAAAAATTGATCGGGATGGAATCTGCTTCGAGATTGCGCAGGGCAAATGCCATTTCGACGATCTCTTCATCGCTCTCCCCCATGCCGATGATCACGCCTGCGCAGGGCGACATCCCTGCTCTTTTCACGGTATCGACTGTCTGTACACGCTGATCGTATGTGTGCGTTGTCGTAATCGCTTCGTAATGATTGCGACTCGTGTTGAGATTATGGTTGTAGCGGTGAACACCTGAATCTTTTAGGCGCGTTGCTTGTTCGTCGCTTAATATCCCAAGGCACGCACAAATTTTCAGCGGCATCGTTTCGCGGATTTCTTTGACTGCCTCGATGACCTGGCCCAGCTCTCTTTCTGTGGGACCACGTCCTGAGGCGACAATACAGTATGTACCTGCTTTTCGATTCATGGCTTCTCGCGCACCTGCGAGCAATGTCTCCTTGTCCAGCATCGTGTACTTGAATACGGGAGCATTCGAAACAATCGACTGCGAGCAGTAACCGCAATCCTCCGGACATAGGCCGCTCTTGGCGTTGATGATCATGTTCAGTTTGACCTTTTTTCCGAAAAAGTGCTTTCTGACGCGAAAAGCTTCGTTCATGACCAGTAGCAGCTCATCATCAGACGCTTGCAATACCTTCATTGCCTCGTCCTGTGTAAACTCTTCTTTCTTGATGGCTTTGCTTGCGTACTCCTTCCAATCCAGACAGGCGCTTTGCTTCATTTTCTCGTCTCCTCTTTCTATTATTTATGGCTCCATTGACACAACTGTCCGATGTCTACACATTCTTGGATCAGCTGCGTCAACTGCTGGCGCTCTAACGGTTGGTCTATCCATGGAAGCACGCCCCATACAGGAACTCCCCCGTAGCTCTCAATCATGCTCGCGTTTGTTTTGACACTCTCATCGGTGACACCAGCAGAGTTGTTTTGATTCAGGATGACACCTACAACCTCGATCCCGAGTTCCCGTGCATACCAAACGGACAAGAGCGTATGGTTAATCGTACCGAGCCCAGCCCGCGCCACGATGAGCATAGGCAGATTCAGTCGAGCAGCAAGATCCGCCATCGTTTCGGTTGGAGTCAATGGCACAATCAGACCACCAGCTCCTTCGACAAGGATTGCCGGATAACGTTCCATCAGGGGTCTCCCGCAAGCGATTACTTCCTCCATGGTCAAGGTTTTCCCCTCTGCTTCCGCAGCCAGAGACGGGGTAAGCGGCGCCTCAAAACAGAGCGGAGCTATCTCCTCACACGAGTCAGGCACTCCACTCCACGCTCTCAAGTGCATAGCGTCACTGCCCTCATCATGTGCTCGTGCTCCTGACTGGACTGGCTTCCAAACCCCTATGTCCACTCCTGTCTCACGCAACACGGATGCGATTCCGGCAGTCACAACCGTTTTGCCTACCCCTGTATCTGTTCCTGTGATGAACAATCCGGAAAAGGGTCGATCAGTCACATCAATCACTCCTCCGTTTCACCTGTCGTTACATCCTGAATCGATTCCGTCAAAATCCGAACCATGTCAGCCAATTCTTCCGTTGTAGATACAAGCGGCGGGATAAAAACCATGACGTTGCCCAATGGCCGTGTCAGAAGCCCTTTTTCTCTCGCTATCTGACAGACACGCACACCGATCCGCTCATTCCAGTGATAGGGCTCCTTGGTCTCTTTATCCCGAACCAGCTCGATTCCCGCCATCAAGCCTTTTTGCCGGATATCGCCTACATAGGGCAGGTCGCGAAGTGGCACTAGCAATTGATCCAGATCGGTTGCTTTTTGTGCTACCTGTTGAACGACTCCGCGCTCCTCCATCAGCCGCAGGTTGGCGAGAGCAACTGCACAGCCAAGTGGATTTCCCGTGAACGAATGTCCGTGAAAGAAGGTTTTCTGTTCCTCATAGTCGGCGAAAAAGGCATCATAAATCTGCTCGGTTACTAAGGTAGCCGCTACTGGCAAATACCCTCCCGTGAGCCCTTTTGCGACCGCCATAATATCTGGCACGACTCCATCATGCTCACAAGCGAACATTTTGCCCGTGCGTCCAAATCCTGTCGCTACTTCGTCTGCGATCAGCAATACATCATAGGCGCGCAACAGCTCCGCGATTTTTTTCAAGCAACCGTCCGGCATGATAATCATGCCGCTTGCTCCCTGCACGACAGGCTCCACGATCATCGCCGCAATCTCATGAGCTCTTTCCTTCAACAAACTTTCCAGACTGCTCAATGTGGCCTGAACGGCTGCTTCTTCGCCACCCTGTCGGTATGGATAAGGGTATGGAATGACATGTGGAGAAAAGAGCAGTGGTTTGTAGACCTGATGGTAGAGCGGAATGGCTCCCACACTGGTAGCTCCAATCGTATCCCCGTGATAGGCATTGTTCATTGTGATAAACGAATACTTGCCAGTCTGCCCGCGATTTTGCCAGTATTGGAACGCCATTTTCAATGAGATTTCGACTGCCGTTGCCCCGTTGTCAGAGTAAAAGACTTTGCTCAGTCCTTTTGGAGCGAGGTTGATCAGCTTTTCCGCTAATAGAATGGATGGGACATTTGCCATGCCGAGCAAAGTAGAGTGGGCAATCTGGTCGAGCTGTTCCGTGATCGCCTGATTCAGCTCGGGAACGTTGTGCCCGTGGACATTCAACCACACGGAGGAAAAACCGTCGTAGTAAGCCTTGCCGTTCACATCGAACAGCTTGATCCCTTCTCCTCTCGCAATAATCAGTGGCTCCTGTGCGACGTAGTCTTTCATTTGGGTGAAGGGATGCCAAACGTATTGCTTGTTTTTGGCAGAAAGCTCTGCATAATTATTTAACAACCAAATCACAACCTTGGTTAACATATATTTGTTAACCGTTATTTTAAAATGGTTAACCTATTTTAGCAAAGCTTTTTTCTTCGACATGGAAAAAAGAAAAAAGGCCAAGCTCCTCTTTTTTAGAGAAGCTTGACCTTTTTCTATTGTCATTCTTACTTGGCTTGATGCAAGATGCGATATAGCGCAACGACACACACTGCTCTCGTCGTCGGTTTATTCGGCTGATAATTTCCTCCAACTGGATCAATCAGACCGAGTCCGACCATGTTGTTGATGGATGTAGATGCCCAGGATGGCCATGTCCCTTTATCGGAGACCTTTTTCGTCGCTCCCTTTTTATTCACGAGACGATCGAGAATGACTGCGGCCTCTGCGCGAGTCACCGGCTGATCTGGACGGAAAGTATTATCGTTATAGCCCTTCACCAGGCCTTTGGAAACAGCAACCTGTACGGCACCTTGCGCATAGGAAGGCACCTTATCCTTGAATTTCAGCTTTGGTGAGGATGGGAGCTCCCATTCAAAAGTGCGCGCGAGCAAGGTGACGAACTGTGCTCTTGTCAAAGAAACCTCTGGGCCGAACGTCGTCTCCGTCAAACCCTTTACGTAGCCCTTTTCCGCCATGTAGGTGATTTCTGCCTTGGCTGGATGCTTCGCGATATCACTAAATCCAGCGCTGTCCGTGCCTGCATTGTCCAGGTAGTACGGAATGTATTTGCCGTAGCTATTGACTTCATATACCCACTGACCTTGAGCATTCAGGGTTCCTAGCAGCGGATCCAAAGTATTGTTTACTTCGTTTACGTACAAGAGCCCAACGCCTTTTCCAGCGAGCCATTGCTTCGGTGCCAAGGTCAACTGAATCGACGAAGTTGAAATTGCGTCCTCTTGTCCTGCTTTTAGTTCGCCCGGCTTAATCGTAAACGAATAATCAGCAGGCACATATCCTGGCATCGGCTGAGTCACGATCGACTCCACATCAATCAGCGCACTATCCAGGTAAGGCGCAGTATTTGCTAAGGAATAATGGAGATCCAGCTCCGCCCCGAGAGACATGCTGCCTGGCAGTTCAGGAACAACGGCTACATCGCTCGGTTGACCTGTCTGGTTGCCCAAGAGGAGCGAGAATTCGTCGAAGTACAGTGTTCCTTTGTCGTGTGTAATGCCATCATTGGCTTGGTCAACGACATACACACTCTTGAGCTGCAATGGATACGCAACATTGCTCGGGAAGTAGCCTTTAACCTGCTTCCACCCTGTCCAATTGATCTCTTTTGCCAGATCGACGTAGACTGCCTTGCCGTTTGCATCGACTACTTCTGCACGGAGCCAATGTCCGCTGTTGTCACCATTGACCCACAAGCCCAATCCGAGCGGTTTGCCAGGAATGGTCACAGGCTTTACCCCCAGAACGCCATACGAAATCCGCATGTTGTTCGCTGGTGCTCCAGAGAAGTTGTACACCAGCTTCGCTGCCTTTTTCGTGCGGAATGTCTGATCGGAAACGAGCCCGAACGATCCAGCGGAACTGATGCTGGATGGATTTGCCGCATGGTACATACCAACCTGATTATCGAAGGTGAGCCATGGCTGCTCAAATTGTCCGACAGCAAATGGTACGCTTGTCGACACGCCATCATACGTAATGGTCAGGGTTCCGTTGCCCGGCTCATTGCCTGCTACCAGTTGCAGATTGTCGTTAATCGTCGCTACAGAGGAATCGACACTCGCTTTTACGCTAAGTGGCGTCGCTTGTACGGTAGAACCCTTCTTCGTTTTGATTTTGACATCGAGATTAAGGGATTGTCCCGGTGCAATCGTGATCGGATTCGGGGAAACGACGATTTGCTGCACATCGTTGCCGGAAATGACTTGAATGTCTTTATTTTGCGTCACATTGCCCAATCGCGCAGTCAATGTGATCTTGCCGGAGCGAGCTGGTGTGAATTGCTTGCCATTTACATTTCCCGCTTCGGACTGACTGGCATCCCAGCTCACATCGCCTGCATTGATCGCGTACGGTTGGTAGTGAACGTCATATCCCTTGGATGCGCTGAGCGAGATCGTTTGTCCGATGAGCACATCTGCTGGTACATCGATTTGGAAGCCTTTCAATTCTCCAGCAGGTGCCGTGTTGTATACGGCCAGTCCAGTAGGCACACGTCGCTCAGCACCGCCGCTCGGCTTATTCGACAGATTCGCGTGTGTCTCACCCAGCATGCGAGCTGCCATGGTCGTAGAGCCACCACCATCAAAATTTACAGCCCGAAAAGAACCGAGCTCCGCCATGATTTTTGCTAGTTCATCCAAATAAACGCCTTGGCTCGCATCGATCGTGACCATGTACAAGGTCTTCCCGTCCTGGGAAACACCGACCGCTGTACGCGCCGTTTTGTTTGTGATGGACTTGTCCGCTGGAAAGGACGAAAGTGCTTTCCCTTGATCAACCAAAAGAACATTGCCACCCACCGCATGGTTCAAGTCGAGTGTCTGTGGTGTCGTTTGATACTCAACTGTTGCAGTAGCGCCTACTGGGAAGTTTTGTTTGAGAAACGCTCCTGCTGCTCCATGTCCCCAAAGGACATAGCCGTTGTAAGGTATGTATACGCCAGGTTGATTCACACGAACTTCTTTGGCTACGTTGTCTACAAACAGAATCTCGACGACATCTTTGTAGCCCGATATCGTCCCCAAGCTGGTTTTGCCAAAGGAAGGGGTATAAACGTTCAGTTGGTTCTGGTGACTTTTTCGTCCGTCACTCGGGTTGTACTCTTCCTTGTTGACACCCTGAATCGAATAGGTAGCGCCATTAGGAGCAGTAACCTTGCCGCCAAAACCAAACTTATCGACAATGGCCATCTTGTCTCCGGTCAAGCCTAGGGCGTACCAGTAGGAGACCAAGCCCATGGAAGAAATGAGTTCATCGTCTTTCATGACAATGCCAAACGGCGCTCCCCGCTTCGACATGTTAAAAAAGTCGGCATTGATCGCTGCTACAGCTCCGGTTTCACGCGCCATTTGTGTAACCGTCTGCCTGTCTGTCAGCTTGCCTTTCGTCCCGTATACCGGTTTGACCTCAACGTAAGGATTATTCATGTCAACCTTGGTCACCATGATCGTGACGACTTGGTTGGCAAATGATTTCGTATATTTCTGCAAAGTGGTCCCCTCACCAATTGGGGTTTGCCACATCATATTCAATGCACTGGTCTCCGCTCTGGCGTGTGCGACATTGGTCGCAAACGGCACAAACGGAACAAAAGCTCCCCAGGCCATGGTCGTGGCCGTGAGCAGCGTCACTATCCTTTGCGCTCTCATGTTGGTAACTCCTCTCCGTATTCCAAACTCTATCTTTTTTCCATCTAAGCCAAGTAACTAAATATTAGACGCAAAAAATCATGGATAGTTTCGCCAATTCTCTCGATTCTCCATTAGAAAAACATACCAAATCGTCAGTCTTCGAAACCAAAAAAATTCCCGTTACCAACAAGAAACCCGCCCGGTTTTGACGAACGGTACCTGGCGGGTTTTCCTAGCTGTATGTTACTGACCTGGTTTGAAAGGCTCTGGCTGTTCAGCTCGCAAACCAAAATGATAGAGGATTGCTTCTACGATTCGACGGGAAGCCTCGCCATCCCCGTACGGGTTGACAGCGTGCGCCATTGCATCGTAAGCCGCTTGGTTGGTCAGCAATTCTTTTGCCATTGCATAAACTTGCTCTTCGTCAGTTCCCACGAGCTTCAACGTGCCTGCTTCAATCCCCTCAGGACGTTCTGTCGTATCGCGCAGAACCAGGACTGGTACGCCAAGAGACGGCGCTTCCTCCTGCACCCCGCCAGAATCGGTCAGGATGAGATGGGCACGACGAGCGAAGTTGTGGAAATCAAGGGCATCCAATGGTTCGATCAACGAAATGCGATCGTGGTTTCCGAGAATCTCCTGCGCTACTTCTTGTACAGCAGGATTCAAGTGAACCGGATACACAACAGCAATCTCAGGATGCTCGTCCACTAGTCTTCGAACTGCACGGAAAATACGGCGCATCGGCTCGCCCAAATTTTCGCGGCGGTGTGCCGTCATCAGCACCAGCTTCTGACCAGCTACGCGATCAAGTACCGGATGCGTGTAATCCTCGCGAACCGTTGTTTTCAGCGCGTCAATTGCTGTGTTTCCTGTCACGTAGATGCTCTCTTCCGGCTTTGCTTCGCGACGAAGATTGTCAGCCGATCCATCGGTCGGAGAGAAGTGCAGGTCAGCCATTACACCTGTCAACTGACGGTTCATCTCTTCCGGGAACGGCGAGTACTTGTCCCATGTGCGCAAGCCCGCTTCCACGTGTCCGATCGCGACTTGATTATAAAAAGCAGCCAGACTCGCCACAAAAGTGGTTGTCGTATCCCCGTGTACGAGGACAATGTCCGGTTTTACTTCCTTCATCGTTTCATCCAGGCTCTCCAATGCGCGAGTGGTCACACCCACTAACGTTTGGCGATCCTTCATGATGTTCAAATCAATGTCTGGTTGAATATCAAAAATGTCCAAAACCTGATCGAGCATTTGACGATGTTGGGCCGTCACGCAAACGACCGATTCGATCTGTTCACTGTGCTTGTTCAATTCATGGACAAGCGGCGCCATTTTGATCGCTTCTGGACGTGTTCCGAATACCGTCATTACTTTTACAGTTTTCATACGTTTTTCCCTCTCCGACTACTTCGTGCCGTACAAGCGGTCACCCGCATCGCCCAAGCCTGGCACGATGTATCCATGGTCGTTTAAATATTCATCAACAGCTGCTACGTAAATATCTACATCAGGATGCTCGTCCTGAACCAGCTTGATGCCTTCTGGAGCAGCGATGAGGCACATCAGCTTCAAGTTTTTCGCTCCACGTTTTTTCAAAGCAGTAAGAGCAGCAACAGCAGAGCCCCCAGTCGCCAGCATTGGGTCAGTTACGATCAACTCACGCTCAGCAACATCGGATGGCAGCTTCACATAATACTCAACAGGCTGTAGGGTTTCCGGATCACGGTAAAGACCTACGTGTCCTACTTTGGCAGCAGGGATCAGCCTCATCAGGCCATCCACCATACCAAGACCAGCGCGCAGAATCGGTACCAGCCCTACTTTTTTACCAGCAATTACGTTCGACTGACAGGTAGCCACTGGCGTTTCGATGGTGGTTTGCTCCAACGGCATATCACGAGTAATTTCATAGCCCATCAGAGTCGTCACTTCATCTACCAGTTCGCGAAATTCCTTGGTCCCTGTATTCTTGTCACGAATATACGTAACTTTATGCTGAATCAGCGGATGGTCAAACACATATACACGGCTCATGTCATTTCCTCCGTTTCCCTATCAATGCATCCTTTCTATAATAGCGGGTGAGAGTGACGCCGTCAATTTGCCTAATCTTCGTACTTTTTCGCATCCTCGATCCCTAGCTACAGCCGGGAAGTGGAAAAAAAGCAGACCCGTATGGGAAAATTTCCACTGGGTCTGCTTCTCGTTGGCTTGCTTAGATATTCAATCCTTCGTACATCGGGAAACGTTGGCACAAAGCTGCCACACGTTGGCGTGCTTCTTCGTGCTTCGCAGCATCCTCTGGGTTTTTCAATGTCAGAGCGATAATTGCTGCAACTTCTTTCATCGCTTCCTCATCAAAACCGCGGCTCGTTACTGCTGGCGTACCCATGCGCACACCGCTTGTAACAAACGGGCTTTGTGTATCGTAAGGAATGGTATTTTTGTTTGTGGTAATGCTTACTTCGTCCAACAAATGCTCAGCTACTTTACCTGTCAGGCCGATTTTGCTTACATCAACCAATACGAGGTGGTTATCCGTTCCGCCGGAAACGAGCGTCAGACCTTCCGCAGTCAGCGCCTCAGCAAATGCACGTGCATTCTTGATGATGCGAGCTGCGTAATCCTTGAACTCTGGTTGCAGGTTTTCGCCGAAGGCAACCGCTTTTGCTGCGATGACGTGCATCAACGGACCACCTTGAACGCCTGGGAATACGGATTTGTCGATGCCTTTCGCGAATTCTTCCTTGCACAAAATCAAACCGCCACGTGGTCCACGCAGAGTCTTGTGCGTCGTAGAAGTAACGAAATGCGCGTGCGGTACTGGGTTTGGATGCAGACCTGCCGCAACCAGACCAGCGATATGCGCCATATCCACCATGAAGTACGCGCCCACTTCATCCGCGATCTCACGGAACTTGGCAAAATCAATTGTACGCGGATAGGCACTCGCACCGCAAACGATCAGTTTTGGCTTGTGCTCCAACGCTTTTGCACGAACAACTTCATAGTTGATCAGGTGCGTATCTTCGTCTACACCGTAATCAACGAAATTGTACAGAGTACCGGAGAAGTTTACTGCACTACCATGCGTCAAGTGACCACCGTGGGACAGGTTCATTCCCAACACAGTATCGCCTGGCTGAAGAATGGTGAAGTATACAGCCATGTTCGCCTGAGCACCGGAGTGTGGTTGTACGTTTGCATGCTCAGCGCCAAAAATTTCTTTTACGCGGTCGCGCGCGATGTTTTCCACGATATCCACATACTCGCAACCACCGTAATAGCGGCGACCTGGATATCCTTCTGCGTATTTATTCGTCAAAACGGTTCCCATTGCTTCCATAACTGCGCGGCTTACGAAGTTCTCAGAAGCAATCAGCTCAATCTTGTCGCGTTGTCTTCCGAGCTCCAGTTGAACGGCTTCCATGACTTGCGGGTCTTGATTACGCAAAAAATCTAGCATAATAGTTTCTCCTCCTTAAAAGTTCGTGATCATAAAGTGGGCTTGTCCCACATTCTTTTTACGTGCAGCTTTCATTCGATGGTGTCTTCTCATACACGGCACGCGGTCCGCCAATCAGCTTAGGACGCGTACGCGCTGCCGTAACATGAGCTTGTCCAACGAGACGCTGTGTCGGACGCACCGGTACTGCCACATGCTTCAGATGCATGCCGATCAGCGTATGGCCGATATCAATGCCTGCGTGCGCGCGAATGTGCTCCACAACGGCTGCATCCGTGAACTGTGTAAACGCATGCGCAGCCATAGAGCCTCCAGCAGTCGGAACGGGAACAACCGAGACCTCTTCCAGTCCGTATCGCAATGCAACATCACGCTCGACGACCAGAGCCCTGTTCAAATGTTCACAACATTGGAAGGCAACAGCAAAGCCGCGCTTTTCTACAACAGATTGAATCCCACGATACAGAGCCTTCGCTACATCTTGGCTGCCAGCTTTACCGATATGCTCCCCGAGCACCTCGCTGGTACTGCACCCAATCACCATGAGTTGCCCGGCTTTCAGCTCTGCCATATCAGCTACTTCTTCGACAATGTCACTGATTTGTTTTTCGATAGCGGATAAATCCACTTACTTCACTCCCGCATGCTTCGCTTCAATTTGGGAAATCTTTTCCACACGACGCTCGTGGCGACCACCTTGAAACTCTGTTTCCAACCAAATTTTCACGATATCAAGCGCAAGACCCGGTCCAATGACACGCTCACCCATCGCCAACACATTGGTGTTGTTATGCTCACGGGTAGCGCGTGCAGAAAACGTATCATGCACAAGTGCACAACGGATGCCTGGAACCTTGTTGGCTGCGATCGACATGCCGATACCTGTTCCGCAAACGAGAATGCCTCGATCAAACTCCCCCGCTGCCACCTTTTCCGCTACTGGCAAAGCATAATCGGGATAATCAACCGATTCCTCGCAGGTGCAGCCGAAGTCTTCCGTCTGGATGTTCATGGAGGCCAGCAGAGACTTGATCTCCTCTTTTAGCTTGTATCCACCGTGATCAGCAGCAAGTGCTACTTTCATCTGTCATCCCTCGCTTGTCTCATAATCTTCGTCTAGTATACATCAAAAAACAACAAGTAAAAAGTGAACATTTTTATCAAATGACTAAAAATCGTTCGTACTCTCGCAAAAAACAAGGCCCTGGCTATATACCAGCACCCTATTCATCCACTGATTTACGAAGACCTGGGTCCTTGAGCATCAATGAGAGCCTTTCCAGTGACTCTTCGATTTCTTCGGCACACCTGCGATAATCCATCAGTGATCCCCCATACGGATCAGCAATATCACTAAAGCCTTCTATCCCAACGAACTCCTGCAGGGTATGCACCTTTTCAGCCGCTGAGGGGAAATACGTCAGGATCGCTCGCTTGTGACCGTGCGTCATCGTCAAAATGACATCAGACCATTCAATCAACCCTTCGTCTACCTTGCTGGCCTTATGATCGTGGGCAACTCCTCGTTCTTCTAATACTTGTTTGGCGTGCAAGGAGGCATCCTGACCGGCAAATGCCGCCACTCCTGCTGAGCGTATCTCAAGCCCCTGTCCATCTGTCTTCGAACGGAACAACGCTTCTGCCATTGGGCTTCGGCACGTATTTCCCGTACAGACGAAAAGTATCCGTTTCACGTATCGTTCCTCCTCTCCTATTAATTAGTCCGGTTATATCATAAATTTTAACCCAAAACCAAACAAAATAAGTCCACCTACTAATTCGCTATAATCCCCAAGCCACCCTCCCACACTCCTGCCTAACAATAAACCGAAGTAGGACATGGTGGCACCCATTATTCCAAAAAGGGAGATGGCCAAAATTCTATTGACCTCGATCAAGCCGAACGAGAAACCGACGGTGAAAGCATCCAGGCTGACACTTAATGCGAAGAGCATAAGTCCGAACCCTTTTGTCTTCAATACACTTTTTTGATCCCCTTGGACGAAACCATTCCATAGCATATGCAAGCCGATGATCATCAGGACACCGCCGCCAATAAACACGGCTATATCTCCAACCAAATCGGACAAGTATGCTCCAACAACAATCCCGATGATCGGCATCATAATGTGAAACAGTCCGATGGTGATACTCACTTTGATAATCTCTCGTAACCGAATCCCGACCATCCCTACGCCAATTCCCAACGAAAAGGCATCCATACTTAAGGCGAAAGCAATAATGAGCAACGTCAAAAATTGCCCCCATTGAAATAACACCTGGTCCAAGCAGCTCCCCTCCCGTCTCTTCACCTTATGCGGACAAGGGGGAGTTTAGGACAGGTTTACACGGACAAGACTCGGCCTCCAGCAGCCTTTTCCAAGCGATTCATTACGGCCATACCCAACCCGTTTCGCGGGAAAGTCTCACCGACTATATACTGCACCTCTTGATCGTCGAATTCTCGCAGCACAGCATAAAGCTGTTGGGCAACCATTTCCAGATCCGCTTGTGATCCGACCACAAGAACGACATCTGCCGCCGCGTGACTTTGCCAAAAAGGAGCTGTTTCTTCCGTTGCCAGCACACCCGTTTTTTGACCGTGCTGCTTCGCCTGTTGCAGCATGTCTTCCATTTTCGCCCGAACTTTTTCACTCTCTCCTGACACGAGCCACATTTCGCCTTCAGGAGCGTAATGCGTATATTTCATCCCTGGAGAGCGCGGTGCCTCGGCTGCTCCCACTTGAAAAGAAGGGTCGAGCTCCACGTAGCCAATCACTGGTTCCATTTGCTCCCGTGTGATGCCGCCTGGGCGCAGAATCATGGGCGGGTCCTGCGTAACATCAATAACCGTAGATTCTACCCCAACACCTGTTGCCCCACCATCGACCACACCTGCTACGCGTCCATCCAAGTCAGCCAATACATGCGCCGCTGTCGTTGGACTCGGACGTCCAGAGCGATTGGCACTTGGAGCTGCAATCGGTACCCCCGCTTCCTTGATCAAAGCCAAGGCAATCGGATGATCAGGCATGCGAACCCCGACTGATTCCAGACCTGCCGTTACCAGCGAAGCTACTTGATCCGTTTTTGGCAAAATCACCGTCAACGGTCCAGGCCAAAATGCCTCCATCAGCTTTTTCCCTTTCTCCGGAACCTCACTTGCTACTGTGGACAACTGGTCCCACGCCCCAATATGTACAATCAGCGGATTATCGCTGGGTCTGCCTTTTGCTGTAAATATTTTTTCCACTGCTTCATTTGATAATGCATTCGCTCCCAAGCCGTAAACCGTCTCCGTGGGAAACGCGACAACTGCCCCTTCTCGAAGAAAACGGGCTGCATCCACAATCTGTGCACAACTATGCTGATTTTCCACATCGTTATCCACAGACCAGGCTTTTGTCACAAAATTCATTTCCATCGTTAAAAAATCCTTTCTCTAGCTCGTTTCTTGGTAAGGAGTGCCTTAAGTATAGATGTGCACCAAAAAGTTTTCAACAGGCTGTGGGTAACTTGTGAATAACTTTTCTGAACAGCGTGGAAAAGAGAACATTGTTACCTTTTTTTAACTTCATCCGTCTCAACCGTGTAGTAGAATGAACACGAAAACAAAACAATAACTTTCCCTTTATCGAAAGGACCGTGAATGATATGTCATCTTTTAAATCCTTAGCTTCCAGCCTGCTTGGAACAGCTGTATTGTTAACAGCTGTCGCTGCTCCAGTATTTGCAGCACCAGCTTCACCTGCAACCTCCACAAAGCCTGCTGTACAAGCGCCAAAGCCAAAAGCTAACGGTGTCGTGTTCACACCAAAAACCATTACGGTCGATACGAAAGAATTTCAAGGTAAAGTATCCATCCCAGTGATTAGCGGGATGAAGGATAAAGCTTTTGAAGCAAAACTGAACGCTACTCTGCTAAAAGAAGCACAAACAGGCTTGGCGGAAGGACAAAAAGCCGGCAAAGAAGATGCGGCAGAAGCGAAAAAAAACGGATGGGAGCCACGTCCTCATGCACTCGACATCTCCTATGAGGTATACCATGCTGGTAATCTCGTTTCTTTCTCCGTACAGACGTACATTTATACAGGCGGAGCACATGGCATGACGGATGTTTCGTATTACAACATCGATAATCAACCCAAATCAAAACAATTGAAGCTGGCTGACCTGTTCCAGTCTGGCCATGACTACCGTACCATTTTCAATCAAATCATTTTGCAACAAATAAAAGAAGAAACCGAGGAGGATGGCTTTAATCCTTACGATGGATTTGAAAGCATCAGAGAGGATCAAGGCTTCTCCTTTAAAGATGGCAACCTGATGATCCATTTTGGTCAATACGAAATTGCCGCCTATGCAGCGGGAATGCCAGAGTTCGCGATCCCTGCTCAGCGTTACCAAGATTTGTTGAAGTCTGAGATTCGTGAGGCTTTGTTCAAAAAGTAATAGAGCCATTCAAAACGACACCTGCACATGCGGCGGGTGTCGTTTTTTGTGTCTAGCTTAGGAGAGCCAGCTCTCGATTTTTTCCCATAAGTAAAATCTCACTTCTACTTCAGGAGCAGAGGCAGTTGCTTCTTCTACTTTTTCTATCTCTTCGGACTTTTCTAGCTCTACTTTTGTTTGTTCAGCGTCCACTTTATTTGATTCGGAATGTTGCCCTACTTCGTTCTCTTCTAGGGGTGCAACCGCTACTTGCTTTCTATCAAGTCGATCGTAGTTTTCATCTTCTTCGGATACAGCTGCTGTCGGTTGCTCTGATTCTTCAGGCTCTGGAGTTGGCTCTGCTTGTACAGCGTCGCCATTGGACATGTCAATAAAGCAGAGCGGTGGGAACAGGACACACCACCAGTTTTGGCCTTTTGCCTCTCCAATTTGTACACGGACTGCTCGGTAATTACCCGCAGGATACACATAAGAGCCGTACAGCTTCGTCGGAAAAGGGACTTCGCCGAAATCGACTACCGCTTTATACGAAAAACCGCGTTCCTTGATCGTCTTGTCTACGACTTGTTGCAGGACAGGCAATTGTGATTGAATCACTTGCTCTGCTTCCTCCAAAGTCTCGATATCGTCCGCCCATGTATTCATTTGAGCGATAATGGCATCTCTGACTTCGCGCTTCAACCATTGGTCTTGGACAGAATCGCTGTTCGCAATAATACGCAAGCGAACGGATTCCTGAGGGATCGGCCCATTATCCAACACATTGGCCGAAGTAAGCTGCCCCTCCCAGCTCATCATAAGTACAAACAGGCTAAATGCCATCAATAACATCCGTTTCATCGTTATCCGTCTCCCTCTATACTGATCTTCTCTCTTTAGCAATCAGTATGGACGGATTCACACGATTTCAAACATTCATTCCATATGTAAAAAAGGCGAGACGAGCAAGTGCTATCGTCTTACTCCGATAACGACCCGCTCGATCCCCGCCAAATCCGGAACAATCTCTACCTCATCCATGACACCGGATGCCCTCATCAATGCCGCTACATCCCCAGCCTGATAAATGCCTACCTCAAACGCTGCGACCGCTCTTTCTTTCAATAGATTCGGCAGCGCCTCACACAGTCGACGGTAGCAATCTAGACCATCTTCACCGCCATCCAAAGCCAAGCGAGGTTCATGTACGCGTACTTCATCGTCCAGCTCCTCGACATCGCGACTCGGGATATAAGGTGGATTGGACACGAGGATGTCTACCTTTTCGCCTGCTTCCAAAAGCGGTTGCACCAAATCCCCTTGTAGAAAGCGGACATCTGCACCAAGACGACTTGCATTTTCCCGTGCGGTTGCCGTTGCCTCAGGAGACAGGTCCACCGTAGTCACGCGCCATTGCGGTTTTTCTAACGCGAGCGTAATGCAGATGGCTCCGCTCCCTGTGCCGATATCCACCACTGCTAGCTCTTCCCGCTCAGGCCAGAGCTTTGCTGCAGCATCCATCACTTGCTCCACCAGGATTTCCGTTTCCGGTCTTGGGATCAGCACACCTGGTCGTACCGTAAAAGGACGACCGTAAAACTCCTGTTCGCCAAACATGTATTGCAGTGGCTCGTTATTCGCCCGGCGCACGCACAGTCCGTCCAGCTTCACCAATGTTTCTGCATCGATTGAATCCGTCATCGCCATTAAAAAGCGCGTCCGATCCCAGTCGAGACAATGACGAATCATTAGCTCCGCTTCGAACAAAGGATCCTTTGTCCCTTTTTCCCGCAAAAAGGAAGAAGCCCGTAATAGGGCTTCTCGAATCGTCGTGACATCAGACCAATCAAGCTGAGTGTGCATGGCTTTTCAAAAGCTCCGTTTGTTCATGCAGGATCAGGTTGTCGATCACTTCATCCAATTCGCCTTCCAATACCGATTCCAGTCGGTGCAGGGTCAGACCGATGCGGTGGTCGGTCACACGGCTTTGTGGATAGTTGTAAGTGCGGATGCGCTCGCTTCGGTCACCAGTACCCACCAAGCTTTTGCGCGTAGCATCTGCTTCCGCATTTTGTTGTTGCATGTAGAAATCATACAGACGTGCGCGCAATACACGCAGCGCCTTGTCTTTGTTGGAATGCTGGGATTTCTCGTCCTGACAAGAAACCATGATCCCTGTAGGAATATGCGTTACGCGAACCGCAGACTTGGTCGTGTTAACGCTCTGACCGCCCGCACCACTGGAGCAGAACGTATCGATGCGGATATCTTTTTCGTGTACTTCCACTTCCACGTCTTCTGCTTCTGGCAGAACCAGTACAGTCGCAGTAGAAGTATGGATGCGTCCACCGGACTCAGTAGCCGGGATGCGTTGCACACGATGCGCGCCGCTTTCGAATTTCATTTTGCTGTAAGCACCGCGGCCAGACAGCGAGAAGACAATTTCTTTGTATCCACCGATATCGGTTGGGCTTGCCTCCAGCACTTCAATTTTAAAAGCGTTGCGCTCCGCAAAACGAGTGTACATACGGAAAAGCACCGCTGCAAACAGTGCAGCTTCATCGCCGCCCGCAGCACCGCGGATTTCCACAATGACGTTTTTCTCATCGTTCGGGTCTTTTGGAAGCAACAGGATCTTCAAACGATCTTCCAGTTGTTCCTTGCGTGATGACAATTCATTGAGCTCGAGCTTGACCATTTCACGCATCTCGTCATCCAGTTTTTCTTCGAGCATCGCTTTGGCGTCATCGATTTGACTCACCACTGATTTATATTCACGGTATGTCGTTACCGTCTCTTCCAACGAAGATTGTTCCTTAGACAGTTCACGCAAGCGTTTTGTATCACTAATGACGTCGGGGTCACATAGGAGATTCGTTACTTCTTCAAAACGCTCTTCGACTGCAGATAAGCGTGTAAACATTTTTATTTCACCCCATCGCAAAGAATAATAGCCTTTTGGCGCAGGCGAAGCCTTGGTAGCATGTATGTTAGATATGAATTGCGATAAAATGCTATCTACCATAAAAACGGTTATAACAGATAAATTATAGGAGGAATGTCGCAAGAAGTCAAAGCGCATTATTACTGGAAATGTTTTACCGATGCCAAACAGGCCCGGCTATGCCGAGCCTTGCTACATACGTCCTGCTCACCTGTCAGCGATGGTAACCGTCATGCGAGGTTAAGTGAAAATCGTAGTTTGGAATTCTTTCTCGTAGAAGTGAAATCACCTGCTGCTCGATGGTACGCGCTTGATTCGCAGTGATGTTATGCACAAGGTCAAGAGTAACATATGCATTGGCATCGCTGAGTGTGATGCGTGCATTTTCCACACCTTTCACCGACATAGCGGTCCTCTCCATATTCGTCACTTCGACTGGCGTATTGCGCACATTCGTTTTACCAGTAACCATGTTCGGGTTTTGATTGCGCCCCATTAGCGAGTCGCGATCAGCAGCAACAGGGGTACGGCCTTGCAGCGTATTTCCGCTTTGATCCCCTCTGACCTTCATATTGTGCTGCGTATTCCTCATATCCGTACGATAGCCCTGTTGCTTAGCCGTATTTCCACCGCAACCGACGGTGAGAGCAGAAGTCAGTGTCACCACGCCCAGTATGACCAACGCGCTTCGCCAAAAAGGCTGTGTCCGCATGAAAAAGCCACCTCCTGTTTTGCTTAGTCTGCGCATCGCCTCTTGGGCTCATGCACGGGACAAACAGGGGGTGGCTTCTGCTTTCTTTATTCGACAACTGGAGGCGTATAGTAATGCTTGCGACAGACGCTGCTGTACGTATCATTTCCAGCAATTTCAATCGTCTCGCCAGCGTAGACGGGTTGTCCATTTTTGAACTTGAGAATATGCGTCGCCTTTTTATTGCAGTAAACACAGACGGTTTTAATCTCTTCTACTTTGTCAGCCTCGCACAACAGGGCGGCGCTACCAGGGAAGAGCTCATTCTTGAAGTTTTTCAATAAGCCATAAACGATTACAGGGATGCCCAGCTTGTCTACAATCCTGACGAGCTGATCCACATGGTGGCGGCTGATGAACTGAGCCTCGTCAACCAACACGCAATGCGGCTTGACTGACTCTGCCTCTACGATTTGATACAGATCGGTCTCTTCGTTAATCGGAATCGCTTCTCGGCTAATCCCAACACGCGAAGCAACTTTTCCCACGCCATAGCGATCATCCACTGCTGGAGTAAACACTACTACTTTTTTCCCCGATTGCTCGTAGTTGTGGGCAACGGTCAATAATTGAATGGATTTGGAAGCATTCATCGCTCCATACCGAAAATATAGTTGTGCCACGTCTCTATCTCCCTTTGCCTAAAAGTCATTACTCAGTCTTTTGATGGCGGTCTTTTGCCTCTTGAAACAAGGCCATGGCCAGCTTTCTTCTTTGTGCATGGTCCACACACGGAATCGGATAGTCGAAGCCAATCTTACAGCCTGCTTGCTCTTGGATATGCTCCGGCATGTCCCACGGTTTATGAATATATTGTAGAGGTACTTCACGCAATACGGGAAGATATTTTTTGACGAAAATGCCGTCTGGATCAAACTTTTCCCCTTGTGTGACAGGATGAAAGATCCGAAAATACGGTTGCGCATCGGTACCAGTCGAAGCACTCCACTGCCAGCCCCCGATGTTTGCCGCTTCATCGAAATCGATCAACTGCTGTGCAAAATAGGCCATTCCCCAACGCCAATCCACGAGCAAATCCTTTGTCAAAAAAGAAGCGGTAATCATCCGCAGCCGATTGTGCATCCAACCCGTCTCATTCAACTGCTTCATAGCAGCGTCGACAATCGGGTAGCCCGTCTCCCCATGACACCAACGGGTAAATAGGTCCTTCCTATTTTCCCAAGCGACCGTTTCAAATTGTGGCAGGTAGGCATGGTCAGTCGTGTGCGGATGGAAATAAAGCACCTGCTGATAAAATTCTCTCCAAATGAGTTCCGTAAGAAAAGCTTCGATCGAGGTAACCTGCTCACCCCGCGCGGAAGCAAGCACTTCCTGTACGCTATGATACACCGTTCGTATAGACAGCGTACCTGCGTTTAGGGCAAAAGACAGCCGGGAGGTCGCATTTACCCCTGGCATGTCGCGTCGTTCTTTATACGTATAAATGTCTCCATCTAAAAATTGCTGCAATCGTTTACGTGCCGCCAGCTCCCCGAACTGCTCCATTTCCCACTCGGGGCCGATCGGTCGTTGCCGTCCAAACGCTTCCATAGTAGGAACTGGCTCACTCGCCAACTCCTTCAACCGCTCAAATAGATTCCATCTTGTCGGCTGAGAAAACGGTCTATCTTTGGTCAGCGTCTGCCAAACGCGGCGATAAGGTGTAAATACGGCATACGGTGTCCGCTGCTTCGTCATAATTTCCCCGGGCTCATGCAAAACCAGATCCTTGCATGTATGTACAAACACGCCTAGACTGCTCAACACTTCTGACACGAGCTCGTCTCGCTTGCGAGCCTCTGGCGTATAATCCCGATTGAAAAACAACTTATCTGCACCCGTCTCTTGCGCTAATTGACAGAGCACTTGCTGTGGGTTGCCGTGACGAATCAAGAGGCGTCCTCCCAGTTGAGCCAAAGTATCGCCGAGTGCAGCTATCGCGGCAAAATTCGCATGCAGTCGCTTATCTCCTACAACCGCAGAACGACAAAGCGAATCTTCCACTATATAAACAGGAATAATCGGATCGCTTGTGAGCATAGCTGCGTGCAGAGCAGCATGGTCATGCAAGCGCAGATCCCGACGGAACCAGACGATAGCAGTCATCGTTTGTCCTCCCGAAAAAATTAGTGCCAGAAAAAGACAAAACCAGGCAGATTGCTCTACCTGGTTGTTCCCATACATTCTGATACTTACAGATTGTATTTGCGTTTGAAACGGTCTACACGGCCGCCTGCATCAACGAATTTTTGTTTTCCTGTGAAGAAAGGATGGCAGTTGGAGCAGATCTCCACTTTCAACGCTTGTTTCACGGAACCGGATTCAAATTCGTTACCGCATGCGCAGCTAACTGTAACTACGTTGTACTTAGGATGAATGTTTTGTTTCATCTCTTCTACACCTCTTTCCGCCCTGAATCGTTTGCCGAAACAGAGTTATATAAACACATATCAGATAGTAGCATGAAACACTGCCGAAATGCAACTGGTTGGCCGATTACGCCATGTTTTTCCTGCGCTGGAGTTGATCTGGAGGAATATGTGTAAACGAACCGATTACAACATCGGGCAGTTCCTGCTGATAAATTTCGATGGCTTGCTTCATGCCGAATACTTCGCCTTGCGCTTTTGGAATCATCGCCAGATAACTCTCTGGATCGATATTCAGATTCCGCAGCTGAATCAGCTTAATGCCTGTTCTGCGAATGAACTCGATCATCGCTTCCATTTCCTCTTCGCGGTCAAATACACCAGGGAAGCACAAGTAGTTAATGGACGTATACACACCCTTGGATGCAGCGTACTCAGCAGAACGCGCTACATTTTCCAACGTGTAGTTGCGCGGGCGATAGTAAGCATTATAGTGTTCGTCAATCGCGCTGATAATACTCACGCGCATCAGATCAAGACCAGCATCGACAATGCCTTTGATGTGATCCGTCAAGCCCGCATTCGTATTGATGTTGATAAAGCCCATATCTGTCGTTTCCCGTACCCGACGCATAGCAGGAACAATGATGGAAGCCATCGTAGAAGGCTCACCCTCACAACCCTGTCCAAAGCTGATGATGCTCTCCGGTGTCTTCAGATGGTGCAGCATGACTTCCACCAGCTCGTCCTCTGTCGGCTTGAAATTCATCCGCGTCTGTGGAGAAGGGAATCCACTGTCATCTGGTTGCTCGGAAATACAGCCGTAGCACCCTGCATTACAGGTATAGGAAACAGGCAAGCTGCCTTCCCAGCGGTTGAAAAAGTTATTGGAGGCCGTTAAGCATTCGTATTCCAACGCACAGTGGGACAAGTGGTTCAAAATGCGGTTTTGCGGAAACGTCTCCAACGTCTTTGCCACTCGCTGGCGCAGTTCATCCATCGGGAAGTTCAACGGGTCCCATTTGTAAATATCGTCACTCGCTCGACCCGTTACCCAGAAACGGTTATCCTTCCAGACAACTGCGGAGTAGCCGAACAATGGCAGCTTGCTTTCCTTGTTCGTTTTCACGTAGCCTGGCAGCAAGAGTCTTGTAATTCCTTGTGGCACAAGTGCGCCTACTGCTGTACAGCCATCCAACTTGACCATTTCCCCTGTGTCAGGGTCCATTCCGATCGGCTCGGTGTCCGGCAAACTAACCAACGTCGATCCTTCTGGGAGTGGGATCAGTTCTTCTTCCAGAATTTCTGTCAATATATCTCCGTTACGAGCCACTGCAAAAAGACCTGGGTGGTCGTATACATTGCCTTTTTCATCTGCGTAAACTAAATACATGGGAAAATCGCCTCGCTTCTTTGCTTTGCCCATTGTATCGCATTGAAAAAGCAATGTAAATTGTATAGGGTTACCTGCCAAGATAGGGAAGTGGATTGATCGGCACATCATCCTGTCGCACTTCAAAGTGCAAGTGGTACCCCGTAGAATTACCCGTTTGCCCCATGTATCCCAATATCTCACCCGCTTCTACGTTTTGACCAGGTGACACCAGCAACAGACGCATATGGGCATAAAAGGTTTGCAAGCCATCGCCGTGATCAATCACGACCATCCGCCCGTACCCTGACCGGTTGGCGCCTGCCTCCACAACAACTCCTGCCCTCGCTGCCAAGATCGGGGTCTTTGATTCCTGTTCATTCCACAAATCCACACCCTTGTGTGTTTTTCCCCAACGCGCTCCAAATCCGCTTGTAATCGTAGCTTCTCTGACAGGCCAACTTAGACCAGCGCGAATCCTCGTGATGACTTGCCGACTTGCCGCTTGAACGGCACTTCGCTTCTGCTGAGGATCGTTGCCCAACATCGGATTGCCTTTAGCGATGGGGACATACACAACCTGCCCTACATACAGGTTGTCCGACAGCCATTTTAGCAGCGGATTTCGTTCGATTAACGATTCCCGACTTACACCGTACCGCCTTGCTATGTAATCCAGTGTTTCTCCGCGTTTCACCATATGTCCGACTTCATCACGCTTGATGATTAGCTTCATGCCCACGCTTAAAAGATGGGGGTTCGTAATGCTATTAGCCTCTACCAGATTTTTTAAAGAAAGACCGTAACGCTGGGCAATACCGGATAGCGTATCTCCTTGCCGAACAGCGTACATCACTGAATTTCCTTTTGTCGCTGGTGCAGGTGAAGCCAGACTAGCATAGGGATTAAACGCTTGAAATAGCGCCTGCTCCACGACTGCTTTTTTTGCTTCCATCTGTGACTCCACCGGAGCGCTAACTTGCACGTACTCCACAAAGCATCTCCTCCTTCTTTTCCAGCTCCCTTCCTAACGGTATGCCAACGCCACAAAAAAAATGACGGTGAGTCATCATGAACTCACCGTCGTGCTAGCTGCTTTCCCTCTGCCCTGTTGCTTAGACTCAAGGGTTTGCAAAAATTCTTCGTTTGTTTTTGTATCTGCCAACTTTTTAATAAAGGAGTCGACAAACTCATTTGTTTCATTCATGTTCTTCCGGATCATCCACAGCTTATCCAGCTCTTCTTTGGTGAGCAAAAGCTCTTCGCGACGCGTACCCGAACGACGGATATCGATCGCCGGGAAAATTCTGCGCTCCGCCAGCTTGCGATCCAAATGAAGCTCCATGTTTCCGGTTCCTTTGAACTCCTCATAGATCACATCGTCCATACGTGAGCCGGTCTCAACCAAAGCAGTCGCCAAAATGGTCAAGCTGCCGCCTTCTTCAATGTTCCGCGCAGAACCAAAAAAGCGCTTCGGACGATGGAAGGCTGCCGGATCAATACCACCGGACAATGTTCGACCACTTGGAGGAATAACCAAGTTGTAAGCACGAGCGAGACGTGTAATGGAATCCAGCAGGATCACCACGTCTTTTTTGTGCTCAACCAATCGCTTTGCACGCTCCAAGACAAGCTCAGCAACTTTGATGTGATTCTCAGGCAACTCGTCAAAAGTCGAGGCAACCACCTCTCCTTTGACAGATCGCTGCATATCCGTCACCTCTTCCGGACGCTCATCAATGAGCAAGACAAACAAGTGGATATCCGGGCGGCTTTCGGTAATGCTGTTGGCAATCTCTTTGATCAGCATGGTTTTCCCCGCTTTTGGCGGAGCCACAATCAATCCACGCTGACCCAGTCCAACAGGAGAGAGAAGATCCATCAGGCGAGTGGAAACACGTGCAGGAGCTGTCTCCAGTACAAGCTTGGTTTGAGGATACAACGGTGTCAATGCGGGGAAATGAAGACGCTCTGCGGCTGTCTCAGGGTCTTCTCCGTTCACTGCCTCTACTTGAAGGAGTCCAAAGTAACGTTCATTCTCCTTCGGTGGTCTTGCTTTTCCTGATACCACATCCCCCATCCGCAGATCAAAACGGCGAATCTGCGATTGGGAGATGTAGATATCTTCCGAGCTAGGGAGATAGTTAATGGGGCGGAGGAAGCCGTATCCCTCCGGCAATATTTCGAGAACCCCCTCCATAAACATGAGACCATCCCGCTCCGCCCGTGCTCGAAGAATCGCGAAAATCAATTCCTTCTTCTTCAGCTGGGAGTAGTACGGAATATGGTATTCCTTGGCCAGCTTATAGAGATCGGTCAGCTTCTTTTCTTCTAGTTCAGAAAGTAACATACATCCACCACTCTTTATTTACTCTTAAAAAACCTAGCTCAACATATAAATGCGAAAATTGTTTTCTTACAAACCGTTACTCGGATTGCGTTCTAAGCGGTGGTTCCCTTCAATGAAACGTACCGTTCCGGTTTTCGCACGCATAACAACGGAATTAGTCGTCGCACGAGTTCCTTGGAAGCGAACCCCTTTGAGCAACTCGCCATCCGTCACACCTGTCGCTGCAAAAATGGCGTCATCACCTTTCACCAAGTCGTCCATGAATAGGACTTGATGAGGGTTAGTCAATCCCATTTTAACACAGCGTTTAATCTCTTCTTCATTTTGCGGCAAGAGCTTACCCTGGATTTCTCCCCCGAGGCATTTCAGGGCAACTGCTGCCAGAACACCTTCCGGAGCTCCTCCAGAACCGAACAAAATGTCTACACCTGTATCAGGGAATGCAGTGTTGATCGCAGCGGCTACGTCTCCGTCTGAGATGAGTCGAATACGCGCGCCTGCCTCACGAATTTCGTGGATCACCTGAGAGTGACGATCACGGTCAAGCACAATAGCGACCAAATCGCTGATATCTTTCCCCTGTGCCTGCGCTACCGCTTTCAGGTTATCACGAACCGGTGCGTTGATATCGACTTTGCCGACTGCTTTAGGCCCTACTGCCATTTTCTCCATATACATGTCAGGAGCATGCAACAAATTTCCTCGGTCTGCAATGGCAATGACCGAAATCGCTCCCCATGTACCTTTTGCGAGGATATTTGTTCCCTCCAAAGGGTCAACAGCCACATCGACTGCCGGAGCCACTCCCTGGCCCAGACGCTCACCGATGTACAGCATTGGCGCTTCGTCCATTTCGCCCTCGCCAATTACTACGACGCCATCCATCGGCACTTTCATAAATTCATTGCGCATTGCGGTCGTTGCCGCATCATCAGCCTCATCTTTTTTTCCGAGACCCATCCAACTGGCAGAAGCCAAAGCAGCGGCTTCAGTCACACGTACCAGTTCAAGTGTTAAACTCCGTTCCATTCTGGAAGACTCCTCTCCTGGTGATTGGTTAACGCTGGTGGTTTTCCATGCTCTGCAGACCTACCCGAGTAATATCGGCTCCCAAGGCTTGCAGCTTGCCCACCAAGTTTTCGTAGCCACGATCTATATGTTCGAGTCCTTCTAATTCTGTCGTGCCGTTCGTTGCCAAGCCGGCAATGAACAGAGCTGCTCCCGCACGCAAATCCGAAGCTACCACTTTGGCACCATTCAGTTTGCTTCCGCCTTCGATGACAGCGGATCTTCCTTCAATCTTCAAGGAAGCTCCCATACGGCGCAGTTCATCTACATGACGAAAACGCGAGCTGTAAATATTGTCCGTCACGATGCTCGAGCCTTTAGCAAGAGTCAGCAAGGTCGTGATCGGCTGCTGGAGATCCGTTGGAAAACCCGGATACGGACTCGTTTTCACGTCGATTGATCGATAAGAATCATGTCCGATGACTTGGATGCTGTCATCCTCTTCTACCACTTGCACACCGATTTCGCGCAGCTTGGCCGTTACAGACTCCAAATGCTTTGGAATGACATTCTCCACCATCACATTGCCGTTGGTAGCTGCTGCCGCAATCATGTACGTCCCCGCTTCGATCCGATCGGGGATAATCGTATGACGGCATCCGCGCAAGCGTTCTACGCCTTGAATGCGGATCATGTCCGTTCCGGCGCCTTTGATGTTTGCTCCCATATTATTGAGCAAGGTTGCTACATCGACGATCTCAGGCTCACGGGCAGCGTTTTCAATAATGGTCACACCATCTGCTTTGGCAGCAGCCAGCATGATGTTAATGGTGGCACCAACACTGACCAGATCGAGATAGATTCGCGCACCCTGCAAGCGTCCATTTTGGGCACGGATAGTCATGACGCCGTTTTTGTTCTCCACCTCGGCGCCCATCGCTTCAAAGCCTTTGATATGCAAATCTACTGGACGCGGGCCCAAATCACAGCCACCCGGCAAGCCAACCTGGGCTTCACCGAACTTGGCGAGCAAGGCTCCCCACAAATAGTACGAGGCACGGAGCTTTTTGATGCGACCATTTGGCATGAGCATCAGCCTCATACTACGTCCGTCGATTTCCATCCAATCTTCTTCGAACAGCACGTCAGCTCCCATTTCCCGCAAGAGCTCGTGATAGATACCTACATCCTGAATACGGGGGAGATTCTCAATAACAACGGGTCCATCTGCCAGCAACGCTGCTGGGATGAGTGCGACTGCGCTGTTTTTTGCTCCGCTGATGGTCACCGTCCCCGCGAGCGGTTTTCCACCGTTGATGATCAGCTTATCCATGCTTTGCTCTCCTCAGGCGTAATCGGGAAAGAAGCACCTTCCCCGATGGAAAAGGTGCTTGGACTTTCAACACGTGTCCTTATTTTTGCATACTTGCCCAGTCAGCGAGGAATTTCTCCAAGCCACTGTCTGTCAGTGGATGGGCAATGAGTTGTTTAAATACTTTCGCTGGAATGGTAGCGAAGTGAGAACCACGGCGTGCTGCCTCCGTTACGTGAACAGGGTGGCGCACAGATGCCGCAATGATCTCGGTGTCGATACCGTGAACAGAAAAGATTTCAGCAATATCTTCGATCAATTGCATGCCATCTTGACCAATATCATCCAGGCGTCCCAAGAACGGAGACACGAAGCTCGCACCTGCGCGCGCAGCCAAAAGTGCCTGATTCGCGGAGAACACCAGTGTTACGTTTGTTCTGATTTTGCGTTTAGCGAAATACTTGGTTGCCTTCAAACCTTCTGCGGTCATTGGCAGCTTGATGACGATGTTTTTCGAAAGAGCAGCGAGCTTATCTCCCTCTTCGATCATGCCTTTTGCATCTGTACTGATGACTTCGGCACTAATCGGACCGTCAACAATATCGAGAATTTCTTTCAGGGTTTCTACAAAATCGCGTCCTTCTTTGGCAACCAGAGACGGATTTGTCGTTACGCCCGCCAGAACTCCCCATTCGTGAATCTCGCGGATTTCTTCAACGTTTGCTGTATCAATCAAAAAACGCATGATTATCCTCCCAGTTACGCGCGGTTGCTACTTCCGAACAAGCGCATTTTTCCTTTTACTACTTCCTTGATCGCATCGCGAGCAGGGCTCAGGTATTTGCGTGGATCGATCTCATTCGGCTTGGCAGCTAGCACTTTGCGAACTGTTTCCGTGCATGCGACTTGGCTTTCTGTATTTACATTGATTTTTCCTACGCCCAAACGGATGGATTCGATAATCGCTTCGTCTGGTACGCCGGAACCACCGTGAAGAACGATCGGCGCTCCAATGTTGCTCGCTACTTTTTCGATAATGTCGTAGCGGATTTTTGGAACTCCTTTGTACATACCATGTGCTGTACCTACAGCAATCGCTACGTAGTCTACTTTTGTTTCTTCCCAGAAGCGGATTGCTTCCTCAGGATTTGCCAGGGTAGCATCTTCCTCGTCAACAGACAGGTCGTCTTCTACCCCACCGATGGTACCGAGTTCACCTTCTACCGATACGCCAACAGCGTGAGCAGCCTCTACAACCTGTTTGGTCAGGCGAAGGTTATCTTCAAACGAATGATGGGAACCATCGAACATAACAGAAGAGAACCCAGCGCGAATGCACTTCATTACCATGTCGAAATTGCTACCATGGTCAAGATGCAATGCTACAGGGACTCCTGCGCGTTCAGCAGCCACTTTTGCAATCGCTACTGTATAATCGATCCCCATGTATTTCAGTGCACCCTCAGAAACACCAAAGATCACAGGCGATTTTTCTTCCATCGCAGCTTCAGTAATCGCTTGAGTAAACTCCAGATTGTTCAGGTTAAATTGTCCGACGGCGTATTTATGCTTTTTGACGTCTTCGGTAAAAGCGGTCATAGGTACCAGTGGCATTTTGTAAATCCTCCTCTAGCAGACTTCAGTCATGTGGCTTATTATACCACAGACAAGCATTTGTTAACAGGGACGCTTGTACCCTGACCTTAGCAGTCAGTTCTTAACAAGCTAATTGCTGATGCACTGCCATTCGTAGTTCATCGATATCAAACGGCTTTGTAAAATGAGTCAATGCTCCCAGTTGTGTTGCTTCTTTGATCATGTCCAGCTCTCCGTAAGCTGTCATCATGATGACTTTGATTTCCTGATTGATCTTCTTGATGTGTTTCAAGATCTCAATACCATCCATCCCAGGGATCTTCATGTCGAGGATAACCAAATCTGGCGATTCTTTTTCCACGATTTCCAATGCCATTTTCCCGTTTGCTGCCTGAAAGGTCTTGTACCCTTCTTTTCCCAGCACCTCATACAGTAAAATGCGAATCCCATACTGGTCATCCACAACCAGTACCTTTTTATCTTGCTTGTCGAACATTCTGATTCCCCCCTGACGAATGCGTTTTCTTAATTATTATGGGTTCGCCTAAAATCAGGAAACTCCTTCACCTTTTTTGCTGAACGTCTGCTTAAAATTTCCCATAAGCCTCATTTCGAGTATAATGGGAAAAACCAATTTCCCCTACACACAAGGAGCCAGATACTTACTATGGATGCTCTGTGGCTGATTTGCTTGTTAACATTTATTATCCATACGACAGAGACACTTACCTACGGAATCCGTTTTGCAGGGGTACAAACGGGCAGGATTGCTGTAGCGATGTCTCTGGTCGGGATCGTATTGCTCCTCTCCCGTACTTCCAACCTGATTCAAGGACCATTCACTGGGGGATTGATGGATCAAGCTGCGATCGAGCACGTTGATCCTAGCACACAGTTGCACGTGATTATTGCAGCGTCCTCGCTCGGAACCTTGGCGGCTATCGTACTGTTTCCCACTTTCGTCCAAATATCGAAACGAATGATCTCGCACTTGGAGTTAGCGGGCTCGATTCCGCAAATGATTCGCACGGCTGTTACTGTTGAAACCATCCGACGTGTTCACCATCATGTCCGGATTCCTAGCTGGCAAGCCATCTCTCGTTTTCGAATCAAAGGCATTCCCAAACGATTACTGTTATTAAATGCATTTGGGACAGCTATCTACACAAGCAGCGTACTGTCCGTGTTATACGCGACATTACTAGCCCCGGATTACAAAGCAACCGTTTTGATGTCTTCTGGATTAATCAACGGTTTTGCCACGATTTTCATGACGATTCTAGTAGACCCGCAAATTGCCCTTCTGACAGAAAAAGCAATGCAAGGGAAAACCACGCAGCAATCGATTCGCGACATGTACCTGTGGCTGATGTTCTCACGTTTTATCGGAACGATTTTGGCTCAATTCCTGCTCATTCCGGCCGCCTACTGGGTAGCCTGGCTATCGCCCTTGTTCCATTGATCTGCTTTTGAAAGCACAAAACGCACCTGCGACTTTACATCGCGGGTGCGTCTTTTATTTATGGAACTATGTTATTTGTTCAGGGAAGCCTTCACGAAGTCACGGAACAATGGCTGTGGACGGTTCGGACGGGATGTGAACTCTGGGTGGAACTGTGTCGCTACATACCATGGATGTTCTGGAACTTCCACGATTTCAACCAGTCGACCATCTGGAGTTGTACCCGCAAAACGCAAGCCCATTTGCGCCAATTGATCACGATATTCGTTGTTCACTTCATAGCGATGACGATGACGTTCATAAACCAGGGTACTTCCGTATGCAGCCTCAGTCAGCGTGCCTTCTTCCACTTTGGTTGGACCGAGACCCAGACGCATTGTACCGCCCTTGTCCTCGATATCTTTTTGCTCTGGCAAGAGGTCAATAACCGGATATGCTGTATTCGGGTTGATCTCGGAGCTGTTTGCGCCGTCCATACCCGCTACGTGGCGAGCGAACTCGATCACAGCGATTTGCATACCCAAGCAAATTCCGAGGAATGGCACTTTATTTTCACGAGCATAGCGTGTAGCGATGATTTTACCTTCGATACCACGATCGCCAAAGCCGCCTGGTACGAGGATACCATTTACATCACCGAGCAGTTCGCCAACATTTTCTGGCGTAACTTCTTCCGCGTGTACCCATTTGATTTCTACTTTGGAATCGTTCGCATAGCCACCATGATACAGCGCTTCTGCTACGGACAAGTACGCATCATGCAATTCTACATATTTACCAACGATTGCAATGGTAGTCGTTTTGGACAGGTTTTTGATTTTCGATACGAGCGATTTCCACTCTGTCATATCCGCTTCTTGGCAAGTCAGACCCAAGTGACGGCATACGTAATCGTCCAACCCTTGTGCTTGCAATTGCAGTGGTACATCGTAAAGGCTGTCCGCGTCTATACATTCCACTACCGCGTTTTTATCGATATCACAGAACAGAGCCAACTTGTCTTTCATTTCTTGCGTCATCGGTTGCTCGGTACGTGTCACGATCACATTTGGTTGAATACCCAAGCTGCGCAGTTCTTTCACGCTGTGTTGCGTAGGCTTGGTTTTCATTTCACCTGCTGCCTTGATATATGGTACCAGGGTTACGTGAATGTACATGACGTTTTCACGACCGATGTCACTTTTGATCTGGCGAATGGATTCAAGGAATGGCAAGCTCTCGATATCCCCAACAGTTCCACCGATCTCGGTAATCACTACATCTGCCCCGGTTTCGCGACCTGCACGGAAAATGCGATCTTTGATTTCGTTCGTGATGTGAGGAATAACTTGAACGGTTCCTCCCAAATAGTCGCCACGGCGTTCTTTGGCAATGACAGTCGAGTAAATTCTACCAGTTGTCATATTGGAGTTAGCGCTCAGGTTGATATCGATAAAGCGCTCATAGTGGCCCAAGTCCAGGTCTGTTTCCGCACCATCGTCCGTTACGAAAACTTCCCCGTGTTGATACGGACTCATCGTTCCCGGGTCAACGTTGATGTATGGGTCACACTTCTGGATGGTTACCTTCAGACCCCTATTTTTCAAGAGTCGGCCCAGAGAAGCCGCTGTAATTCCTTTTCCCAACGAGGATACAACCCCGCCTGTCACAAAAATATACTTCGTCATCGTTAACGTCCCCTCTTTCCCTCACCCTTAAGTTGTTATAAAAATCGAATGAAGACGGCTCCAAAAAAAAAGAAAAACAAAAGCGAGTCCTATCCCGTAAAGAAATGGGGTAGGGGCACTTTTGTTTTATAGTTTCCCATATTTGATCCTTCTTCATGTGAAGCCCAAGGAGTATTTTATCTGTCCCTTAAGCGGAAGTCAAGGACCTATTTATCGTCTTCCTCGTCGAGCTCTTCGTCAGATTCCTCTTCCGCAAGCTCTTCGTCTTCTTCGAACATCTCATCATCTTCGTCTTCGAGTTCTTCCTCGTCGATTTCTCCATCGATTTCTTCTTCTTCGATTTCAGAATCTTCGTCGACGAATTCCTCTTCGTCCTCAAAGATGACAACATCGTCTTCCTCGTATTCCTCGACACCTTCGTCTTCGGAATCGTAATCGTCGAAGTCGTCTTCCGTGACGATTTTCTTCTTCTTCGTTCCGCCACCCTCTTGGGTTTCTTCCACGGTGTCGGTTGGGTACCAGCGTTTCAATCCCCATACATTGTCACCGAGGCACACGAAGCGGCCATCAATGTTAATTTCTGTGTATACTTGCGCGATGATTGCCATGAGTTGTTCATCAGTCAGCTTGCGCACTGCAACCAGTTCATTCATCAGCTCGCGGAAGTTGTAAGTGCGGTTAGTTTCACGCAAAATTTCATACGCAATGTCAACTAACGCCATCTCACTCAGTTTCTCGGAATCAATATGAGCAAACAATTGACTCACTCAGGGCACGTCCTTTCCATATGAAAACGATTGATTTGAATACTGACCCGGTGCCCTGTTCGGGGGACGCAGGTTTGTATAAGTCATTCATAAATGATGTCAAAATCCCTAATTACACAACGCACAACATACGAAGGCTAACATACAGTATTCCTTATTTTAGCCGAAAATGCAAGGCTTTCAAACAAGCGAGACTCTTTTTATTAGGTAATGGTCGTAAATTTCCTTAATAATGAACTCACCCCTATACCAACCACTGATTAAACAGTTGGGGGCTAAGATAAGTGCTAACAAACGACCATTTGGAATGGACATACAAATTTTTATTACATAACATTTTGGAAAAGTAACGTACGATAGATAATATAATGAAGAGTAGAAGTTTAACTTCTACTCTTCATTATTACACACGACACCGCGTTAATTTACTGTAATATTCTTAAAATATGAATGGTAGGTTTTCTACAGTCATGAATATGGTTGAGGGGCAATTTTATTTGCTTTATTTTCTCCTAGATTTGTTGAGAGCGACGCAGGAATGAACTCCGAGGTGTCCGCTTCGATATGCACATGTTTTTCAAGCAATGCCAGTAGATAATGAAAGGTAGGAACCGATTCTTTGGCAAGGATAATTCCTTTTTTGTCGATCAGGACAGCAGATGGGATGGCATCGATTTGGTACATTGAAAACGAAATGGAAGAGTTGATATACTGAATATCGTCCTGGTTTTGAGTGTCGTGAATGAGCTTTCCTGAATAAACAACTAGTAATTTAAGCTGAGGAAATCGTAGTTTTACCTTCTCTAAATGTGGAATAATTTGCTGGCATATGGGACAACCTTCTGCCGTGAAAAGTGCAAGTGTAGAGTGGCTTTTCATCTCTGTAAAATCAATGCTTGTTCCAGACGGACTGTTATCGATCAGAACCGGGGCTCTGGAGCCTATCCAGTTGTCTACACTCGGTTCTTTTTCTTTTGCTTGTAATTTATTGATAAAATCTGCTACTAGTTTTGTTAGCAGGTAAATAACGACGAATTGCACAATGACAAATACCCATAACGCAATCACAGACCATTGTATAAACGTTTCCACAGAGGATCTCTCCTTTTTCGTGAGGGAATGATATTTACTTTTGTGCGACTAGCTCGTGTACTTTCTTCCGAATGCTCCCTAGATGTTGACCAATCAGAATCACAAGTGTGGACAACAATACGATGATCATTAACGTCCAGTACTCTTCTCCATATACGGTCCTGAAATTCCCTGTTTCTAATGCCCATGAGAGATTCCCATAGGTGGTCGGTATTTGATAGACCCAGAGACACATCGCAATGAGCAAAACGTTTCGGCTGACCAGTACCCATGATAGATTGTGATTGCCGACGATGCCACCGCAACCACATGATATTTCTCGTCTTCCGCGCAATAAATTGACCACAATAGCCACGCTATACAGGAGTAGTAAACCACTACCAGCCAGAGCTGCCCAAGAATAGTACAGCCCGAAAATGAGTAGCAATCCAATCAGCAATTCAGAATAAGTGTCGAGGACGGCAAAAAATCTAATAGATCGTTCAGGCAGTATTTTGTAGTCTTTTACAATTGAAGCATGAGTCGTTCTGTTTTTGATTTTTGATACAGACGAGCTTATAAACAACAGTGCTAGAATCATGCGAAAGATAAAGGATGCGATTTCCAATTTTTCACCTGCTTTCCACTGGTGTTGCATACCATTGTGCTTGAGCATGATACATCTGCGCATATTCTTTATTACGTGAAATCAGTTCATCATGCGTTCCAGACTCGACTAACTGACCATCCTTCATCACGATAATCCGATCTGCCATTTTAGCGGCAGCCATACGGTGTGAGACAAATAGGGTTGTTTTATTTTCGGTCAGATTTCGTACGAGTTGGTATACAGAAAGCTCAGTCATGGGATCAAGAGCTGCTGTTGGCTCATCTAAAATCACAATATCACTATTTCGAAATAGAGCACGAGCCAAGGCAATTTTTTGCCATTGTCCTCCAGAAAGATCGGTTCCCTCTTGCAAATAGCGACTTAAATAGGTTTGGTAGCCATCTGGAAGTTTGGAAACGATTTGATCCACGCCAGCTGTAGCGGCAACTTCTTGCATCCATTTTAGATCGTTTATTCGTTCGGTATCACCAAAACCAATATTATCTTGTAACGTATAGGCATATTTGATGAAGTCCTGGAAGATCACGGTCATATTTTTGCGTAAATCATCAGGTTTGATCTGGCTAATACTGAGGCCATCGAAGGAAATGTCACCCTGTGATATGGGATACAACCCCATCACACATTTGACTAAGGTTGATTTACCCGAGCCATTTTCACCGACGATTGCGATTTTTTCACCAGGCCGTATGTGCAAGTGAATATCCCTTAGAACAGGATTTGTCGTATTCACGTAGGTAAATGACAATCCTTTTATAAAAATGCCCTGTTGTAGCGGTGCAGGAAAGAGAGCCGAGCCTTCGTCGCTTGCATCCTTTTCAGGGTGTTCATATTCGATGAAATAAAAAAAATCGTTTATATAAAGAATCTCTCCAAATATTTTGGCAAACTGGTTAGATAGCTGATTGGTCAATCCTTGTGTTCCCTGCACAGCTTGTCCGATTGCTACAAACTCACCGATTTGCATAGAGGTGGTACGGATTAACCAGATGATAATTCCAGCTGTCCCAAAGTACAAAAGTGCGGTAAACCCATCTAGGCCGACCTCAGTTGCTTGTTGCTTTCGCAGCACCTTTAATGTTTCAGTGAACTGGTGGGTAATGGAGGTTGACCATCTTTTCAGTAGCATTTGACCTAAGCCAAATAGTCGAATTTCCTTGGCTGACTGCCGATCTTTCAATAAAAAACTGGTATATTGTATGTCGCGAATTAAGGGGGTTAAGCCGTATCTGAGCCAATAATTGATACTGCCAAACCGAATTTGAACAAAGAAGACGGGAATTGCCGCGATCAGACTTAAAATGACGAGGCTCCAGTGAACGGTAAACAAAAAGAGCAAGAAACTGAAAATAGTAATGCTGGCTCTAACGATCTCTAGTAGGATCGTGAGTGGTGATAAAAAGCGTGTGCCCACATTCAAGTGAACTCTCTCTAAATGATTGTAAAAATCGGGAATATCAAAATAGAAAAGCGGTACCGCTTCTACCTTTTGAAGTACAAGTGATTGTGCCGCGAGTTCCAAAACATTTTCAAGCTTTCCATTCAGGTATTGTTGGATATTGAGAAGCACAGATGTAGCCATCGCTATTAAAAATTGAAGTGAGAGTAAGAAAAAAGCATAACGATAATCACCCACTTGGAGTTGAATGATTTTCGCGACCTCATTGATCATTTCTTTGGATAGCCAAAGGGTGGCTACTGGTAGTAAACCAATCATGATTGTTAAGCAAACTAGAAGCGCGAGAAGTAGCCGGGCATGTGCCCATAAGAAAGTGAACAGCTTGATAAATGATTGAACAATCATGAGGAACACCTTTTCTAGTTTTATTGGATGTTGTGGAGCTCTTGCTTCTCCTTGTGCTTCAAGATGTCTACTAGCTCACCAACTGAGCGTCCTACATATCGAATGATCCCCTGTGAGTCAACAATAAACAGGCTTGGGAAGTTGAGGATTTGTAATTCGCTCATGGTTTTTTTGTCGACGGGAACCATCGTAATTTTTCCGCTAAATGTGTCGATAAAGTGCTGATAGTCAGAATCATCCTGCTTAACCGCACATAAGAAAGGAAGGTTGGTTGTTTTTTTCTTGATATGGGTTAAGTATCTTTCTACTTCATGATGGCATGTATCACATGAGGGGGCAGCGAACATGACAATGGTTGGTGTTTGTGAAAAATGCGTGGGGAATATAAGTGACTCTTTGAGATTTACACCGATAAAATACTGGTTTAGGAGTGAAAAAAAAGAATCTTCTACAGAAAAGAGAGTAACGATATTCCTGAACTTTCGGTATGAATAGAGTTGCATGCCGAATAAAGCAACTGCTACCGTTAGTGGAATGAGAACGTACACAGAAACCTCCCTCAAACTCTATTTTGGTAAATATTTGTAAATAATATATCATTTGACAGTTTTTGTTGCAATTCTTATAATTGAATCGAAAGTAAAAAAATGTAAAAATATGGAGGTTATGACTATGTTAGATCAATTTTCAAAGTTAATTGGTGTCAAGAATGATTCTAAAAACGGTTTCATTGATCCTCCCTGCACCATTAATGTGTTTTGTATTCTAGAAAAGGGGACAGCAAAACATAACTTGCAGAACCCTCTTAAATTTACTTGCTGCTAGGAAAAAGAATCATTTAGGGGATGAGGGTACCAGCAATACACGAAAAATTTGCTAGGATGCTAAATCATCCTCTCCAAACAAACCTTCAAAACCACTAGAAATGTGGAGCTGGAGGTTTGTTTTGCATTCACAAATTTTCTTCCTAATGAAAGAAACCCCGAAAATAGCGGGGTTTCTCTACAGTCTTAAGAGTAGAAGTTAAACTTCTACTCTTGTTTTACATTTTAGAATAAGACAAGGACCACCTCGTAACAAAGAAGTGGTCCTTGTGTGATTTTCGAATCTTTCCACGTTACCCTAGGATTTCTTTTAAGCCAATTACTCTGTTGCTACATATTTCTGCGGTATTGGCCGCCCACTTCATACAAGGCACCACTGATTTGTCCAAGCGATGCTACTTTGACCGTCTCCATCAGCTCGGCAAAGATGTTCTCTCCCGCCATAGCCACTTCTTGCAGACGCCGCAGCGCAGCCGCAGACACATCCTTGTGGCGCTCCTGGAATGCCCGGAGATTAATGATTTGCTGTTCTTTTTCCTCTTCGGTCGCCCGAGCCAATTCAATCTCGTAATCGTCCTCAGATGCATTCGGATTAATGAACGTGTTTACCCCAATAATTGGAAGCTCGCCCGTATGCTTTTTCATTTCGTAATACATGGACTCGTCTTGAATTTTGCCGCGCTGGTATTGAGTCTCCATCGCTCCCAGAACGCCTCCGCGAGAACTGATCCGCTCGAACTCTTGCATAACTGACTCTTCTACCAGATCAGTCAACTCATCGATGATGAATGCCCCTTGAAGTGGGTTCTCATTTTTCGCGAGTCCCATTTCCTTGTTGATGATCATCTGAATCGCCATTGCCCGTCGCACAGAGTTCTCTGTCGGGGTCGTAATCGCTTCGTCGTAGGCATTCGTATGGAGAGAATTACAGTTGTCGTAAATGGCAATCAAGGCCTGCAAGGTCGTTCTGATATCGTTGAAATCCATCTCCTGCGCATGCAAGGAACGGCCGGACGTCTGGATGTGGTACTTCAGCTTTTGGCTGCGGTCATTTGCACCATAACGATTTTTCATCACGGTTGCCCAAATCCGGCGAGCCACACGTCCAATCACGGTGTATTCCGGATCGAGACCATTAGAGAAGAAGAAGGACAGGTTCGGCGCAAAGTCATCGATGTTCATGCCGCGGCTTAAATAGTACTCAACATAGGTAAATCCGTTAGATAGCGTAAACGCAAGCTGCGTAATCGGATTCGCCCCTGCCTCCGCAATGTGATAGCCGGAAATGGACACAGAGTAGTAGTTCCGCACTTTCTGGTCGATAAAATACTGCTGGATATCCCCCATCATCCGCAAGGCAAATTCTGTCGAGAAGATACACGTGTTTTGCCCCTGATCCTCTTTCAAAATATCTGCCTGAACGGTTCCGCGAACAGTCGACAGCGTGTACGCTCTGATTTGCTTCGCTTCGTCCTCGGTAGGCTGACGCCCTTCTTTTTGAACAAAAGCATTCAGTTGCTGCTCAATCGCCGTATTCATGAACATGGCCAAAATCATGGGCGCGGGACCGTTGATGGTCATGGACACAGAAGTGCTAGGTGCACAAAGGTCAAAGCCGGCGTACAGCTTTTTCATGTCATCCAGGGTGCAAATGCTGACCCCACTCGTACCGATTTTTCCGTAAATGTCCGGGCGGTAGTCAGGGTCCTCACCATACAGCGTAACCGAGTCAAAAGCCGTACTGAGTCGCTTCGCTTCATCATTTTGAGACAGGAAGTGGAAGCGTCTGTTCGTCCGCTCCGGAGTACCTTCGCCTGCAAATTGTCGCTTGGGATCTTCTCCCTCGCGTTTAAACGGAAATACTCCTGCGGTATACGGGAATTCACCTGGAACATTTTCTTTTAACGACCACTTTAAAATTTCGCCCCAATCCTCGTAATCAGGGACGGCTACTTTTGAAATGCGTGTACCCGACAACGATTCGCTGAACAGCTTGGTAACCAGTTCCTTGTCGCGAATTTTCGTGACGAATTGATCCTTCCGATACGCTTCCTTGAGCTTGGGCCAATTTTCTAGGATACGTCGGCACTCCGGATGCAGCTTTTCTTCAAAGAGAACGATTTGTTTATCCAGCACCGCCACCAACTCGGCAGCTGCCGAATCTCCCGAGGCCAGCACCGTCTCCTTTGCACCCTGCAACTGGAACAGCTTGCGTGCAATCAACGACTGCTCTTCGGCATAGGCACGGTATTGGCGGACGGTGTTGGCAATGTCTTGCAAATAATTGATTCTCTCTGTCGGAATCAACGAAGTTTTATGAATCTTTACAGGAGTCGTATCCAAATTCTCTACAGACCAGTCAACGCTAGTCTTTTCTACAATTCGATGCATCAAGGCAGCAAACAACACATTCGTTCCCGGATCGTTAAACTGACTCGCAATCGTACCATACACAGGAACCTTCTCATCCGGCAGCTCAAAAAGCTGATGATTGCGTCGATATTGTTTGCGAACCTCACGAAGAGCGTCCTCTGAGCCTTTACGCTCAAATTTGTTGATCGCGATCACATCAGCAAAGTCGAGCATATCAATCTTTTCCAACTGAGATGGTGCCCCGAATTCACTCGTCATGACGTACATGGAGACGTCGCACACTTCTGTGACCTGCGCATCCCCCTGACCAATCCCGCTCGTTTCCACAATAATCAAATCAAAATGGGCAGAACGCGTTACTTGAATCGCGTCTTTTAAGGCAGCAGACAGCTCCATGCCCGATTTTCGGGTGGCGAGACTGCGCATATAAACACGCGGTGTCGAATTGGCATTCATGCGGATGCGGTCACCAAGTAACGCTCCGCCTGATTTTTGCTTGGATGGATCGACAGACAAGATCGCGACCGTCTTCTCGGGATAAGTGCGAATAAATCGACGAACAAGCTCATCAGTTAATGAGCTTTTTCCTGCTCCACCCGTACCTGTAATCCCTAATACCGGAATGGCTGAATCGGCTTCCACTAAACTTTCACGGAGAGGTTCTGTCCATTCACGCTGGTCCACTGCGTACTCTGCAACGGAAATAAGCCGGGCAATCGCCTGATGGTTTTGCTCACGCAAGCCTGCTACTTCTCCCTCCAGCTGCTTAACGGTTGGGAAATCGCTACGTCTAATCATGTCGTTGATCATGCCCTGCAAGCCCAATCGTCTGCCGTCATCTGGCGAATAAATTTTACAGACTCCGTACTCTTCCAATTCCCGAATCTCGCGTGGAACGATAACGCCGCCACCGCCGCCAAAAACACGGATATGCTCTGCTCCCCGCTCGCGTAATAGATCAATTACGTATTTGAAATACTCCACATGGCCGCCTTGGTAGGAGCTGATGGCAATCCCTTGCACATCCTCCTGAACAGCGGCTGTTACAATATCATCAACAGAGCGGTTGTGTCCGAGATGGATTACCTCTACTCCCGACGATTGTAAAATACGGCGCATGATATTAATCGAGGCGTCGTGACCGTCATACAGACTGGCTGCGGTCACAAAGCGAACCTTGTTTTGCGGACGATACACTTCTGTTTCCATCGTTCCACTCTCCTTTTAATTACGTTTAAAAAGGAGGAAAAACAGGGCCAAGCAGATCAAGGCGCGGTAGACGCGAGGTATGCTTGGCACTCTATGTTTCCCTGACTTTTTAAACTCTCCGCTTAATCGGAGACACTGATATCGCGAAGCAGAAGCGCGATCTGCTTCTCTGTGTACTCCTCAATGGTATAGTGCTTTTTCAATGCCCAGCGGCGGAATACCCACATTTCGCCCAGTACCATGATATTGTCCGCCATCAGCTTGACGTTCTTTTCGTCAATGTGCAGCGAACCATCGGCAATCCCTTTTTCCAGGATTTCGACGAAAATATGCGAAATGGCTTCTTCACGCCCCAACACGTAGCGGAGTGTTTCTTTTGGCAATGATTTGGCTTCCTGATAAATAAGCAAAACGCGGTCGCTCATCTGATCCATCACGCGGATCAGGCTCTTTAGTGCTATCTTTAATGTTTTCAAACCAGTTCCGTTGAAGTTGATCGCTTCACGCAAGCGCGTCTCCATCTCCGCATGAATGGCATCACAAACAAGATAGAGCACGTCTTCTTTTGACTCAATATACTCGTACAACGTACCAATACTAAATCCAGACGCTCGGGCAATCTCCCTTGTCGTCGTTTTATGAAAACCTTTATTAATGAAGAGATGAACGGCAGCCTCAATAATCTGCTCTCTTCTTCTCTCGATCAGTTTTGGGTCCTTTACTAGGGACGGTATCGCTTTTCTCTTGTCAGACACTCCAAAATCCACCTTTCCAACCGACTGAGCGTTTGGTCAGACGCCTCATAGAAAAGAAGGCGCAAACACTCTACTTTTGTATCATTCGCAGATCATTATACGCGAGTAAGAGCACAAAGCCAAACTTTTCTTTTCTATGTGTGTCATCGTGTTGGAAGACTGGACAGTTTCCTACTCTTTTAGCAGGAAATTACTGATCACGACACGTTGGATTTCATTGGTTCCTTCATAGATTTGTGTAATTTTGGCATCGCGCATGAAACGCTCCACAGGATACTCCCGCGTGTAGCCGTAACCCCCGAAAACTTGAACAGCCTCGATTGTTACTTCCATTGCTGTATCTCCTGCAAAAACTTTGGACATCGCAGATGCTTTGCCATATGGAAGACCTTGATCCTCCAACCACGCTGCTTGGTAAGTGAGCAAACGGGATGCCTCGATCTTGGTAGCCATGTCTGCCAGCTTGAACTGGATTGCCTGCAAGGAAGCGATTGGTTTGCCGAACTGATTGCGTTCTTTAGCATAGTTCCGCGCATGCTCGTAGGCACCTTGTGCAATGCCCAATGCTTGAGCGGCGATACCGTTTCTTCCACCGTCCAACGTCATCATCGCGATTTTGAAGCCTTGGCCTTCTTCGCCCAGCCTATTTTCTACTGGCACGCGCACATCTTCAAAATTGACTGCAAGTGTTGGCGAGGAACGGATACCCAGCTTCTTCTCCTTTTTCCCCATTGTGAAGCCGTCCATGCCTTTTTCTACGATGAAAGCCGTGATGCCTTTATGGTTCAACTCTGGTTGGGTGACCGCGAATACGATGTAGATTTCTGCTTCGCCCGCATTGGTAATGAAAATTTTGGTGCCATTTAAAATGTAATGATCACCATCGCGTACGGCTGTCGTCCGCATTCCCGCAGAGTCAGAGCCAGATCCCGCCTCGGTCAAACAGTACGCGCCCATCTTTTTGCCTTCTGCTAATGGACGCAAAAACTTTTGTTTTTGCTCCTCTGTCCCGAATTTGTAAATCGGCCAGCTCGCCAAGGAAACATGTGCGGACAGTGTCACACCGATGGAGGCATCCACACGGGAGAGTTCTTCCACTGCAATGACGTAGCTCAGGTAATCTGCACCTGCTCCGCCGTATTGTTCCGACCAAGGAATGCCTGTCAGTCCAAGCTCAGCCATTTGCTCAAATATGGAACGATCAAAACACTCTTCTTCGTCGCGCTCGGCTGCTGTCGGAGCTACTTGATTCTCTGCAAAGTCGCGAATCATTTTGCGCATCATTTCATGTTCTTCCGTCAGTTGGAAATTCATATGGATCACTCCCCCATGTCTTTTTCATCTGTCTATTTAATCAGCAAGCAAATGCTTGGCGATAACGATTCGTTGAATTTCGTTGGTGCCCTCATAGATTTGCGTTACTTTCGCATCCCGGAATAGACGTTCAACCGGATATTCTCGAGTGTAGCCATATCCACCAAAGATTTGTACGGCTTCTGTGGCGAGCTCCATCGCGGAGTCTGTGGCAAAACACTTTGCCATCGAGGCTTCCATCCCACAAGAAATACCTTGGCTGCGCAGCCACGCCGCTCGGTATACCAGCAACCGGGCAACTTCTGCTTTCGTCGCCATGTCAGCCAGCTTGAAGGCAATGGCTTGCTGCTTGGCAATCGGTTGTCCGAACTGCTTACGTTCCCGCGCGTACTCTGTCGCATACTCTACTGCCGCCTCAGCAATCCCGAGTGCCTGTGCCGCAATCCCGATTCGACCGGAATCCAGATTCGCCATCGCGATACAGAAGCCTTCCCCTTCCTGCCCCAGCAGGTTGGCAGCCGGTACACGCGCATTGTCGAATACGAGCTCTGTCGTATAGGAACCGTGCAGTCCCATCTTCTTTTCTTTTTTCCCAACCGTGAAGCCTGGTGTATCCTTGTCTACAATGAAGGCCGATATTCCCTTGGTTCCTTTTGTAGAGTCGGTTACGGCAAATGCGATATACGTATCTGCCTCCCCACCGTTTGTGATGAACACCTTGTTTCCGTTCAAGATGTACTCATCGCCCTTTTTCACAGCTGTGGTTCGAATACTGCTCGCATCAGAACCTGCATGCGGCTCGGTCAAGGCAAAAGCCCCGAGGTATTCCCCACTCGCAAGCTTGGTCACGTATTTGCGTTTTTGCTCCTCGGTACCGAAGTAGAGAATCGGGTTCGTCCCGACGGAGGTATGCACGGACAAAATGACGCCTACTGTCGCACTCACTTTGGAAATCTCGTGAATGGCCAAAATGTAGGAAATAAAATCCGCCCCTGCTCCTCCCCACTCTTCGGCGATCGGAATGCCCATGAGCCCCATCTCGCCCATCTTTTTCAGGATCTGACGCGGGAACTGGTCCGTCTCTTCCATCACAGGGATGAAAGGTGCGATCTCTTTCTGGGCAAAGTCTCGCACCATGCGGCGCATCATCTCTTGCTCTTCATTCAATCGAAAATCCATGTCCGTCCTACCTTTCTGCAAAGTTCCTCTCTAGCAAAAGTTCAAAAAGTCGTCATTTCAGCACCGAGAAAGTGGCGAGAACCTGAAGAAGGAGGAGCGGAATGTAGAGAACTACATGAGCACCGGACTTCAAAGGTGAACGCCACTTTCGACGTCGCATACGCTTTCAGTACTACTTCGTGATCAAAAGACGAATTTTTGAACTACCTTGCCTAGTTGTACACGTAGAAACCACGACCGGATTTTTTGCCTAGCCATCCTGCTTTGACGTACTTGCGCAGCAACGGGCATGGGCGGTATTTCGAATCACCGAACCCTTCGTGCAGTACCTCCATAATGTAGAGGCAAGTGTCCAGCCCGATGAAATCAGCCAACTGAAGCGGCCCCATCGGATGGTTCATACCCAGCTTCATGACTTCATCGATCGCTTCCGGTGTTGCAACTCCCTCGTACACACAATAAATCGCTTCATTCAGCATTGGCATCAGTACCCGATTGGACACAAACCCAGGGAAATCGTTTACGCTCACGGGCACCTTGCTCATTTGTTTGGACAAATCTTCTGTCAGCTGATAAACCTCATCGGATGTTTGCAGGCCGCGGATGATCTCAACCAGCTTCATCACGGGAACAGGGTTCATGAAGTGCATGCCGATTACTTTTTCCGGGCGCTTCGTCACTGCCGCGATCTCGGTAATCGGCAACGAGGATGTATTGCTCGCGAGCACCGTATGCGGCGGACATACCTCGTCCAGCTTGGAAAAAATTTGCGTTTTGACCGACATATTTTCCGTCACTGCTTCTACTACAAAATCTGCATCTGATGCATCAGCCAGATCGGTAGACAGCGTCAATCGTCCGAGAATGGCTTCCTTTTCCGCTTCGCTGAGCTTGCCTTTTTCCACGTTGCGCGACAAGTTTTTCGTAATCGTAGCAAGACCGCGTTCCACAAACGCCTGCTGAACGTCGTTCAAATAAACACGAAAGCCAGCCTGCGCTGCTACCTGGGCAATCCCACTGCCCATCTGTCCTGCCCCGATGACCATAATCGTTTGTACGTTCATGCAAAAAGGCCTCCCTTACTCTACTTTAATCAAGATGGCGTCACCCTGTGCGGCACCACTGCAAATTGCCGCGATCCCTAAGCCGCCGCCTCGTCTTTTTAATTCATAGGCGAGGTGCATAATAATCCGAGCACCACTCGCGCCAATCGGGTGTCCAAACGCGATCGCTCCGCCGTTCACATTCACTTTCTCCGCGTCCCAGCCGACGATTTTACCACTGGTCAAAATCACCGCAGCAAACGCTTCGTTCACCTCGAACAAATCGATGTCAGAAAGAGCTACTCCCGTCTTCTCCAGAAGCTTGTTAATGGCAAGCCCCGGAGTTGTCGCGATATAAGGTGCATCTGCGCCGACCTCGGCGTGACCAAGAATCGTCGCAAGCGGCTTGATACCCAGTTGCTGCGCTTTTGCATCCGACATCAACACCATCGCTGCCGCTCCGTCGTTGATTCCTGGAGCATTGCCTGCCGTGATTGTCCCGTCCTTTTTGTACACGGGAGGCAGCTTCGCTAATCCTTCCTCAGTGGTATCTGGACGCGGTCCTTCATCCACGATTACTTGCAGCGGCTCCCCTTTTCTTTGCGGAATGGAAACTGATACTAGCTCTTCGGCAAAAAGTCCTTTTTCCATCGCTTGAGCAGCTCTCTGCTGACTGCGCAGTGCCCACGCATCCTGCTCTTCTCGCGTAATCCCGTTCTCTTCCGCCACATTGCTACCGTGGACAGCCATCGCCACTTGATGAAACGGGCAAGTGAGGCCGTCATACATCATGAGGTCGCGAACAGTCGCATCTCCCATCCTCATCCCGTTGCGTGCATCCGGCAGTGCGTACGGTGCGTTGCTCATGCTCTCCATGCCGCCAGCGACTATGATTTCTCCATCTCCTGCGCGAATGATCTGGTCCCCCAACGTCACTGCACGCATCCCTGACGCACATACCTTGTTAATCGTCTCGCTCGCTACATTCCATGGCAAACCAGCCTTACGAGCCGCCTGGCGTGAGGGCACCTGACCCGCACCTGCCTGCAAGACCATGCCCATGATCACTTCGTCCACCTGATCGCCGGAAATGCCAGCGCGCTCTACCGCTTCCTTGATTACAATGGAACCGAGCTCAACTGCCGATAACGCTTTCAAAGATCCGCCAAATTTACCAAACGGGGTACGCGCTGCCCCAACAATGACCGTTTTCATCGAATGACCTCCATTCGGATGATTTTCACATCAACAAAAACTAAATTGATCGAGCGTTCGTTCATTTTGCATACTTTTATTTTGCCGTCTTCCGTACGAATAGTCAATCAATAATGAAAAAAAGAGCAGCCTGACTTTTGGGAGAGTCAGGCTGTTCTTGCTATTGTCGTGCCATCCAGCTTAGTTTCCAGAAGCCTTGCTTGTTTTTCTGCATTTTATAGGCAATCTTATCACTATTGTCCTTGAAGGCCACCCATACAACCGCTTCCTTGTCAGACGTTTGCTCAAGCGTTATGTCACTTGCCAATTCTCGCATCTTTTTCAACTGCTTCCAGCTATTTCTTGCTGCCACTGGATCTTTCTTCATATCTTCCAAGTATTGCTCCGGTGTCGGCTTCTCTGATCCATCGTCCTCGATATGCAAAGCGTACTGCATTTCGAGCTGACCCTCTTGCTGTGCTTGCACATACAGCTTCAATACATCAATTGGAGATAAACCACGCAAAAGCTCATCTTTTTTCTCATACATGTAATTGTAATAACGATCCTGTTCCTCTGGCTTTAAATCAAATACGGACGTAGCTACTGGGGTTTGTGTGCCATCCTGTGGGACATCTACGACATCCTCATTAACGGTACCGTTGCTGTTCAGTTTAAAAAGATAGACCTCTTTGCCTTGGACATAGCTTATGGTATACCAATAAAGCTTTTTATCCTTCCATCCAACAAACATCTCCAAGCCCACGTCTCTTTTTAGCAGAGCCTCCGTCTCGATCATTGTCCAATCTTTCCGCTGATATCCTTCTTTTGCGAGAATCGAATAGCCCCAGTACTCCTCTGTGCCATCGTCCCCGCTTCCGCCATAATTGTCTACAACTGTGTAAGGGAACGAAATCTTAGCTTTGATTTGGTCTTGTGTCATCCCAACACGCAAGACATCGATGATCTCATCTACCGTTCCCATAATCACCTGATCATCAGAAGCTGGGTGAGCCTTTGGATCGGGCTTTTGATGGGTACCTGGCTCAGCAGACGTTCCGTTCGGCGTATGTGTACTCGTGCTTTCCTTTTGCAGTAAATAAGGGGCAAACCCAATGACAAGCACAACCGCAACAAGTGCTGCGCTTACAGGGTAGATGAAACGAAACCTTTTCTTGCCTTTCTTCTCGATATTCATGCGAATCCGCTCCTCCAAGCCAGTCGTATTGTCCATTCCGCGCAACAGTGTCCGGTCAGCCGTTTCCTTGAATTCCTCCAGCAATTTATCCAGGTTCATTCGATCCCCTCCTTTTCCAGGAGCGCTTTAAGTTTCTGGCGTGCACGGTGCATTTTTGTATAAATCGCTCCTGCGGACGTGTCCATAATCACCGCAATCTCCTCGACGGACAGCTCTTCGTAGTAGTGAAGAACAATCAACTGACGATAGCTATGCGGCAGCTTCATGACAAGATGAGCAAAACGGGCGCGAAGGTCATTTTGCAAAACGGTCGACTCTGCTCCCTCGACTACCTCTATGTCCACTTCCGGTTTGAAAAACAGGTGACGGAACGACCACGAGCGTAGGTGTTTTTTCGCTTCGTTGACGGCGATTCGGTACACCCATGTTTGCATCGAGCTCTCTTGGCGGAATTTCCCCAAATTTTTGTAAGCTAACAGGAACACTTCCTGTGTGATATCCTCTGCAAGGCTGCGGTCCTTGACCATCAAATACACGAGTCGCAACACCTTTTTCAGATAGTGCCGGATCAATTCATCGAATAATGCCTCTTTTGTTTTGGTTAAGCCTTTCTCTGCAAGCTCCAGCTTCCTCACTCCCTTCCCACTCCATTAGATTCAGCTGGCTCCTCTATCTTACAGTTTTTTTGCAAAAAATAATGCGCAAGCCTCGTCGCTTGATCAGCACGAGACTTGCGCATGGTATGAACCTAGATGGCGTCTGCGAGAATTTCCGCGACGTCGCGTGTTTTGACGTGATCTTCCTGCTCTTTGGTCTTGATTCCATCGTTCATCATCGTCAGGCAGTATGGGCATGCACTGGCGATTTCCGTCGGCTTGACCTCCAGAGCTTGCTCCGTACGTGTAACGTTCACACGAGAGCCCTCATGTTCCTCCATCCACATCAAGCCGCCGCCCGCTCCACAGCACATACTGTCGCAGCCGCTGCGCTTCATCTCGACCACCTCTACGCCAGGAATGGCTTCGAGAATTACACGTGGCTTGTCGTAAATTTCGTTGTAGCGGCCCAGGTAGCAGGAATCGTGGTAGGTGATGCGTTCCTTGACTTCCTTGGTTGGCTTCAATTTGCCTTCCTTCACCCACTCCGCCAACAGCTCGGAGTGGTGGTACACCTCTGCATTCAATCCAAACTCCGGATATTCGTTCTTAAACGTATTGAACGCATGCGGGTCGCAGGTGACGATTTTTTTCACTTCATACGCTTCAAACAAGGCAATATTTTCTTGGGCGAGCTGCTGGAACAAGAACTCGTTACCAATGCGGCGGGCCGTATCGCCAGAGTTCTTTTCCTCGTTGCCCAAAATGGCGAACTTCACACCCGCTTCGTGCATGAGCTTCACAAATGCCTGCGAGATTTTTTGGCTACGCAAGTCAAATGATCCCATCGAGCCTACCCAGAACAAGTACTCGAATTCTTCGACCTGCTTCACAGTTGGCACCTCGTATTCACCGTTCAGACCTTCAATCCATTTCGTCCGGTCTTTGCGGTTAATTCCCCACGGGTTGCCCTGACGCTCGATATTGTTCAAGGCGCGCTGCGCTTCTGCTGGCATGCTGCCTTCTGTCATGACCAAGTAGCGGCGCATATCGATGATTTTATCTACGTGCTCGTTCATCACCGGGCATTGGTCTTCACAGTTACGACAGGTCGTACAAGCCCACAGCTCCTGCTCGGTAATGACATCGCCGATCAAGCTTTTCTCATAGACTGCAGTTGCTCCTTCCGCTGTCGCCGCTACTTCAGATGCTTGGATTGCAATCTGGTTGGCAGTCGTCTGCGAAAAGGCGAAGTTAGGCATCCATGGTGTACGCGATGTCACCGACGCACCTTTTTCGGTCAAATGGTCGCGCATTTTCGTAATCAAATCCATTGGGGAGAGCATTTTTCCCGTTCCAGAGGCCGGGCACATATTCGTGCAGCGACCACACTCCACACAAGCGTACAGGTCGATGAGCTGCGTTTGCGTAAAATCCTCGATTTTGCCGACACCAAATTCTTCCTGCGTCTCGTCCTCGAAGTTGATGCTGGTCAGCTTACCTGGCGGGTCCAGCTTCTTGAACCACACATTGACAGGAGCAAACAGCAAATGCGCGTGCTTGGACTGCGGCACATACACCGCGAAACCGAGCAGGATGATCAGATGCAGCCACCAGAAAACGTAAAAGCCTACCACTGCACCTGTTGTCCCTACTCCAATCGCAGAGAGTACGATCGCGAAAACAGATGAGATCGGAGCGAACGCCGATGGCTCATGTCCGAGCCAAATTTGTTCAAAAGCGAGCGAGAACAGCACAGTCGCCATCAGGGAGGAAATCAGCAAGAGGACGATCCCCGATTTGAAGCCGCGCTTCAGACGCTTGAGCTTTTCGATATAGCGGCGGTAAAAAGCGTAACCGACCGCAGCCAAAATGAGAAATGTGGTGATCTCCTGCATGACAGAGAAGTATTTGTGGGCGCTACCAAAAGGAAGCTCGTAGCCTTTCGAAAGCCCTTTGATAACCAGCTCGATGGCTCCGAATTGCAGGGTGATAAAGCCGTAAAACATCACAACGTGCATCACGCCGCTCTTTTTGTCCTTCAACAGCTTCTTGTGGAAAATGACGTTGTCCAGCATCAGATTGATGCGTGCCCCAAAGTCATTTTTCACATCCGGCTTTTTCCCCAGCTTGATAAACAAGTATCTGCTGTACACGACATGCCCGGCTAAATACAGCCCGTAAGCGAGAACCAGGAAAAAGGCGATCAAATTAATGAGTGCCAGCATGTTTTCTACTCCCCTCTATTGCGAGTTTGTCTTTGGACGTGGAAATCGTTTTTTCTATCTTATCAGAATCATGGAAATAAATGAATGAGTATTCAGTCAGTCCGTTTATTTTTTTCGAAAAATGCAACGATACTGAGCGACCGCTCATAATGAGTACAACTCGATCTTATCACACAAGTTGCGAATCATCCATCCTCTTCGAAGAGTTGGAAATATTCTTACGAAAAAAAAAAACAGCTACCTTCATACAGGTAGCTGTTGATCATGTTTATTTTCCTGAGGCTTCCTTCGTCTCGGCAGTAGGTTGGTCTTTCTTGGCCTTTTGCTCTGACCGTACATCTGCGAGTGATTTGACCTTGGTTGCTTTGATGCGCTTGTTACGCGGCAGATCAGTCGGCTCCAGATTGTCTACCTCGTCTTGCATGAGTGCTGCGATACCAACCGCTTTGCCTTTTGCAGCCATGCAGTATTCGCAGTTTTCCTCGTCGTGCTCGTGGTATTGCTTCGGCTCTGGATAGGACGTGATAACGCCTTCAAAATTGCGCAGCACAACTTTATCGGATGCTTGTGAGATGATGTAGTTCGGGCTGACAGGAATTTTGCCTCCGCCGTGTGGAGCGTCTACTACAAAAGTCGGAACTGCATAGCCGGAAGTATGGCCGCGCAGGTGCTCCATGATTTCGATCCCTTTGCTGACAGGTGCGCGGAAGTGTCCGATTCCCTCTGACAGGTCGCATTGATAGATGTAATACGGGCGAACGCGGATTTTGACCAGGTCCTGCACCAGCTTTTTCATCGTATTCGCACAATCGTTGATACCAGCCAAAATAACTGCTTGGTTGCCGAGCGGAACACCAGCGTTGGCGAGCATTTCGCAAGCTAGCTTCGCTTCCGGTGTAATTTCTTTCGGATGGTTAAAGTGTGTATTTAGCCAAACTGGATGGTATTTTTTCAGGATATTGCACAGGTTTTCGGTAATGCGCTGCGGGAATACAACGGGTGCACGCGTACCGATCCGAATAATTTCAACATGTGGGATGTCGCGCAGGCTGCTGATGATGTATTCCAATACACGGTCATTGATCAACAAACCGTCTCCACCGGAGAGCAGTACATCGCGGACTTCTGGTCTTGAGCGGATGTAATCGATACAGGCATCCAGCTGTTTCTTTGGTACGCCCATGCCGATCTGACCGGAAAAGCGACGGCGCGTACAGTAACGGCAATACATGGAGCATTGGTTCGTCACCAAGAAAAGCACGCGATCTGGATAACGATGCGTCAGACCAGGCACAGGAGAATCGGTATCCTCGTGGAGTGGGTCTTCCATGTCGTATTTGGTACGAACCATCTCAGAGGACAAAGGTACAGACTGCATGCGAACCGGATCGCTTGGATCGTCTGGATCCATCAGATGAGCATAGTACGGTGTGATATTGAGTGGAATGGTTTGCGTAGAAATACGTACGCCCTCTTCCTCTTCCGGTGTCAGGTTGATTACCTGCTTCAAATCATCGACCGTCTTGATGGTGTGCGTAAGCTGCCACATCCAGTCATTCCATTGCTCGTCCGTGACATCCTTCCAAAGTTCTATCGAACGCCAATCGCGTTTTGTCGCTACTGTCATGTGCATCCCGTCTCCCCTCGTCTTATGGTGAACCTCTTCGTTTCACTCAACCAACAAGAGATGCAAGTGCCATGCCAACAAATCAAAAGATTTAGAAAATAAGGAATAGAGCGTTTCGTGAGCGCTTCTTATCCATTTGATCCTTCGCGAGTCTGCCGAATTTTCGGCAATCAACAGGGAGGGATCACCCGCTGCGAGAGCTTGTATTGCAGTGTCTGTCTGGGGATGCCCAAGAGTTTGGCAGCACGAAGTACATTGCCGTCCGTTTGCTGCATCGCATCTTTGATCACCTTTTCCTCTACCTCACGCAAAATCTCGGGCAGCGTACAGCCTTCCTTTGATAAAAGTTGTGCCGAAATAGGTGCTTCATTTTTCTCAGACGGCGAGCGTTCCAGCAAATGAGCCGGAAGATGGTCCAACAAAATGATGTCCGACTCCACCATATTCATGGCTGCTTCTATGACATGTTCCAGTTCACGTACGTTTCCCGGCCAATCATACGCAGCAAACAAACTAGCCACTTCACCGCTGATTCCACGAACATTCATACCGAAGATCCGGTTGAACTTTTGCAAGAAATGATCGATCAGCATATCCACATCTTCTCTGCGCTCGCGCAATGGCGGCAGTTCAAAAGAGACGACGTTGATCCGGTAATACAGGTCGGTTCGCATGATTCCTCTCTCCACGAGTGACTGTGGTGCTTCGTTGACTGCGGCGATTACTCGTACATCCACTTTGGTCGACTGGCTCCCACCGATCCGTCTAATCTGACCGTCCTGGAGGACTCGCAGCAGCTTTGCTTGCAAATCGAGCGGCATGCTGTTCAGTTCATCCAGAAATAGAGTACCACCGTCCGCCAGCTCGAATAACCCTGGCCGATCATCGGCTCCTGTGAAGCTTCCTTTTGTCGTGCCAAACAGCAAGCTTTCGAGCAGCGCGGCCGGCAGTGCGGCACAGTTTTGCGCGATGAATGGCTTACTGCTGCGGACAGACGCGTGGTGAATAGATTGGACAAACAGTTCTTTTCCCGTCCCGGTTTCGCCGTATATCAACACGGGAGAAGTTGTCCGTGCAGCTTTTCGAGCGCGTTCTTTGAGACGTTTCATTTTTTCACTCATCGTCAAAATGTCTTCGAAATGGAAAGTCGTTTCATCCACCGAGCGTTTTGTCCGTTTCGGCTTGCTAATCTGGGCCTGAAGATCAACCAAGCGCTCCGACAGTTCTTTTAGCTTGCCGATATCCTTCGCCACCTCGACTGCCCCGACTAACCGTTTGCCTACTCTCACTGGAAGTGTCGTGTTGATTGTCTCCACGCGCATTCCCTTCCAGTTCTTATATGTCTGTGTCTGGTTGTAAATTGATTCGCCACTATCGATGACACGAAGCAGGGTACTCGACTGCCGATCAAGCGAAGGAAAAACCTCCAACAATGGCTTCCCCAACACCTCTTCTGAGGTCAGCCCATCTAGCTTGGCTGCGACGTGATTGTAGAAAATCGTAATGCCATTAGCGTCCACAACGTGAATTCCTTCATCGATAGCGCCCAAGATCGCCTGCAACATTTCTACCGTATCTGACAACGGCATCCTGGCTTTCACTCCTTCCTTCCATCCATGCTGCCAAAAAATCATCACTTCGCCGAATATTCGGCACTTTTACAAGGTTATCGATTACGCCCTACCTGAATGGCAAGCATTGCGGTATACAATAAATGTCCCAATACCCAGATGAAAAACGCTGTCAAACTCATCGCGGATTGACTCAACAGGCTAAATGGGAAAAACGCGACAGAAAAACCGAGCATCCAGTACAGCAAGTATCGTACCGATCGGGCTTTTCGTTCCCGCGGGTAAAAGTGCATGAGAAAAAAGGCGACGATCACACTAATCAGCAGATGAATCAATAGTTCTACAATAGAGGGCAGGTTTTCCATACCCGGCACATAGCTGACATCAATTAAAACGGGAAAGGTATTGGTATCAAACAAACCATCTCCGAGCGCCAAAAAAGCAGCAAGACCCAGACCGGCTATTAGTCCATTTGTGAGTACAAACATGCTGTATCCCCCTTTCACTTCAGCCGCAAGTAATCCTATTGTACGTGCAAAAAACCGCCCTTGCAAAGGGCGGCTTATTTTCCTAGCTCTATTTTCAGCTCATGCTCACCAGCATACTGCTCATTCATCCATAGCTGGTACGCAATTTCTACCTGTACAGGAACCTCTGCTTCGTAGCGGATTCGCAGTTTGTTCGTATGCGTCTCCATTGCAAACGGACCATAGGGACTTTGATAGGTAGAATGGGTGCTGGCTCCTTTTTCGAATTGCTGTCTGGTTGAAACTCCGCCCTGACGAACCAGCGTAATGGACGTATCTGTTAGCTTCAGTGTCGTGCTTACCTCGCCTACGCCTTCCATCTGCTCTTTGTAGGTCAAGTACCACGCGGTTGCTTTTTGTACGCGCTTGCCTTCATAACTGTGGGTCGTTTCTTCCCAGTTGCCTTCGACATGATGTCGTGCCGTCAATTTCACTTGTATGTCTTGCATGCTGCTTCCACACTCCACTTTCTTTCGCTTCCCATTTATCCCTACATTCTACCCTTCATCGCTCTGGTGTGGCAACCGCCGCCTCCGCTTTGGCATCAGCCAGCAGGTATTTCATGGTAGCAGCAATCCCGATCGCCGCAAGCAACAGCAGACCTGCCAACACCAAGTACCCGACTCCTGCCCCCGTGTAATCGATCATAGCCGTAAACAAACCAATAAGGACCAAACGCATCATCATTCCGATTGAGTTGAAAAAGCTCATCACCCGCCCCATCTGATGCTTCGGCACAACTGTCATATAGAGCGATTGCCGAATCAAGCGCACGGAAGCGTTACTCCACCCGTAAAACGTGTACGCCGCAATTAACGCCCAGCCATACGGCAAAGCAACCATGACAACAATGGCAATCGCGAACAACAACGTATTGACGATCATGGCTGCCAGCTGCCCCATCTTGCGAACGACGATCGCAACGAGTAAACCTGCCGCCACGGCCCCCAGTGCATACGTGACTTCACCTAGCGAATAAACCGAGACACCCTCCTGCAGCGTTTGGCTTATGTAAACAGGCTTCAATAAGTTCGTCGCCATAACAGCAATGAAGGGCATGAGTGCCGATATGCCAAACAGCAGGAATCCTTTCTTTTGCCGAATGTACCGCCAGCTTTCCATCAGCTGCCCCGTCCAAGCGACACCCTGGCTTTGCTTCGCTTCTTTTTCCAGCGTGAAGGTATACGTCATGGTAGACAGCAAGGTAAAGGCGAACAAGTAGGTAATCGCATTGAAAATAATCACCACATGCAGCCCGTAGGAGCTAAGCAAAATCCCTGCAAACGCGCCAGCAAGAACAGATGCAGTCTGTCCTTCGATCTCGAGCAGACTGTTGATGCTGTTGTAATGCTTGGGCTCAAACGTCTCCTGAACCAGTGCGGACTGCGTCGGGTAATGAATTTGGTACATAAAAGTCGTCGTCAAATAGATAACAATCAGCATCCACTCGGTGTACTCTCCGAAAAAGCCCCAGATCGCAAGCATGCCAAGCACACCAAATCCGATCAAGTTTTCTACCAGCAGCATTTTTTTGCGGGAATAACGATCGATGAGCGTCCCGATATACGGCCCGATGAAAAACATCAGTACCGCAGAAGTAAACATGGTGGAGCCCAAAAGTTGAGCAGAGCCTGTCGTTTCCACGAGGTACCAAGCAATCCCGATCATCGTCATGCCTTGCCCAAAGCCGGAGAACAGATTGGAAAAGAACAGCTTTCGAAATGGTGCGTAGGCAAATACTTCTCTCATGCAGACAACTCCTTTGTAAGAAAACCTCCGTCGACTATTAAATCATCTCACTATTATGATTGTACTGACGATTTTATACTTTGTAAACTAAAATGTTTATTAATTGAATTGAACGTCTACCACCAATAAGAAAAGCCCCCGGTTCTTTTACAAAAACCGGGGGCTTAATTACGCGGATATCTTATTTCACAAAGCTCAAGAGCAGCTCGCGAACGATTTTGGATGCCGCGATTTGCGTCATTTCACTGTGGTCATACACAGGAGCAACCTCCACCAGGTCGCAACCGATGACATTCGCACCGTTGTTTGCCATGAAGTGAATGGTATCGAGCAACTCACGAGAAGTGATGCCGCCTGCTTCTGTTGTGCCTGTTCCCGGAGCGTGCGCAGGGTCCAATACATCGATGTCAATCGACAGGTAGATTGGACGGTTGCCGATAGTAGGCAGCACTTGCTTCACTGGCTCCAGTACATCGTATTTGTACAGATGCATGTTTTCTTTTGCCCACTCGAACTCATCTTTCATACCGCTACGGATACCGAAAGAGTAAACATTTTTGCCGCCGATCAGGTTGCATACCTTTTTGATCGGGGTGGAGTGGGAGTATTCGTATCCCTCGTAGTTGTCGCGCAGGTCTGTATGCGCGTCAAAGTGGAATACGACCATATCCTTGTACTTTTCATAAACCGCTTGGAATACTGGCCAGGAAACCAAGTGTTCTCCGCCCAGACCCAATGGGAACTTGCCATCTGCCAATACTTTTGCCACGAATGTACGGATCGCATCCAGGCTACCTTCCACGTTTCCGAAAGGAAGGGGAATATCGCCAGCATCAAAGTATTTGATGTCTTCCAACAGCCTGTCCAAGTACGGGCTGTACTCTTCCAGACCGATAGAAACCTCACGAATACGGGCAGGACCAAAACGAGAGCCTGGACGGAAGCTCACTGTCCAGTCCATCGGCATACCGTAAATAACGGCTTGGCTTTCCTCGTAATTCCCGTGACTACGGATAAAAACATTTCCAGAGTATGCTTCGTCAAAACGCATAGGTGTTGTTCTCCCCCGATTAGTCGCGGGTCAGCTCAGCCACAAAGTTAGGCAGTTTGAAAGCAGCGTGGTGAACTTCCGCATTGTAGTATTTGGTGCCCAAATCTTTGATTTTCGCTGGATCTACTTCCAACGGATCGTGTTGCTTGGATGCGATGGTGAAGCTCCACAGTCCGGATGGATAAGTAGGGATGCTGCAAGTGTAGAGACGAGTAACCGGGAAGATCGATTTCAGGTCTTTGAACACGCGCTTGATCAGTTCACGGTTGAACCAAGGAGATTCCGTTTGAGCAACCATGATGCCGTCTGGTTTCAAAGCATCGTGAATGCCTTGGTAGAAACCTTTTTCGAACAGACCTACAGCTGGACCAACTGGCTCTGTAGAGTCAACCATGATCACATCGTACTCACCTTTGTGGTCATGAATATGTTTAATACCATCGATGACTTGTACATCTACACGCGGATTGCCTGTCAATGCACTCGCAATCTCAGGGAAATATTTTTTGCAAGACTCAATGACGCCACCGTCGATTTCAGCCAGAACTGCTTTTTCTACAGACGCGTGCTTTACGATTTCACGAATAGCACCGCCATCGCCGCCGCCTACAACCAGAACCTTTTTCGGGTTTGGATGCGTATTCAACGCGATATGAGAAATCATTTCATGGTAGACAAACTCATCGACATCGGTAGTCATAACCATGCCGTCGAGCACTAACATGCGACCAAACTGCTTCGTATTAATTACGTCGATTTGTTGAAACTCGGATTTCTCACTGTATAGGGTTTCTGTAATTTTCGTTGTTATCCCGTGATTTTCCGTCTGTTTTTCGGTGTACCACAATTCCATGTTCATGGCTATGTAACCTCCTTCAATTAACCGCATGAAAATACATATAACAAGAAAATTATAGTAGCTGTCTTCCAAATTGCAAGATATTTTTCTAGCAAGGAAAGTTTAACCAGCTTGCAAGCGACACATACTACTAGTAACGTAGTATGTCCTATTTTATTGATTCAACCGCAGAAAGGAGGAGAGGCACACATGGAAGTCATTCGCGAAGCCCCATTGCTGCGCTATTTGCGTTGGGCTAAGAGATTTGTAAAATTTACCATTCTCAGCCTATTATGTTTTTCTTTTGCCATCTTGCTACTCATTTTGTACTTACGCTCTCAACCACTCCCGGAAACGTTTGTGAAGCAAACCACGACGATCTACGCTTCCAATGGAGAGGTTTTGGATACGATGCACCGTGGCGAGAACCGGATTTCTGTGCCACTTGCAGAGATTTCACCCGCATTGCTTGATGCGACTATTGCGATCGAGGACCGTTCGTTCCGCGAACATTTCGGTTTTGATTGGAAACGATTAGCCATGGCCGCTTATGTCGATGTCATTAACATGGACAAGCGCCAGGGTGCCAGCACCATCACTCAACAATTGGCAAGAAATCTGTACCTCAGCTTGGACAAGACATGGGAACGAAAAATCAAAGAAGCTTTGCTTTCAATTCAGCTTGAGCTGAATTACAGCAAGGATGAAATATTAGAAATGTACGTGAATCAGATTTATTATGGTCACTCAGCTTATGGGGTACAAGCTGCTGCCCAAACCTATTTCGGCAAGAACGCCAAAGATTTGACAGTTGCAGAGAGCGCCATGCTGGCTGGCATCCCAAAAGGTCCTACTTATTATTCACCATTTGTCGATTTAGAACGCGCCAAAGCCAGACAAAAGCTCATTTTGAATGCCATGGAGCGTGACAATCTACTGACATCGAAGGAAGTAGAGCAAGCCTACGCGGAACCAATCAAGCTGAAACAGCGAACAAACGAAAATGTAACCGAGCCAGCTCCTTATTTCCGTGATTACATCGCCAATTTGGTAAAAAACAAATATGGCATCGACGAAGAAAAATTTATTCATGGAGGCCTAAAAATCCATACGACCCTTGATCCAGTCGTACAAAAAAAGGCCGAGGATATTGTCGCCTCTGTCTTACCGAAGAACAATCCGAATTTGCAAGTAGCCCTCGTCGCCATGGACCCAACTACCGGCTATATTAAAGCGATGGTAGGTGGACGTGACTACAAGGTGAGTCAGTTCAATCGCGTGCTTGGCAAGCGGCAGCCCGGTTCCTCCTTCAAGCCAATCATGTATTTGTCAGCCTTGCAAAACGGCTATACACCGCTCACTTTGATGAAAAGCGAACCGACCGTTTTTACCTACGATAACAATAAACAGTACATTCCCGGCAATTTTGGTGGAAAATATGCAAACGCACTGATCAACATGCGTGATGCAATCAAAACTTCCGACAACATTTATGCCGTCAAGACCATTGATTTTCTCGGGCCACAAAAAGTGGTGGATCAGGCAATGCAATTAGGTATCACCAGCTCGATGCAAGCAGTTCCCTCTCTGGCACTGGGAACTTCACCCATCTCCCCCTTGGAGTTAAACGCAGCTTATGCAGCAATTGTCAACAAGGGACAAGCAGTGAAGCCCATTGCTATCACCTCCATCGAGGACAGCGAGGGCAACATTTTGGTCGAAGAAAAACCGGAGAAAACACAGGTAGCCGATCCTGTCGCGTCTGCTCTCTTAGTGAATATGATGCAAAGTGTATTTGAACAAGGCGGTACGGGATATCGCGTAGCTGGCGAAATGAACCGACCGGTAGCAGGGAAAACAGGATCTACGGATTATGACGCTTGGCTGAGTGGGTTCACTCCGCAGCTAGTCTCTACCGTATGGGTAGGTTACGACAAAAATCAAAAGGTCGATGATGTAAAGGAAGGCTATCTGTCCAAAAAAATTTGGGCCCAGTTCATGGAAAGTGCGCTTAAAGGTCAACCCCCTGCACTCTTTGACATGCCAGCTGGTGTGGTTTCTGTCTATATTGATCCCGCTTCTGGAAAACTGGCGACCGAACATTGTCCGAATCCACAGCTCTTTTATTTTGCCAGCGGAACAGAGCCTCAAGATTACTGCACGGATCACATCCCGACAAATGAGACACCGACACCTTTAAAGCCGCCAGATTCTGCGACCTTCTGGCAGCGCATGGGCAGTTGGTGGAAACCGAATAACTAAAGAAAAAAGGACGTTTCTCTTCATCGAGTACGTCCTTTTTAATATACCTATTAACCTTGCGTGCTCTGATTGTCCCCGCCGCCCACGACTCCATCTCCATCTGCAAAAACATGGTCGTTGACGATTGTAATCAGACCGGCATTATCAAGCTGCTCCAATACTTCAAACAAGCTTTCCCTTTTTCCAGCAGGGAGCTTACTCACAAAGTTGTTTATCTCGGTCGGAGTCACGTGTGTGTGGAAATGGACGCCACCGTGCTTCACAAAATGATCATGCGATTGTTCATTACCACGGAGATCTTCTCCCAATGGGTACCGCCCCTTCCGTCAAACAGTTTGGTTCAATCCCCATTAGTGTTCCGCGATATCCCAAAAACTATGATCAATAAAAGAAATTATATACACAAACAGGGAAAGAGTGACGGCTCTCTCCCTGTTTGTTGACCTAGTGTACATGTTACACAGATATGGAAATAAGTTTACCTGACTTCAATTGTGTGAACAATTGATTTCACGATTTGTTCACAGACCGTTCACGATTTCCAACTTTAGGACAAATTTTGCTTTAATTCCTCGGTGGAGTTCTCAAACATGTCCGCGTTATTATCAATCAAAAGCTTTTTCAGAGCGGCTTTTTCCTTCTCGGATAGATCGGACAGCATAATACGTCTCTTCATGGAGTAATCCATGCGATTCACGTGATCTGCCAAAATTTTGTAGCCCCGACGCGCTTCCCTATCGATTTCCATATAGCACGCGGTTGCCCCTGCATAATAAGGACCAGCTTCATTGCGATCGACGGTTACCCAAACGAGCCAATAAGGCTTTCCATTTGGTACTTCTTCTTTATTCATCGTCCATTTGATGCCCTTTTCTACAGAACTTTTGGCATGCAAGGCACCCATGTCAATGTACGCTTCGTCCCCATCGATAATGACCGAAGACACAGCATTCAGGTCAAGTACACCTTGACCAAAACCTCCGTGTACATCGGTTTTTCCACTCATGATGGTAAAACCACCTTTTTTATTATCAAAAATATCCATTTGAACAACCTCCAGACAATCATTCTCCTTCCTTTTATTCTACTCGAAAAACGTGCGATGACGCAATTTGCCTATGTGCCCAGTTATTTATCCATGGGATTTTGGGTGTTTCGTTTTTTGTTTACGAGCTGGATGATTTTTTCGATGCCCGACATGATCAGGATCGTAACGACTGCTGTATGGACAGCCATAGCTACCTTCATGACTAACAGTTCACCTAGCATCGTGTCAGAGGGAACAATAAACAGGTAGTACACAAAGCTGATAAAAAGAACACTTAGAAAGATCAGCCAGCCTCGAAAGCCTAACGTGAAGCGAATGAATGCGGCGATGAGCAAACCGATCAAAGGCCCCGCAAACATCAATGAGAATACGAAAGGACCGAGTATGAACCAGACAATCCAATTATCATCCATTGTCTTACTCCCCTTGCTTTAGGTGACTACTCAATCATTGAAAGCCATTGATTCTTCTACCTCTGCCAGTCCACGCTCATCGAGCACGTAATGTCTACCTGTTTCTTTGTAACGCTCCGAATCATCTGACGAGAAACGTTTGATCAGAAAGCGCGCTGGCTCCTCTCCCTCTACAGCTACAGGCGGCTGGAATTCCAGGTCTTCACCATCTCGAACATGGATGACAACGATGCGATCGTGATATTCAATAGACAGGTCTTCCCGTACTTCTTTTTTATTGGCGTCGAGCGTAAAGGTCTGGCCGGATTTTTGTATCGTCACTTCAGGAAAGCTTTTGTTAGCTTGTGCAATGATGTAATACAGATAGTCAGCATTTTGATCCGGAGCATTGCGCAATCCTGATTGTAACTCCTCATCTCCCTGTAGCAATCGCGTTACTTGGTCGATGACTTCTGGTATGGTCGGGAGCTTGGCGTGTTCGCCTTTCACGTAGTAACGTTTTTTCATATCCTTCTGGGCGTAATTGGCACTCATATACGGAACGGTACCGTCTCCAACGCCAGGATCGAGAATCGGGGACCACTCGTTATAAAAAGAATCATAAAAGTAACCGAGCAGTGTTACTTGACCTGTACCGACAATGGAATACTGTGGAACATTGATCGTTTTGTTATCCCACTTTTCATGCATCTTGCCGCCATGTCTAACAAGCGGCGCATAGTCGAGGCGAATATTTTTGTCCTTTAAAAACTCGTCGTAGGTGTAGTACTGGATGTTACTCTTTTTCAGGAAGCCAACCGTTTCAAAGTATTTTTTGGAGGGTAACAGCTCGTAAACGGCAGGCGCATAAGAGGAAATCACTTTCCCTGTCTCCTCATCCAGCCATGGGATCGAAAAATTGTATCCATGCTTAAGAGCCTGATATGCCCGTGGAGAGCCTAGGAAGGGTGTGCCCATATACACGACACGATTCACTTTGCGCTGGTAGGACACATTGGATAGAAGTGTTTCTTTTACCAAGAGCCCACCCATGCTATGTGCCACCAAATGCACCTGATTTGCCCCGCTTGCTTTCAGTGCAGCATCAATTTTTTCTTTTAGAAGGTTGGCATTTTTGGTGCTGCTGTATCGCCAGTCGTACGGCAGTGCAAATAAGGTGCGATGCTTTTTGTATCCCGCTTTCTCCAGTTCCTTTACCATGCTGTAATACTGTTCGGTAAGTTCTTTTAAAAACGGCGCATAGGAAAGATATTCGATGGCATAAAAATCATCTTTTTCCGGGTGGATCGTCGCATCACGGACGACTGGCTGTACATCTACACTGTTTGGCTTGATCGGCTCCAATGAAAGCAGCCTGCGGTGTTTGGGATCATTAATACCAATGAGACTATCGCCAAGTGCCAACCATATTTCCGATCTCTTTCCATTCTGCTCCACTTCGAGTCGCGATCCACCTACTCCCGGGATTAAGATAACTGGGATCGTTCTGTCTCCAATATAAAGACTGTACGAGTTAGCGGTAAATCCCGAGCGTTTGCTGGCCATGACCTTGACTTTATAAGTTCCAGGATAGGCATTGAAAATCATATGTTCATCCGAATTCTTTGCTTTCTCAGATCTAGCAACAACTTTTCCAGCCTCGTCGAGCAGAAATACGTCCATATCCATTCCAGTAGGGATATCCTTGAGGGAGACCTCCACAGTAGAGGAGAGCTTAACGGATAAGCTGTAAAAATCCACATCTGTCTGTGAATGAAGATTCCCTACGATATTTCGGTTATACGCATCCAGCTCGTAGGCCTCTTCCATTGTGTCATTCGGCTCGTACCCATCCGCCTTGCCCCCTCCTTGATCCGCGAAAAAATCAACTCGCAAGCGGTAATAGTAATCTTTCGAAAAGGAGCCCTGCTTTCCAACGACCTTGATGTAGTACCATTTGTCTTTTTCCAGTGCCAGTCCCTCGATTAGCTCAGGCTCATTTCCATGTTGCTCTGAACGGGCAAGCTCCCGCTCCTCCTCATCATACACATACAAATCGTAGTCTTCGTTTGTCTGAATATCTGTGAGGGATATATTCATCTGTCCATTTGTTGTTCCTCTGATTTTCCAAAAATCCACATCATCTTTACTACTAATCTTTCCATGGCTGTCCTTTCCATCAAAGAGCCAATCCGATCTGCTGCCCAAGGTGTCATTCGGTTCTACCTCAAAGCGAGCTTCTCTACTGCGCAGTTCCACTTCTCCAGGCTTCTTCTCGCCTGAAAAATGCGCATAAAATTCCTCTGCCAGCCGCGAAAGCTCTTCATCGGTGGCATCCTGCTCTGGCGGAGCTTCGTTTGGGTCTTCGATCTCTAGTTCAACCAACTCTAACGGTTCTCCCTGATCGGCAGCCATTTCATTCCAAGGTGCCTTTTTGATTTTTATTTTATCTACGGTCGGCTCTATGTGTTCAGGCAACGACAGCTCCCAGCTACGTAACGGCTCTTCTGAATCATCTATGAACATCGTTATCTGGAGAGGGCTATCATCCAAAGGCATTACAGCGAGGGAAATCTGAGACTCCTCGTGAAAAGAACGGGTTTTGCTGTCGATGTCCTGATTGACAGACAGCTCGATTTTATCCGGAGTACCCGATAATTGTGCCTGAAAACGCACCTCTCCCTCGTCGATCCATGCCCACGCCTCCTCTACGAATATCTCCCGTTCATTTGCCCAGCCCTGTTCCACTGTATTTCCCAAGCATAAAGCGAATAGGAGAAGTGCACATAGCAAGCGCCGCGTGATTAATCCCACAAAAATCCCCCTCATCCTTTTTCTAGCTTTACAGTAGAAAAAGACAGAGAGGGGGTGCAAATATTTTTACTGTGTCGTATGGTTGCGGATTCCTTGTCGTTCCCATGCATTTGCAATGATACGGAAAGGTAGTTGATAATCTTTTAGCTCGTGCCCTTGCCCAGAAGCTTTATTTTGATAGGAGAAACCCTTGTTCACGTCAAAACGAAAGGAAACAGAGTAATAGACAGCGTAGCTCGCATCCTTTTGGAAGCCATGCTGTTTATCCCCCATCAAAGGCGTATCTACTCCCACTTCGCGAGTTCCTAGCTTGGAAGCGGAATAAGAAGGACCTCTCCAGAGCTGGGGAGTCGCTTGTTGCAAGGCTAACAACGACTGTAACGGCGTTTGGCGTAAGCCAGTTTCTGAAATCCACGCCCGCGCAGATGTTACGACAGGAAACTGGTTGCTCACGGGATGGCGATGTCGATCCTGCAGCTCCACTTGTGTCAAGATTCGCTCCCCCGCATAGTAATCGTTTGGCTGGCTGTTTGGATACCGGTCCCTGGCATGATACGCTGCCCATTCGGCTGTATGGCGAATCGAGCCTGTTGCATTCGGCTCAAATACTTCAAAGGAACGCTCTCCCCCTTTTACCGTTATGGTATAGCCTCCTGTCATTGTTTTGGATATGTTCTGTGGTTCACAAACCTCTTCATCTTCGTCGTTCATCGCGCAGCTCTCGTAGGACAATTCAAAATCGACCTGATAATCCATTACGATGACAAAGCCGTTGATTTCTGCTTTGTACTTTTGCGATTGGAGTACTTGGCGCCAAGTCGTCTGCGTGGGGACAGTGGTTCCTGTGTACACGACCTCTGTACCTGTAGATGCACTGCTTACCTGCCATTGCATCGGCGCACCGGGGCCTGTCAGCTTCAGATCAAGCTGCGATGGTGTATACACCGCCATGCTCTTTGCATCTGAAATCCACCCGGGATTCGCAGTGACGGTTACGTTTTTGATAGTGTCCCCGCTGACTGAACTCTCCAATTGTGCTTTAAATTGTGTAATTTTCTGATTGATCTCCTGCTCTGTTTTTTGGAAGCCTTCATTTATTTTCGTCTGATCAATGACCACGCGAATCGTAGCAGGCTCACGTTCCCACACGCCATCTGCATGTAGCGGCAGTTTTTGTAGCTGTCGACCATCACTGTCATAAATCTCTAATCCAATTTCACCGCCATCAAAATCGTCTCCACCACCAGGCGGCTCGAGAACTCCCCCACCAACTATCTTCACGGGCCAAACCGCACGATTGTCTGTCCAGATCGTCTCATTTTCCGGCATGGATTTCGCAGGGTTGATATGGGCGATGAAATCCTCCGATTTTTGCGGATACTTCGTCGGAACCGTGATCTTACGAACCTCACCCGGCTTGAATTCCTTCACATCCAAGCTGGTTTCCTTCTCTGAGCTAGCCCACCGAACAGCCAATTTCGTATCATGCGTTAATTTCCCGGCATTCTTCACGTTGAATGTAATTGTCGCATCGGTTCCTGCGGCTTGAGGGCTCTTCGGATCAATTTGAAAGCTCGATTTCACAATAAGCAAATTCTCTCCATCCGGCTTTGGAGTGCCTTTGCCAATTTGCACAAAAAAATGACCGTCGCAGCCATCACTCTGGGTTGAGTAAAATTGCACCTTGTACAGACCTTCTAGAAGAAGATCGTTCCCATCTTCCGGAAAATACACCCAATGTCCATTTGTGGAGGTGTTTGATCCATCCAGTTCTTTTCCATTCCGCTTTCTTTCCCAGTTTCCTGTGGCCGGATCGAACCACCTCATCGAAAAGTGACTATCCTCGGACAAAAACATGTGAAAACGATACCCGTCTGGAATTTCATCTGCTGCTAATTCAATTGTTTCTCCACGTTTAATTTCTTTGCTCCACTTTTGGTTTTTCAGATTAATTTCTACAGACACCAAAATATCCTGGCATTTTTGGTCAGATTCAATGGTGAATCGTACCTCACCCGTGCAGCCCGTCTCGGACTCGAACAGCAGTACAATTTCATCACCAACATCCACAGTGACTGGCAACATCAGCCTGAATTGATCTCCCGCTGCAAGCTTGTCGGTTAACGCTGTTTTTCCTTCGGGGGTCTTCAAATACCAGGTACCAGATACCTTCGAGGAAAACCATAGATTGGTATCGTAGTGGTTTCCGAGATCAGTAAAGTATTTGAAATATACCGGGTCTGTCAGTGTATATCCTGAACTGGGTGATCCATTCATCAGTTCGCCTTCTGGAGAAAATGGTAGCGGCGGCTCGCTATGTACCAGGAATTTAACCTTTTTTTGGTCCGCTATTGTACAAGAGGCATCTTTTACTACGATCGTGATTTCCCAATTGCAGTCAGGCCGATCTTTCCACTGTGTCCCATCGAAGTTAAGCTTAAGTTTGTACGTTTTTCCTCTCTCAAACTGAACATCATACGGGTCATGAATATTCCCGTACGGAAGTTTTAAGCTGGAGGAATGATAGGATCGCCATCTGCCATTGTCACTTTCCTCGACTGGTAAGGTATAAATTTTTCCGTTTGGAAGTGTTACATCCCACTTGAGCGATGCTTCCTCGCTATCTCCGTATTTGGTTGTGTATTTGGCTCGGAACGTCAGCGTGTCAAACGGCATAATCTCAATCGTTTCACCGTTTCTCACTGCTGATGTCGACAGTGTAACGATGGGGCATGAGCCTTCGCCGTCTGGCGACTTGACTCTCAAATATTTCTCCCAGCATTCGGTTCCATCATCACTGACGTAGATGACTTTTACCCGTCCAGAGCTACCGATGCTTCCTGTCCCGACTTTCCTGTTGCCATTCGCCCCAGGCTTCATATCATAACCATTCATGGTGAACTTCCCCGATTTATTGGCATAGAGAGTGATTTCGGCATTTTTTTCGACAGCAATATCTGAGCCGCCGCTTGCAACAGCATTGTGGTCTTTAATATCCTTATCGCCAACGACTTGAATGTTCAGTTTGGTTTTTGTTGATCCGATCGAACAGGCTGGACCTGGATCAGGCTTTTCAGGATCGGGTTTTTCCGGTGGGGTTACATCACCTACTGTGAATTGTGCTGTGTAAGGTGTCGAAACGCTTATGCTGCTTGATCCTTGGCGACTTCTTTGATGCAAGTCAGTGATTGTCAGCGACACCTCATACACGCCTGGCTCGGAAGGCTTATATTCGGTATTTTTATAGGTCCACTTGTAGCCTGGGGGACTGCTTGTCTCGTTTACCGTGGGAACGGCGGTACTGGGATCGTTGAATTGTCGATTAGACAAGAGGCTTTTGTATCCACGTCCCGTTGTCTTGTTGATCACGTTTAAAGACCATACAAAAATGCCGCGGTCATAGTAAGAAAAGTCCGTGGCATTTGCATGAATCTCAACTGTTTCGTTGAGGTTGTATTTGGTTTTGTCGGTGGTTATGTTGCCGCTGGGTTGTGGGGTTGTTCGGAAGTGGCCTACTGAGATGTATCCGCCTTTGCCGTCTGGGACGAGGTTGTCTCCTTTGGTGTAGCCTGCGCCGCCTGAGGCGGAGGCTAGTTCTGCGAGGTTGTAGGCTTGGTACTCATTAGGAACGGTTAAATTGATTACTGTCTTACTATAAACATTAGCAGTTCCACCTAGAATAAAATTAGAATTCCCCCCCAACCGATTGATCCAGTATACAGCTTCACTGTTATCTACAAAGTACCATCCCCTATCTGCTTTCGCGTTTGTATCAGCAAAACCCAATACTTTGGTCCCATCGATAACTCTATCTACTTCTATTTGAGAAATAGTTGCACCTAGATATCCTACTATGTCAGTAATCTGAATAGTGTCGTACTGTCCTTTTGGAGTAAGTTCTTTATTCGAATCAACAGTCGCAACAGTAATACCATGGAGGTTAGGAGCAGCCTCAACAAAATTAGGCTGAATGGTAAGTAGCCCGCACAAAAGAAAAAACGAAAGCACAGAAAAAAATAATTTCCTGTACTTCATAAAATGTATGCGCATTATTTAGCACCTCTTGGTGTATGGAATTTTTGACTTATACTTAATCGCTCCAATTCGGGAAATTTTGAATATCTAAAAGAACCGGCATCTGTTGAGTCATTCTTATTTGTCACAAAAAAAACCATACTACTTACACTATTTATTAAGATGTTAAAAGATTGGTTGTTTATGAAGCCTTCTCTTCCATTTTGCTTAGTAACAAATGTTGCTGTAATCATAAAATCACTATCACCCTTAGGTACCTTCCCACTAATCTTCCCATTCACAACCTTCAAGCTCTTATGAAACTCATCCGCATACTTAGCCCCTTGCTCAAGCTGCCACTTATCCTTCCACAAATAACGCAAAATCTCCGCAGCTTCCCCTCGCGTCACAGGCAAATCTTCACGAAATTTAGGCTGACCACTAGGTGCTGGCTTCATCCATCCCCACGTGATTAGCGCCCCGGTATTGGTTAAATTCGGATTCTTTTCACCCCGAATTGGCTTCCATGCAGCATACACCAGCGCTGCCGTTTCTTCCTTCGTCAACAATCTATTTGGCTCTACCTTCACCCCCGCCAAAATCCCCGCCTTCTGCGCCTTCTCATAGCTCATCGTCGCCCAGTGCCCTGCTGGGAGCTGCGGTACGGGTGCTCCCTCCTTCAATTCGCGGATGGCTACTAAACTCGCGATAAACTGCCCCTGCGTGATTTGACTATTCGGATAAAAGTTCCCCTTGCTATCCAGCCATAAGTATTTCTTCTGTACACCAAAATCAATGGCTGCCTTTGCTGTATGTGAAGCGTAGTCCTTCGCTTGCGCAGCAGCTTTTACCGTATGACTGTCAGCAACTCCAATAAACCCTGCCAATGCTAGTACAGATGCTAGTAGGTATGACATCATTGCACGTCTGTTCATGGAATGACCCCCTCTTTACCGGATATTTTACCTATATTATCCATTTTTAGAAAGTGTCTGATTTAGGTTCCTTTGCAAAAAGCTTCGCAACGTATTCTCGGGTACGGCTCCTTCCAGCTTGTCGACCACCTTCCCTTTTTCGACGACAAAAACAGTGGGGGTTGCCTCTGCACCGAGTCGCGACGCTTCATCTAGCTCTTTCTGCTTATGGATATCCAGTCGTTGAATCATTTCCGGTGGATACGCCTTCACAACTCTCTCGAATGTCGGGCCGAACTCCGTACAATATCCGCAGCTATCACTATAGACGTACACCACTCTTACTTCATGGGCACTGGCTGTACCCCACGCACTTATACCGACGGCAAGCATAACCACACCGAGCGCGATCCACAGCCACCATTGCTTGCTTCTACTCACGTCCATCTCCCTTTCGCTCATCAAAATGTTTCATCCCTATGCACTTGTCAAAGAACGATGCCCGTATTATGCAGCCCCGAACTGAGACAAAAAAAGCCAGCCCCATTGGACTGGCTGACATGTATAAAAAAAAGACGTACCACAACTCTTGCAAGTTCGTACGCCGTGCTTGTCCTCGTATGATGTTCCCTATTGCATATGTGCAGTGCCGCCGTCTTCCTTCATCAGCGCACGCAGTTCTTCAACAAACGCCTGCCCTTTTTGAATCTCTTCTTCGGTGTAGCGTTGCTTGCTCTTAAATGTAAAGATTTTGCCCTTCATTTCCTCATAAGGCAGGTGGTTGAAATACAGAATCGTAGAAACCAGCTCAAGAAAACGGGAATTCTCCTCATTCATACGCAAAATCGCACGTTCTCCACTACCGAAATCAACCTCATGAAACTTGAGAAAATCACGACCGGTTTCGTTCAAAGAGTAACGATACATATGAATGGCACCTTTACTCTCCATTTGCTCATCCAGAAGCCCCATGTTGCACAGCTCATCTACTCTGAGCGTCAGTTCCTCCGAATATGGACCGTACATGTGAAACTCGTAGCGCTCATCGAAATCCATCTCCAGATGTTTTCCTATGTACACCATCTTTTGCAATTTTTTTCGCCCGCTCACTTCGCCGACTATCTCAATCAGGCGTATGATCTTGGCGTGACGATTAAGCATCCTCCATCACTCCCAGACGTTCTCGAATCTTACGGGAGAGATCCCCCGGCAAAGCCATGACTTTATCCAACGGAAAGTACAGCTTGTAATCAAAGCGCCGCTTTCCACTAATGGCCTGTACAATTTCTGACTTCTGTGACAGCTCGACCAGTTCGCCTGAAGGCATTTGGAGCATAATCGGAATGCGCTCCTCTTCTTCTCCGGCACGGTAAAAATCATACGGAAGATCGGAGGTCGTGTCTACCTCCAAATAATACATCGGGTCAATTCCGGCAGATTGAAATAGTTCTTTCAGCTCAGACAGCAAGCGGAAATCCCTCGGATTATATTCGACGTATTTAAAGAGATTCCTGTCCAAAAAACGGGCGCACAAATCTTTCAACACGGGGTCATGCTCTCTGCGCCAGAGCTGCATATAGAAAAGAATAATGGACTCATCAAGCGCCAAATAGTCAGCGAGCTCTACCTTTTCCTGCAAGAAAGGCAGCAGCATGACAGGCTCCTGCATGAACGGATAGCCTTGGGAGAACAAGAGCTTTGCCCTTTGAAAAATTTTGCACAAGATGACTTCGGCACTTCGTGTCACGGGATGGAAATAGACCTGCCAGTACATTTGATAGCGAGACATGATGTAGTCTTCGACAGCATGCATCCCACTGAATTTAAAGACAATACCATCCTCCTGCGGCCGCATGACACGCAAGATTCGTTCAATCTCGAAATTGCCGTAATTGACGCCCGTATAGTAGGCATCACGCAGCAAGTAGTCCATCCGATCGGCATCGAGCTGGCTGGAAATAAGGCTTACGATCAGTTTATTGTCATATGTCTTATTGATCACTTCTGCCAATTTCTTCGGGAAGCTATCATCAAACCGACGAAGAATTCGGTTGATTTGCGTATCTCCAAGCAAAATGGCGCGCGTCCAATCCTCGTGGTGATACTTGAACACCTTTTCAAACGAATGAGAAAACGGACCGTGGCCCACATCGTGGAGCAAAGCCGCACATAGGCACAGCAGCTTTTCCTCATACGTCAACTGAATTCGGCCTTCGAACGTCTCCAAAATCCTGCGCATCAGTTCATATACACCAAGCGAGTGGTTAAAGCGGCTATGCTCTCCACCATGAAAGGTAAAAAAACTGGTGCCCAGTTGCCTGACTCGGCGCAAACGCTGGAATTCTGCCGAGTTGATCAAATCCCAGATGAATTTGTCACGCACGTGGACGTAGCGGTGGACAGGGTCTTTGAATACCTTTTCTTCATGAAGAAGCTGTGGCTGTTGCATCCTGGACACTCCCTTCCTGTACTGCGTTCTCTCTATTACTGACAGTGAATGTTGATTCTATCATATCATACGTCTGCTACCGTTTCTTGCTCAATCAAACTCTTACAAAAATCTGAAGAATGCCATTTCCATCTAGACCGAGTAAAAGGCATGTAGGATCATATAGAAAAAAATGGTTTGGATGAGAGGTTTTCACAAATGTTGAACAATACATTTCGATACATAACGAAAAACCCACTTTTACTCCTTTTATTGATGATTATGCTCTTTCTGCCCTTACTCGCCTCCTGGGGGCAGTTTCTCTCCTCAGGTTTTTTGCGGGAAACGGTTTCCGTCTCTCTCCTATTCTGGCCGAAAACCGATTGGAAGGTCGCTATCCCGCTTCCTGGCTGGCTCATTTTTGGTGTTATCTCGCTGATTTACGCTTGCGGAATCTTATGGCTTGTACAAAAGAAAAAATTGGGCCAAGCATTTCTGTTCATCCTTGTCGGTCTCTTATTGGCAAAAGCGGCCGGAGGTGCGTTTCAAGCGATTAGCGGATGGTCTACCACGCAGCCAATCGGTACACAGTCACTTGCTGGCAAAGCAAATCTGCTTGTGTTTGCCACCTGGCATAACCCTTTGTGGGAGGAGCTTGTCTTTCGTGGCATCCCGTTTCTCTTGCTAATACTCATTTATCGAAGGAACACAGACCTGCCCACTGGTGCGAGGTGGATCTATCTTCTCATTCCTTCGATGATTTTCGCTTACTATCACGTACCCGGGCATGGTCTAGGGACTCTTTTTGAATCGTTTCTCATTGGTGTTTTGTGGGCATGGGCAGCACTTCGCTGGGGACTGCTAGCTCCGATCATTCTGCACATTTATGCAGATGCGATGATCATCCCTTCTCTCCCCAAAATGAAAAACATGCCTCTAGAGGAGATTCCCTGGCTGGTCAACCACAGCATGCTGCTACAGTCGATCTGGGCTTTATGTGTACTCGTTTTTCTCATACTGGCTCTTGCTCTTTTGATAATCGGCTGGCGAAAAGCAAGAAAAGCTTATTAAAACAAACAGCGGCAAACTCCCGAACGAAATGAATCGGAGAGTTTGCCGCTGTTGCATGTCATTACAATGTCTCTGCCTCAGCCCCATACAAATCCGGGCGCTTCGCGGCTTTTTTCGCCAGCTTTTTGATCTTGTGCTGCGTCAGAACCGTATAGAAGGACGGTACGACGATCAAGGTCAAAAGTGTCGAGAACGCCAAGCCGGAAATAATGGTGACCGCTAGCGGTTTGAACAAAACGTCACCCGAAATAGCTAACGGCATCATACCTGCAATCGCTGTAAGCGAGGTCAAAAGAATAGGCCGTAGCCGTGCCTCACACGCAGAAATAACCGCCTGCTTCAGCTCCATGCCTGTATGACGTGCCTCCTCGATGAACTCGATCAAAACAATCCCGTTACGCACCACGATGCCCGCCAACGCAATAATCCCCATCATTGTCATAAAGCCAAGTGGCGTCTGGGTCACGAACAAGCCGATCAAGCTCCCCGATACAGCGAGATAAATCGTACTGGTAACCAGTACAGGAATGGTCAAGGAATAGAATTGCATCGCGATCAAAATCAGGATCAAGAAAACCACAAGAATCGAAAGTTTGCCCATGTCGATAAAAATATCAGTCTGCTCGGAAGTCTCGCCGCCAATCTCATAGCGGTATCCTTCAGGCAAGGACATACTATCGAGCATCGGCTTGATCTCTGCCATTACGTCTGTAGCCGTTCTACCTTTCAGATCACTAGTAACCGTCACGCTCCGCGACAAATCGCGATGCGGGATCGTCTGTGTACTGAAAGTCGGTTTTACTTCCGCAAGCTGTGACAACGGAATCAGCTCTCCACGCGCATTGGCGATGCTGAGTCGCTGGAACAGCAATGCAGGGTCTTCCTCACCTTTTTGCAAGAACAGCTTCATATCTATCAGGTCTGAGCCCGTATCAAACTCGCTTACGGTAATGCCTTCGCTCACCAGACGCAATGTCGTGGACAAGTCCGTGTAGTTGACGAGCTTTTGCTCCATTAGCTCTTTATTGACGACAAATTCCAAGGTGTAGCGTTCTACCCCGAAATCGTCTTGTACATTGTACGTTCCCTCTAATCCGGCAACCTTTTCTTTTACTTGTGCAGAAAGAGAGCGCAGCGTCTCAATATCCTCTCCATAAAAACGGATCACGACTGGTTTTCCAACCGGAGGACCTGCCTCCAGCTGCTTCGTCAAGATACTGGCTTCCGGATACAGCTTTTTGAATTCCTCTGTCCACGGCTCCAGCATGTTCTCGAGATGGGTCTCTTTTTCATTATAACGAACCACTAGCTGTCCGACGGTAATGCCGCTTCCGGCAGCTGTATCTCCGCCGAACATTTTCGGTGCACTGCCTCCCGCGTACGCAGATACTGTCTCGATGCCAGGCTGCTTCAACACCCAGTCTGCCGTCCCACGTACCACTCGGTCTGTTTCCTCCAGACTGTTGCCTACGGGGAGACGGATATCGATGAGAAACTGCGGGCGATCATCGTTCGGGAACAATTCCACTGGAGTGAGCGGTATCAATCCATATGCTGCCGTTCCAATCAATACGCCAATCATTCCTGCCAAAAGCGGTCGCTTCAAAATTTTCGGCATGAACTTGCTCGCATACCACTTGGTCAGCTGCAACAATTGTTTCCCCAACAGTCCAGCGGGCTTACGATACCCTTCTACGCCAGCCTTTCTACGTTGCTCATACCATTGGCGAAAGATCGGGATGATCGTCAGCGACATGACCATCGACGCCAGCATCGTCATCGAAATAATGACGGGAACCGGACGAATGAACTGCCCGACGTTGCCGCTCAAAAACATCAAGGGCGCAAACGACGCAATCGTAGCCAGCGTAGCAGTCGTGATCGATATCGATACTTCCTTGGCACCATGAACCGCCGCAGCCATCGGTTTTTCACCCAGGACAGACAGTCTCCGCTCAATATTGTCATTGACTACCACAGCGTCATCGACCAATATCCCCAGCACAATAATCAAGGAAACGATCGAGATCATATTGAGTGAAATACCCAGAGATGGCAGGAACATAAGCCCCACAGCCAAGGAAATCGGAATCGCCATCGCTACTACCAATGAAGTGATCAGGTTCAATCCGAGTGCACACACCACCAAAACAGCGACGATGGCAATCATCATTTCTCGGGTCAGGTCGCTAAAAAGCTCATCGACGCGTTCATTTTGACTGTAAATCGAGTGTCTCTCGGCCCCTGCCGGAAGTGTTTTATCCAAGGTAACCATCATCTCGTCAACGCGCTTCTGCAAGGACGGCACATCACTTCCTGTCTCTGCATTAACGCTGATCGTGATCGAAGGCTTCCCATTGAAATACGAAGTCGTTTTCACCGTTTCCGTCGTCATTTTGACCGATCCGATGTCCTTCAGATAGATCGGGAAGCCCTCTTTTGAACGAGAGATAATGACTTTATTCAGTTCTTCGACATCTGTATTTTCCGCCAGCTTAAGCTGGTAGGTCCGTTTTTCTGTGGTCAGGTCGCCAAGCGGGATTTTTTCATTTTCCTTTTTGACCGCCATCATCACCTGACTCCATGTGATCCCGTACTGGCTCAGCTTTTGCGTATCAACCTCGATGTGGACCTCCTGCTCCGGTAGACCTTCCACCAGTACATCCGCTACGTTCGGAATGGTGCGCAGCTGTTCTTTCCACGATTTCAGCATGGTACGCATGCTGTACAATTCCTCACGCGTGTTAGCGGTGACCGCAAACGATTGGACAAACGTACGATTCAAATCATCATTGATGATCGGTTGTTTCGCATCGGCTGGCAGATCAGCCTCTGCGTCCTTTACCTTCTTCCGCAATTCATCCCATTTTTGCTTCGGGTCTACGTCACTCTTTGCTTCCACCATGATAAAAGAGACTCCGAGGGAAGATGAGGATGATATATAGTTAAGTCCCTGTAATTCATTGATTTTTTCTTCCAGCTTTTTCGTAACAGCCTGCTCGACCTTTTCCGGCGAAGCTCCCGGGTATACCGTCGTGATCGTCGCCATGTTGACGATAATATCCGGCATCTCTTGCTTGGGTAGCTGAAAAAAGCTCAGGGAGCCTACAAGTGCAATCATGCTGAAAAACAGAAGCGTGATTTTGCGCTTTTGTACGATGTACTTGATCACGGTTGTGTACCTCCTGCCGCCTCGATTGGATCACCGTCAAACAAACGGTCCACCCCTTTGACGATCAGTTGGTCTCCTTCTTTTAATCCGTTCTTGATCTCGAGCTTGTCACTGACAATCTGCCCGATGGCTACGCTTGTTTTGACAGCCTTGCCGCCTGCATTGACGAAGACATGCGCGTCATCTTTTCCTCTGCTGATGACTGCTTCCACTGGTACGTAGACACCTTCCTGCCCCGTTACCGTTTTGGTCGCTTTCACCACCTGACCAGCAAACCAGTCACGAGCTTGGTTGGCGATTTGGACCTCTACACCAATCGTTCCGGTATTTTGGTTCGTGGCAGGAAATATTTTTGTCACTTTGCCATCCCGTTTTTGTCCATACAGGTCTAAGGAGATCGTCTCGCCTACTTTCCATGCCGAAATCTCACGGTCAGGAACGGGCAATACGACTTTTAATGTGTCGATGTTGCCGACTTGAAAGACGGGGGTGCCTGAACCAACCAAATTGCCAGCAGACGAGAGCTTGGCGATGATCGTCCCGTTTATCGGCGAACGGAGCTGTGTTTTGGCAAGTGTATTGGCTGCCACTTCTTTGGCAATGACGGACTGATTATAAACAGCCTGGCTCAACTGTTTGTCTTCCACACGAGCGCCTTGGGTAACTAGCGAATAGGACTGCTGTGCGTTTTGCAAATCCTTTTGCGCAATCGTCAATCCATTTTGTGCACTTTCATACTCGCTTTTGGAGATGGCGTTTTGTTGGTAGAGCTTTTCAATCCGGTTGAAATCATCCTGCATTTTTTGCAGAGCGACTGTTGCTTTCTCTACCAGCAATCGCGCCTGTGTCACTTCTTGCTCTCTCGCCCCATTCGTTACCTTGCTAAGATTTGCCGCACTCTGCTGCATAGCAGCGTTTGAAGAGGCGACTTGGAGCGAGTAATCCTGGGCGTTCACACGGGCGAGCACATCTCCCGCTTTGACTGTGTCTCCTTCTTTACGGTTCATCTCCACGATACGACCGCCTACTTCAAAAGAGACGAGTGCTTCCTCCAAAGGAGCCAGTGTACCAGACAACTCTGTAACGGTAACAGCCTGCTCCTTCTTCACTTGTGCAACGATGACATGCTTCATTTCCTTCTGGGGTGCCGAAGCAGGCTGTTGCTCGCTGCAAGCCGTCGTTGCCAATAGTCCGATCATCATTACAGATACAAGCCATCTTCTCTTCATGACTTCCTCCGCCCCTATGTAGCTATGCTGTTTATTTGAATCCCTTGATGCCTTGTAGCAAGATTTCAGAAGCATTTTCAAAAAGCTCTTCTTCTACCATTTCGAGATCGAGATTGACCCGATACTTCGCCATAAAGGCATAGAAGAAAGTGGAGACGAACATAAGAGCTGCCGTGAACGGATCTACCTTTGGCAAATGCCCTTGCTCCTGAAACTCTAGGAGCTTGTTGGACAATACCTCGACTGCGGTCATCGGCAGGCTGCTGAACATCTGCACGACTTCCGGGTGGTTATCCGCTTCAATCATGCAGATCATGAAAATTTCTTTGCGCTCGACCAATAAGCCGTAATACGTGCGTGCGTAGCTGACTAGCATTTGCTTGAGATCAGAAAACTCGCCTTGCAGCCCTTGCTCCAGCTGCTCCCGGACATCCATGATTTCTTTTAGGAGTTCTGTCAAGATGCCTACCTTGTTCTTGAAATGACGAAATACCGTCACCTCATTAACTCCTGCAAGCTCAGAGATCTTGCGTGTAGTCGCTCCCTTGTATCCCTTCTGTGCCATTAGCTGACGTGCGGCTGATAAAATTCGCTCACGGGTTTCCTGTTCCTCTTCGCCTCTCCCCCCCAGCTTCTGTTCTATATCTGGGTGATCCATAAAGCACCTCCGTGCCAAGCAAGCAATTACTTGCATTTTCATTTTTTTCCAAACTCATTATATAAAGGAACTGCATGCATGTAAATACTTGCATACAGTTCCAAATGTTAATTTTTCCTTGTCAGCCTTACCGTTGTGTCTTCGTCTTAATCTGCGAGCTTGGGTCTTGCTTGCATTCTGTGCTGTATTCGACCAGATCGATTTCGCAGTCCGGCCCAATCTCGATCTTGTTGCCGCGAACGACCTTGGCCTTTGTGTTTTCCAGATAGATTTCGTCTCCTTCGATCGTCTCTACAGACAAGGTATTGTTGAGAAAATGCTTCAACAGCTTGCCCAAGGTGCTATTCCCTGTTCGGCGCACCTCGATGTGCTCTCCACCCATTTCTTTTGCCTCACAGCCGCCATGCAAAAGCACCTCGATTCGCCCTGCATTCAGCAGTCCTCCGATACTAAACGCACCGTTTGCCCGGAACACTTCCGCTTCGCAATCCCCTGCGGTTTTCAATGACCCGAGAACCTTTACGTCCTCGCCTGCCATATTGCCCTGTACCTTGACGTTGCCACCTACTTTTAGACTCGTAAAATTCAAATCGTCCGCAACATCAAGCTGACCATATACGGATAACGTATCCATTTTCACTTTGCCTTTAATCGACGCGTTGCCCTCCACTCTTGCCGAAGAGCCAATGAGATCTCCCGTGATACTGACATGTCCTGCACAATGAAGCGACTCGCACTCTACGTCGCCATTGATCTTGCCGTAACCTTGCACATCTACTTTGTTGTATACGCCACCCGTAGCATTCACTGCCCCATGAAAGATCAAATCTGTTTTATTATTGTTCTCGTTCTGCATGGTATGGTCTCCCCCTACATAAATTTTGCTTTTAATTCTTCGATGCAATTGGCGAAAATGAGCCGCGTCACTACCTTTACACCGTTGTCAAAATACATTTCGGTAGAGCCAGATACCAACACGAACGTGGAAATCCCCATCTTGCGCATAAAAATCAGCTCACAAGGCTTCCCATCGAACTTAGGATAGTGGCTAGCCAGTACCTGCAGCAATCCGCCGCCTTCTTCTACAGTTAAGTCTCCTGCTGCCAAAAGTTTTTCCAACACATAGGCGTATAGTGCCTGCTGGAAGGTAAAGGTCCTTAGGCTTCCGAGAAAAACGTTAAACACTTCTAAAGAGGTAACAGAAACAATGTTTCGTGCCAATAGTTCATCTGCGGACAATGACGTTTCACTCATATTTGGTGAAAACATGTCCGCCAATTCATCCAGCGACAAGTCGTCTTTCATGTTCAGGATCTTGTCGATTCGAGCTAAAATCTGTTCGCGCGGGAAAAAGGTTTCTTGCCCTGTAAAAGTCGCTCGGCGAATGAACCACTCCTCTGGAATCAAGTTCTTTCGTTTCCAACGGTATAACTGTCCGTACGAAATGCCTGTCAGCTCCAGCAGGTCCTTCTTCGAGATTACATTTGTGTCCAAGTGAAGCACCTCCAAAAACAATGTAACATAACACTGTTACGTTATTCAACTACAGACTGTTTGACACTCGAGGGACTGTCACAAAATCCCTTTAGCTGGATCAAATAAGTGATTTGAATGCAGAAAGGAAGCATGACATATGAAAAAACAAACACTAGCCGTGACAAGTATGATTGCCTTGCTGTTATCCGTTGCATCTCCATTTACAAACACACAAGCGCCAGCATATGCAGCTGGTCAGGCGCCAGCAGTAGAGCCAGAAATGAAAACCCTTGCTCAGTTAAACAAAAATGTCGTAGAAGCGGCGAAACAAGCGATGCAAAAACAGGCTGGCGGCGTGCCGATCGAACTGGACGAGATGATGGGAGAAACGACAGATTGCTGGGTGATTTCGGCCAAAAACAACAGAGGTGAGGTGCTCGTTACCAAGCAGGAGGGCAAGATTGTATCCGTATCCGTGAAATTAAAATGGAGCGAAGTGGCTGCTGATTTGCAAAATACAGCTACGAGCACGTTAAAAGAAATGGATCATCAGCATGCCTTTACGATTGATTGGGTAGAACGGATCAATTGGGAAAAAGAAAACATTTGGCAGTTCAAAGGGCAAAATGCCTCGGTCAGCATTGACGCTGCCACCGGGAAGGTCAACGCTGCGACATTGAATTATACAAACGAGAAAATGAACCCCAAAGTGGTCGATACAGCGCAAAGGGCGCTGAAGCCTCTTTCCAACGGTAAAGCATCGGCGCTGCTTCCTGACGTAACACTGATGAAAGAATCAAAAGAACGCTTGGATCAAGTATGGAATTTCATGGATATGGAACGAAAATACAGAATCGTCATAGGGGCGAAAACAGGGAAAGTAGTGGCAGCGACCATGTTCAGTGAGTTCAGAGATGGGAACTATACCGCGGACGAAGATATTCCCAAGGTGTTTGCCAAACCATTCTTTACAAAAGAAGCGGCGATTGCTGCTGCCAACCCGATGATGAAAAAAGTTTTTAACCTCGATCTGACCGGATACAATGTTTCGTCCAAATATAACGTATATACGTTTACGAAAAAGGGGAAACCGACTGTTACAGCAGCGATCAACCATAAAGGAATCTTCTATGATTTCGCCGTTACGCCGGAAAACGGCTTGATCAACTAGGGATGCTCTAAGATATTGGGGCACAATCCACCTTTACCAAATACACCAATGAAACCACCTATTGAAAGGTGGTTTCATCGTGTTGGCCGTTCTTATGTAAATTCTGCTTGCATCAAGCGTTTCAGATCAGTTGGTATTGGTGCCTCGACTACAATCTCTTTTTCGAGAAGCGGATGCAAAAAAGACAACTTGGAAGCATGCAGAGCCTGTCGGCGTAACAAACCTCTCGCTCCTCCGTACATCGTATCGCCAGCAAGCGGGTGTCCAATATGGGCAAAGTGAACGCGAATCTGATGGGTACGCCCCGTCTCCAGCCAAACGCGTGCGAGCGTCATTCCCTCAGAGGTCTGTTGTACCTCGTAATGTGTGATGGCAGGATCGCCACTCTCCACAACACGGCGCTTCGTAGGATGACGCGCATCTCGGCCAATTGGCGCATCAATCGTTCCAGCTCCCTCTGACAGCACGCCACTGGCAACCGCAAGATACTCGCGATGAATGCCTCCTTCGCGTAGTAGCCTGTCAGCCAATTGATGACCATAGCTACTTTTAGCTACAAGAATAGCTCCTGATGTATCTTTATCCAGCCGATGCACAGGATGTACACTCGTCTGCTCACCCCTTGCCGCCAGTACGGCAGCGAGTGCATGTACCAGTGTGTCGGTCTCCTGTTTAATCGGGTGCACCATCATGCCTGCCGGTTTGTTTGCAATCAAGAGATGATCGTCCTCGTACAAAATATCGATGGACGGCATTGGTGTAATCGGTCCCTCGGGCTTCGTATCATGTTGGGGCTGCCCAGGTGCTTGTGCTTGCGATTGCTCTTGCCTCTCGATGACACGAACAGCGATTGTATCTCCCACTTTTACTTGTCTTTGCAGGAAGGGCTGCTTGCGATTGAGTAAAATCCCCTTACTTCTCGTCAGCCGCTGCATCATACGACCCGACACGTTGAGCTTTTGCCGGACGATTTGTTCTACGTTCATTCCCGTGTCTTGTTCACTGACGATGTATTCGATCCAATCTTTGCGGCTCACGTCTAATCCCTCTGTTCCATGCTTTTTTCTTATTGTAGCAAAAGGATGCCAGAGATGCTCGTCTGTAGTCGTCCCCTTACATTTGGCGGTGGGGGAAGCCCTGTCACATGTCTTCCAGTCGCCTGTATCCTCTCTTCGTTCGGGCGGTCTCCTTCCAGACATGTGACAGTGCTTACGGACAGCTTGTGTTTGCTTCTTGCTTTTAGAGCGTTTTGGTTGTGATACAAGGGAGGTTTAGAACTTTCATCAACATGAATCAACTTACAAGAAGTTAAACAACAGCCACATAGAAGAAGCGCATTTCCAGTCCAAGCGCCTCTGGAGCCCAACCCAGCTCCGGAATAAATGGCGGGGAATTTCAGCTTCACTTATGAAACCCTTCCTCGAAACTTCTACGTTTGAAGCGCTCCCGCCATTTATTCCGGAGCGGGCAGTCAATCCCCTTTGCGGGGCGTAGGCCGAAGCGTAGACTGGAAATGCGCTTCTTCCTTCACAACGGCTACTTTATAAAGCAAAAACCACCACGCTAAGCATGATGGCCCTGTTAACTTACCCTTTTAAGTTTTCCGGATTGAGTCCTTGCAGCTCTGGCAAAACGAACAAACCGTCTTTGCGAATCAGCACATCATCAAACCAGATTTCTCCGCCGCCATACTCGGGACGTTGGATGTTTACCATATCCCAGTGGATTTGGCTGCGGTTGCCGTTATCTGCGTTGTCGTATGCACGTCCTGGTGTGAAGTGGAAGCTGCCGGCAATTTTTTCATCGAACAAGATATCATTCATTGGGTGCAGGATGTACGGATGCACACCAATTGCGAATTCCCCGATGTAGCGCGCTCCTTCGTCCGTATCGAAAATTTCGTTGAGTCTCTCGGTGTTGTTAGAAGTCGCCTCGACGATTTTTCCGTCTACAAACTTCAGGCACACATTTTCAAATTTCGTGCCCATGTAGCTTGTTGCTGCGTTGTACGTAATGGTTCCATTCACGGAGTTACGCACTGGGGCTGTAAAAATCTCGCCGTCTGGAATGTTGCGAAGCCCGGAGCAAATGATACTAGGGATGTCCTTGATTGAGAATTGAAGATCTGTTCCAGGTCCAACAAGACGCACTTTGTCCGTGCGATCCATCAGTTGCTGCAAAGGCAAAAAGGCTTCGTGCATCTTTTTATAGTCAACGGAACATACGTCAAAATAAAAATCTTCAAAAGCAACGGTAGACATGTTGGCATTTTGCGCCAAAGCCGTGGTCGGGTAGTTGAGCAGTGTCCAACGTACATTGTTGGTCAGGTAGTCATTCAATTCTTGCATCACACTTTGGTGTGCACGACGACGCTCTACCGGGACATCGGCCATCTCACTGTCGTTGGACGGACCATTGATGACGATATATGTATCCAAATCTTTGTACATTGGCTCTTCCCATCTCGCCAAATGAGTCGCACGCTCTGCACTTGCACCGAGCATCAGCTCACGTTGGATAGACGGGTCAATAATCCGTACGAACGGATAAGCTCCCAAGTCATACGCCTGCTTAACCAATTCTTTTGCCAAAGCGTGACCCTCGCCACGAACTTCAATCAACAAGCTTTCTTTTTCCTTCAGGCGTACAGAATGGCTCAGCAAATTTGTAGCCAGCTTAACGATGCGTGCATCCAGCATGCGATATCCCCCACATTCCTAACATGATTGGTTATTGTTAAAAAATATTTTACCGAATGAAGGTACCTTTTTCAATTCTCGATGTTCTTGGTACTATTCAAAAAAAACCAAAAAATTATCTTGCATAAATTCGACTCTTTCGAGTATTCTAATCAACAAGAGTTTACCTATGTAAAAATTTTGAAAGACGGGAGTGCTGAGTTCATGGTGTTTTCTGTAGTTATCTTCGCTTAGGTGGGGCCTCTCTAAGGGGCACTGCCTCTTACAACCCTATCAAAAGCTAGAAGCTGCAGGATGCCTGAACCGCTTCCGTCTTTTTCCCGATATAAATTGCGGGCCATGTTCTTGGGTGAACAGTCGGTTTACTGTACCTAAAATTAAAGGTATATAACCGTCTCTCTTTTGTACACCATTGAACTGGTTATTTCCCGCCACCCTTGTATCGTTTGATAAAGCGCAAGTGGAAGAGCATTGTCTCTACCCCGTTTGCGCTTTTTTACGTGGAATTTTTCCAAGAAGAGAATCGCAGTCAAAGCACCTGCAGAAATAGAATGGAGGAATTCGTGTCATGATATGGCGTTCGTGGGATCTTAACTTGAAGGTACGTCTCTTTGGTGAATTGATTACGCACACCTTCTTTTGGATGTACTTTCCGTTTATGGCGATTTATTTTAGCGATACGTTTGGGAAGGATGTAGCGGGTCTTCTGTTGATGGTACCACCGCTGCTCGGGATGCTGTCCAACCTGTTTGGCGGATATTTGGCTGACCGGGTAGGTCGCAGGTTCACGATGCTGCTCTCGCTCTGTACATCGACCGTGATGTTCGCCCTGTTTGCTTTCTCCCCGTCTCCTTGGGTCGACTATATTGCCTTCATCGGGATCGGGATCGCTGGGGCTCTCTACTGGCCTGCCAGCTCCGCCATGGTGGCTGATTTGACCACAGAAGAAGATCGAAGAATTGTCTTTGCTACCTTTTACACAGCGATGAACATCGGGGTGGTTGCGGGTCCCGTATTGGGTTCTGTCTTTTTTGTTCATTACCGCCCGCAGCTGTTAATGTTCTGTACCATCGTTGAGTTGCTTTTTGCGATTGCCGTCTTTTTCCTGATCAAAGAAACGCTGCCTGAACACGTCCGTCAGGAGAAGGCAAAGGAGCGTTTTTCCCTAATTCAGCAATTCAAGAGTTACGCCATTATTTTCCGAGATAAAGCATTTGCCCTGTACATTGGCGCAGGGATTTTGATCGCCATTGGATTCATGCAGTTGGACATTTACATGGCGTTGTATGTCAAAGAGCATGTTATGCAGCAGCCCTTATTTTCGTGGGGCAATTGGACTTATTCTGTCGGCGGAACCAGCGCATTCGGCTGGCTCATGGCTTTAAATGGTTTTTTGGTGGTTCTGTTTACACTGCCGGTCACACGCTGGTTTGAAAACTGGAGCGATCGCAACAGCCTCGTCATCTCCTCCATCTTATTCGGTCTCGGCCTGTTCTTGATGGCCTTTACGACGAATATTTGGCTCCTGTTCGGCTGTATGGCGATTTTGACATTCGGCGAGCTGATGCGCACACCAGTCGCCCAGAGCTTTATCAGTAAATACTCGCCGGAGGATGCACGCGGTCAGTACATGGGAGCTTCTTCGCTCCAGTTCTCCATTGGTCGCTTCTTCGCTCCCCTGACGATCGGACTATCCCAATGGCTCACTCCTGTTGGTGTATTCGGTGTCATCCTGGGCTTTACCTTAGTCAGTGCCTATCTGTATATCATTTTATTCCGGATGATTGGTACCATTGAAGTTAGCAAGAGTAGCTAGAGTAGAGCATGTCCGTTCTACCAAATCTCCTCCTCTCATATAAATGAGTCATAGATAGCTTGACCAGGAGGGGATCGTCATGAACCAGCCGAATGCCTTTGCTACATTTAAAGAACATCGAGGAATCGTCTACCGAACTTCTACCTATCTTCAATGGGGAGCGAATTCAGAGGGGCATCGTTCTCTTGGGAGCTGTCTCTTACTGAACCCTGGTAGTGCCAAGCTTTTTCGTGAAAGACCTGCTCCCGGTCATAGCGTCATAGGTCAAACCACACTCGATCCCACCATGCGACAATTGATCCGGCTGGTGGAGGCGATCTATGGAAAGCGGGCATTGGCAGGCAGATTCCATATTTACAACCTGTTTTCCGTACAAAATGCTGATGCCGTGAGTGCCATTTCTCATTTCGAGCAGCTCATTCACGAGAAAGAAACGACGCTTGCGGCTCAGCTCGTATCTACACAGGAACTGCAAAAGCATCCGTGGCTCCTGCTGGGGTGGGGGCTTTCACATCACCATTCCTGGCAGCATTTTTCTTCGCTCAAGAAACTGTGGAAACAACGGATCGCAGCAGCAGGGATACCGACTTTTGGCAAGCCCTGCCCCAAGGGAATCGATTACTACCATCCGAGTCCGCTTCTACATGCGACGAAAGAAATGATCCTGGAGGAACTGGTGGAGATCTATAGGAAAACGATTGGGCGAAAGTCTGCCCATCCGCTTTAGATAAAAAAAAGAGTCTGTCTCCCCACAAAGCGGGAAACAGACTCTTTTCCATTCACTACGGCATCTCGCTGCCCTCGAAAAATTCCGTTCTGTCAAAACGACCGCGCATCCATTTGTACGTATCTTCATAGATGGCGCGCTTGACAGGGTCCGTGCTCTTGACAGACTCTAGCAATGTCTTGGAGCCGAAGTAGTAAGCGTGTACGTTGTTTTTATCCATCCCCAGCTTGTGGGTGGCCACTAACTGATTGTAGTAGGTCTGATAGAACTTCGGATCATTGTACATCTTCCAGTCGCCTTCGATCTCGATGTCCATGTCGTACTTGTTGACGACGTCCAGTACCCCTTGAATACGGTCAATTCCTACCGGCTTGTCGCTATAATAGCTTGGCTGCAGGAATGCCTTATCGAAATAAAGAGATTTCCACTCGGACACTCCCGGTGCACCGAAATACGGAATCCAATAATATCGCAACGCCTCGTCATGCACCATGCTACCCATGTCACGAATCAGCTGGCGTTCTTTCGGTGCACCATCCTCCACCAGCTCATGGAACCAATAGATTCCTTCCAGCTTCAGATACGCGTATCCTTCCTTGTTCCAGCGCTTCATGAGCTCCTGGAAGTACCATTCCAGTGCAGCTTTGCGGTTCTGATACGCTTGCTCTTCCCCAATTCCCGCAGGGCTGAAGGAAAGGGATGGTTTCTTTTCATCCAGCTGGCCAAAATTGGTCTGACTGGCATTCGGATATGGCAGAGCCAACACAACATTTTCCTGCGTCGGTGTTGAATACAGCGTTCCGCGCAGGCGATTGTATTCCCGCATAGCTTGGTTAAGAGCATCCAGCTGCTTATTCGAGCCGAACAAATCATTCATATACGTTGTCCAGCTTTCCTTCGTAGCAGGAATAGTCTGATACGGCAGGAACAAAATCGTGTCAAACATCTGGTCACGCATATAACCATCTACGGTGCGGTAACCAACCATCGGGAGGAAATCCTCTTTGGTCCATGTCCCGAGTTCGCCATGCTCTCCGGTATAAGCGAGCAGCATATTTTCCACACGACGTCCTGCTTGTTTGGCATCTTCCAGCTTTGCCGGGTTTGGTGGCGGCAACAAGACAGCGCCATTGTTCCACTCGCTATCCGTTTTTGCCCATACCTCCAGCTGGCGAGCGAACGTAAATACTTTCACCGGGAAAGATACCCGGACATAACGGGTGTTGACGTCCGGCAAGGTCACGCTCAATGTGCGTGTAACCAGCTTGTCCTCTTTGGCGGAAACATCGTGAACGGCTCTTCCCGCATACGACCACACTTTTCCGTCGCGAGATACCTCGACTTCCATGTATTCTGGCATCGTGATGCCCGAGGTCTTCTGTTGCTTAAACGTCAGCGCAACTCTCTCCAATGGCTTCGCCTCGTCGAGCTCAACGGTCACCTTACGCCCAAACTGACGGTGGTATCCCGTCCAGTCTTCTGTAGGCGTAACAAGCCCGCCTACTGGACCCGGATATTGTTTCTCCAGCTCTTGGAAATACGAATCTGGCGCTCCAAAAGTAGTAACCGATGTATAACTGCCTGGTGCGATATTGACCAGTTTGTCCTTCTCTGCTGGCTCTTTCGCCTCTTCTTCTGGATCAGCAGGCTTCGTTGTATCCGTTTCTGTTGCTCCGGTGTCTGCGTCTGGCTTTTCTCCCTCTACTACCGTCTTGCTTTCATCGACTTTCGTTGCCGAGTCATTGGCGGAAGTCACCGGCGCAGTCTTTGGCGTGTCCTCTACCTTTTCGACAGCTGGCTTACCAGCGTCCTTGATCTCAACGGGAATCGTCGTCGTTTTGTAGCCGACTGTCACCGTGAGATTTCCTTTTCCTGCTGTAGGACCAGCAACAAAGGTTCCGTCAGCCGAAACGGCTCCCAGCTCGGGACGATCAAAAGCGAAAATAGGTGTAAAAGGCAGATCATCTCCGCCGATGCTGCTTACCTTCAAGCGTTGGCTCGTGCCAGCAGCCAAACTCAGCCGCTCTACATCTACCTTGTATTTCACCTGTTCTGCTTGCTGGTAGCGTGCATCCAAGACGCGCTCAGCGATCACAGCAGCCTCTGCACGCGTGACAGTACCTGTCGGATTAAACTTGCCGCCTGCACCTTGCATCCAGCGCTGATTCGTCACTTCTTCCACGGCCGTTTTGGCATAATTGGCGAATTCTTCTTCATCGCTGTATGCAACAGGAGTCTGACCTGCCACTTTGGTTACAGCGCCTTCTTTCATCAAGCGAGACAGCATGACAGCCAGCTCTTGTCGTGTAAGCGGGTCTAGAGCACCCATCGTGTGCTCACTTCTACCGTTCATCACACCCAACTCAGAGAGTCCATATACGTATGGTGCATAAGGACTTTCCAGTGGTACATCTTCAAAAGCGGCATCGTCGATTTCTGTTGGTTGAAGACCGATTACTTTTGTCAAAAGCACCGCAATATCCTGTCTAGAAATCGTGTTTTGCGGGTTGAAGCGGTTTTCTCCCTGACCACTGATCATATGAAGGGCTGCAAGTCTGGTTACGGCTTTACTGGCGTAGCTGTTGCCCAAATCCGTAAACTCCGTTTGCGCTTCTTCTTGTTTTTTGAACTGATCTTCCAGCTTCTTGGTCTGTTCTGCTGGTTTCTCGCTCTCCACCGCCGGTTTCTCTGGCTCTGTCGCAGCATGAGTCAACGGCGTGCTTTGGACCAGTAATGTCGTCGCTGCCAATAGCGCAGCCAGCATTCTGCTCCCGAATCTACTCTTGCTCATTGCATTTTCTCCTCCAATTATGCCCCTTCTTTAGAGGTAGTTCAAAAAGTCATCTTTGAACAATACTCTTATGTCTACTCGGTCGGGGTAACCATTGGCCCGCGCGGCGGTCTAGGTCCGAAAAACTGATAGTAATCTACCTTGATATTTCCGTTGTAGAGCTTGCGCTTTTTGCTTGCTGTACGACCAAAATGCTCCTCAAACTGTTCATCGGACGTAATAACATAGAAAGACCACGTATCCATGGCAGCAAAGGTTTCCCCCATTTCGCCATACATCTTGGCAACCTGCTTCCATTCTCCCAAGCGCTCCCCATAAGGTGGGTTGCAAATTAAGTAGCCGTACTTGCGCTTGGTCCGCACATCCCTCACATCCATGCGCTGAAAATGAATCAGGTCATCTACACCGGCCTCAGTGGCGTTGTGGCGGGCAATTTTCAAGATCTCGTCATCCATATCTGTCCCGATAATCTCCAGCTTTTGATCATAACGAGCCAAATCATGGGTCTCTGCGCGCGCTTCACGCCAAGCTGTTTTCGGAATGATAGGCCACGCCTCGGAAACGAATTCCCGATTCATCCCCGGAGCGATGTTTTGTCCGATCAGTGCCGCCTCAATCGGAAGTGTACCCGAACCACAGAATGGGTCCATGAATACCCGATCAGGCTTCCAGCGAGACAGCATAATCATCGCCGCAGCCATGGTTTCCTTCAGTGGCGCTTGTCCGATCAATTCCCTGTAGCCGCGCTTGTGCAGGCCCGGTCCTGACGTATCAATCGTCAGCGTCGCCACATCCTTGAGAAGTGCCACCTCGATCTTGTACAGCGGCCCTTGCTCATCGAACCACTCGCGCTTGTAGGTCTTTTTCAGACTTTCTACCACTGCTTTTTTCACGATCGCTTGGCAATCCGGCACACTGAACAAGGTAGATTTGACCGATTTCCCTTCCACTGGAAACGTCCCATCCTCTGTGATCCAATCGGCCCACGGCAGTGCTTTTGTCTGTTCAAACAGCTCGTCAAACGTAGTCGCTTTGAACTCCCCTATCTTAAGACGCACGCGGTCGGCAGTTCGTAACCACAAATTTGTGCGGGGAATCGCAGAAATATCTGCGGTGAACGTTACCTTGCCGTTTTCCACCTGTACCGGACCGTATCCGAGTGCCTTTACCTCTTCTGCTACTACTGATTCCAAACCAAAAGTCGCCGTAGCGATCAATTCTACTTTTTGCATATGTAATCTCCTGTCCGTCCGATATCCTTCGGGCAAATGCCCTGTCCTACTACCTTACATATTATATTACCCCATTTACGAATAGCGTTGGTAAACTTGTCTAAATTCAAAAGACCCATCACCGAAAAACAGTGACGGGGTACGGCATGTGGATCATCCATATGGGACATCCTACGAAAAACTTTGCGTACGGGAGGGAGTCAGGGTGCCAGAATTACCTGAGATGGAGACCTATCGCCGACTGCTACAGGAAAAAATCGGTGGCGGAACAATTACTGCCACACATGTTCAGCGGGAAAAAACGATTAATCTACCACCTGCGGAATTTGCTCGTCTCTTGCAAGGCAATCGCCTGACACTTGTCGACCGACGTGGCAAGCATCTTCTCTTCCATCTGGAAAGTGGACATGTCCTGCTGCTTCATCTGATGCTCGGCGGCTTTCTATACCTGGGCTCTGCGGAAGACAAGCTGAAGAGAACCGCCCAAGTGACTCTTGCCTTTGACGAGCGCATTTTATATTTTCACGGCCTCCGCTTAGGCTACCTGCACTTGCTCACCAACGTTCAGATCGACGAGAGACTGGCTCCACTCGGTCCGGAGCCATTGGACCCGCTGTTTACCTTTCCCCGATTTACGGAGCTACTCGCTGACAAGCGCAGCGTCCTCAAAACAGCATTAGTCAATCAGCATTGGCTGGCGGGCATCGGCAACTGCTATGCGGACGAAATCTGCTTTCATGCCGCCATCCTGCCTACCCGGACGATCCCGACGCTTTCTTTCGAGGAACAAAAACGACTGTATCATTCCATGCAAACCGTGCTTACAGAAGCCATTCGATTCGGCGGTTACATGCAACCGCTCTTTTCCGGTGATTCCCTGACAGGTGGCTTCGATGAGCGCTGTCAGGTGTACGATCGAGGCGGAGAGCCTTGCCCGCGCTGTGGACAGCCTATCGAACAGAGCGAGCTCTCCTCCCGCAAAGTGTTCGCCTGCACGAACTGCCAGCATTGACAGGAGCGTATTCACTCCCTAGACGACAGGAGTCTTTGCGGCTTCCATCTGCTTGATCATAAACACTTGCTCCGTCTCGGAAGGACTGAATCCCGCCGCTTGCAGGCTTTCGACAAGCAAGGTATCAGCCGCGCGCAAATTAAACGTAGAACGGCGGCAATCGTGTGCAAGCGGCCCATACACGTGCGCGAGTGCGGTTTTCAAAATGTCTTGGGCATCAGGATGCTCTGGCTGTGCAACACATTGACGCAGCACGATCCCACTCACTTTGCCTTCTTCGTTTATCGAACACTTGTACATCGCATAGCCGACCGCCTGACCCTCTCTGTCTTCTATAAGCACGGCCTGCGCATCTCGCAAGTTCAGCCAGTAATTTTGCCATGGGACATCGGTCACGTAAAACGGCAGCATGGCGACTTCCGGAGCCAAAATGCGCCGAACCCGATAATCAGCCTGTACATTTGTCTGAAAGGCATTCTCTGCCAGCGGCCCACTCTGCTGTAAAAACAACAGACGATCCACAACGTCATAGCCTTTTTGCTCATACAAGGCAATCGCTTTGGTATTTTGGCTCAATGCCTCCAAGGTAGCTACCTCCACCCCAGCTTCCCGGTACAAATCCAATGTCGCCTCAATCAGTTGCTTCCCTACTCCTTGTCGACGATATTCCGTGGCGACACCCGTTCCACCATTCCACGCGACTTTTCGCCCTGCAATGGTTCTCATCCCGCTGGCCACTACGCCAATCGGCTCCGTGCCGTCAAAAGCAACCACAGACAGGGACAGCACATATCCCTCGCCCCCCAGTCGTTGGACAAGCATTTCTTCTGTCATCGTAAACTCGATAAAATAGCCTTCAAATCCTCTGTTCCACGCTTTGGTCACTTCTGCAAAGGTACAGTCGCTCATCCGTTTGATGGTAATCATGGTATCACCTTCCTGATATTTGATAAAATAATTTTAATCGATAAAATCAAAAAATTCAATCATCTCGGAACACCTTTCTCCAGCTTTGTCACCCACACGCCTGACATGGTAAAATTAAATAATCACTTACTCGGGAGGTTCCTATGCGCAAACAGCTTACGGTCGGTTCGCTCATTCCTGGACGATCTGACGTACAGATGTCGAGTCCAGCCCCCGTTCCCGTGCAGACGCATACATCATTGAAAAAAACAGAAATGAGTCCGGCTCGCCCCCAATCAGAGCAGAAGCTCGTACAGGTGAAGCAACGCTCACAAACGATGCCAGTCCGGTACACTCCCTCTCAGACACTATTACAAGCTGCGCTCACGCAAGATCAACCCATCGCTTACAAATGCCAACAAGGGCATTGCGGCAAGTGCAGTGTACAGATCGTAGCTGGTGCATCATTACTCGACACCCCAACCGGACAGGAAAAAGCAAAGCTGGGAGAAAAACTCGCTACAGGCTATCGCCTCGCTTGTCAGAGCACATTTCGCTCTTCGATTCCTACATAGAGGGTATTTCTAATAGAAAAAGGTGGCCGTAGCATGAATCCTACACGCATCCTACTATTCGCTGGGGGCAATCTGGGCAACTGGGCGATCCAAGAGATTCGCGAAAATGATTGGCTCGTCGGCGTTGACAGAGGTGCCTTGTTCCTCATTCGCAACGGTCTTGTGCCAAGATTGTCGATTGGTGACTTTGATTCTGTCAGCACCGAGGAAATGGCAGAAATTGAACGCCACAGTATGCACGTCTCCTCCTGCGATCCCGTCATGAAAGATTTGACTGATACAGAGATGGCGCTTACTTGGGCAATCGAGCAACAGCCCGAGGAGATTGTGCTGCTTGGTGTACTTGGCTCTCGTTTTGACCATATGCTGGCAAACGTACACTTGCTGAACAAAGCGTTGCAGACGGGCACCAACTGCCTCATCCTCGATGAGACCAATGAAATCCGTCTGATTGACCGCCATAGTACGATCGAGCAGAATCATTTTGATCATATCTCTCTGCTGCCTTTTACACCGGAAGTCACAGGGATCACCTTAACTGGATTCCTCTATCCGTTGAAGGACGCGACCCTGCGGATTGGCGACACGCTTGGCATCAGCAATCTGCTAACGGAACAGACTGGAACGATCACGATTCAAACGGGCAAGCTGCTCGTTGTCAAAAGCAAAGACTAATCGTTAGAAAAAGAAAGGATCTCCCTGCATGATGCAAAACAATGGAGATCCTTTTCCTTTTCCCTGCACAAATGCAGGCTACTCTTCCTCTACCTGCATCGGCAACTGCCAATCAATCTCTTGAAGCTCGCGCGAACGCAAAAACTCATTGGTCCGCGAAAAAGGACGACTGCCAAAAAAGCCGCGATTCGCCGAAAATGGGCTCGGATGCGGGGAGGCGATGACGAAATGCTTGTTTCGGTCAATGAATGCCGCTTTCTCCTGCGCATGCTTTCCCCACAGGATGAAAACAAGGGGAGTCTCCCGGTCGTTCAACAAATGAATAATTCGATCCGTAAACGTCTCCCACCCAATGTCCTTGTGCGAATTCGGAGTGCCGCGACGAACCGTCAGAACGGTGTTCAGCATCATGACGCCTTGCTTCGCCCAATGGTTCAGGTAACCATGCTGGGGAATTTCAAAACCGACATCGCTTTTCAACTCTTTGTAAATGTTGACCAGAGACGGAGGCGGCTTGATTCCCGGCTTGACCGAAAAGCTCAATCCATGTGCTTGTCCCGGTCCGTGATACGGGTCCTGCCCCAAAATCACAACCTTTGCATTCTGATAGTCAGTCAGGTGCAGCGCTGTGAATATATGAAACATATCTGGGTAAATTGTCTGTGTCTGATACTCTTCCTTCAACGTCTGACGAAGCTTTACATAATAGGGCTTTTCGAATTCATCGGCCAATACGGGGGCCCAGTCATTTTGCAATATGGTAGTCATGTTCCTCACCTTGTCCGCTGTTTTTTTCTACCTTACCACAAACCTCCCCATCACTGAACCACTGATTCGAGAACTAGGACCATTCTGACTTGGTCCTATCTTTCCCATGTTTCCTAGTCTTTGTTTCCTAGTACCCTCGTTTGATAGCTTTTCTCCTATGATCTTTGACATAATGATTGCTGGGAAGATTTAGAGAAAAGAGAAAGGGAGAGGGTTTCACATCATGAAATGGGACATAAAGTCATTTTTGGGGGGCATTGTTGTAGGTTCGGTGCTCTTTTCCGGAATTGCCATTGCAGCACCCGCTTTTCCAGACGCGGAAGAAGGAATGAAAACACCGTTCACCTACTACTTTGACGGGATGCCGAAATCACCAAACAGCGACGTACAAGGCATCATGTACAAAAACTCCGTCTATGTACCAATCCGCTTCGTAGCAGAGAACCTGAACAAACCGGTCATTTACGATGCGAGAACCAAATCGATTTTCATCGGTAAAATTCCAACAGCAAAAATGTACTCCAAAATGGAAGCGATCGAGCTGGTGAAAAAGAAATTCGCTGGCAAACTCTCGCCGACACATGTAGTCGAGTACGCTCATGACGACGAAAAAGGTCACTATGTCATCCAAGTGTACCAAACGGTCGTGAACAACTTCCAATCTGGCGACAGCTACACCAGTACGTATGGCTGGTTCGTAGTGAACCCGAATACCGGGGAAATTAAGTCGTTATTATAATTTCTTCTGCACTTATTTATTCGTACGAAAAAGACAGCGGACTAGGGACCCGCTAGCACCGGAGGATATCCTTCCGGTGCCTTTTTTATTTACTGGAAAAATTTAGATTGATTACCACTTGTCCCATGTGATACGATCTCCCTACCGAAACTTAACAGACATTTTTATTTACTATTTATTTTATATAAGGAGTGAACTTGTTTATGTCTACCTTACCGAACTGGGCGAGTTTATACCTTCAACGTTTACAGCTAGATCACAAGTCCCCTAACCTCTCTTATCTCAGTGAGCTCTGTCGCGCGCATCTGCAGACCTTCCCTTATGAAAATGTAAGCAAGCTGCTCTTCTTCCGTGACGGAAAACATGTGGCACCGACCCCTGAGGAATATGTGCACAATGCGATCCACCATCATTTTGGCGGCACATGCTATACCACCAATCACAGCTTTCTCGCGCTACTTCGCTCCCTTGGCTTCTTTGGTCACCTCATCTTGCCAGGCGGTGGGCATACTGCCATCCTGATCGACGGTCCGAACACAGGAGAGACACCCGTCTATGTGGATACGGGGGCTACCGCTCCTATCTTTGAGCCGATTCATTTTCTGGAAGACGGGAACCATTCCAGGCCTTTTGGCACTGTTTCGATGGAATTGACCAAAAGTCCCGATCATCCTGAACACTATCGCTTTACGCGGTATGAAAACGGAAAAGTGGCAATTCCTCCGTGGGATTTTCATCCGAATGAACGAAAAGAACTGTCCGACTTGTCGGAGGTCATCCGCTCCTCTTTTTTACCAGACGCCTTATTTTTGAATCGACTTCACATTCATCGTTTTCAGCTAGAGCAAGATCGCTTCGTGGTCCTCAAAAACAACACTCTCCACATCGGTTATTCAGATGGCACAGACCAGATAACACCACTCCACACGATCTCTGATATAGAAGCCGCCGTAGCCGATGAAATGCAATTGCCACTTCTCCCTGTTCGCGAGGCGGTAGAAATCTTGCTCGAACGTGGTATTGATATTTTCTCTGCCCCCAAGAAAAAAGAAGTCCCACTTGAAAACGAAGCTCTCGATCGTCCTACCATTTGCTAATATCTGGTTGACAATGATAATATTTCTCAATAATATGGAAAAGTAGGGAAATGGTATATAAGGAGTGTCGCACTTCATGATGATGGAGATAAAAACATACGTCGTCCAGGAAGGTCATTCTGACAAAATCGTACAAGGCTTTAGCGAGCCTGGTGCTGTTGAGAAGGCTCCTGGTTTTGTAGATTTGAGCGTGCTGGTACAGAAGCCACGCAAAGGTGAAGAAGAAGTGGTCGTCATAATCCGCTGGGAATCAAAAGAAGCATGGAAGCAGTGGGAGTTGAGTGATGTTCATCTGGCAGGTCACCGCGAAGCGCGCGAAGAAAAAACCCCTGAGTGGTACATTAGCGGCAATACCGGCCATTACGAGTTAAAAGCGAAAAAAGAACCGCAGCCTTCGTAAATACAAACAAACCAGCCCAGACCTCGGAAAAACTCCGATCAATCCAGGCTGGTTTTTTATTTTCCTCTATCCTTTTTCCAAACCGTATTTCTCCATCTTCCGGTACAAGGTCGACAAGCTGATTTGCAGCTCATTGGCAATCGCGGCTTTGTCCTGTCCAAACTTGCCTGCATTCAAATATCGGTGGAGAATGGAGCGTTCATATTCTGCCACCAGCTTTTCCAATCCCAAATCGCTGCCTACTGTCGTCGGTTCATCCTCGAACAGCAAATACTCAGGAAGCTCCTCGTTGCCGATGACTTGCCCCTCCGCCATGTTGACCATATACTCGACGGCATTTTCCAGCTGACGAATATTCCCCGGCCACTCGTATGCCTGTAGTCGTTGGACGAGCTGGGCTTCGAGCTCCAGTCTACCTTTTTGCAGCAACGTCCCGTATCGATACAGAAAATGCTGCAAGTAAAGCGCAATATCCTCCGTGCGTTCACGCAACGGCTTTAACCGCAAGGGGATGACATTGAGTCGATAATATAAATCCTCGCGAAACGTTCCTTCCCTGACCATGCTCTCCAAATCTCTGTGTGTAGCAGCAATAACACGTACATCCACGCCTAGCGTCTTCACGCCGCCTACCCGATCTACTGTTTTCTCCTGAAGGACGCGCAGCAGCTTGGGCTGGAGGGACAACGGAATATCGCCTACTTCATCCAGAAAAATCGTTCCCTTGTGGGCCAATTCAAATTTTCCCGGCTTCCCTTCGCGTCTCGAGCCTGTGAATGCGCCACCTTCGTACCCGAACAACTCGCTTTCTAACAAGGTCTCAGGAATCGCCGCGCAATTGACTGCGATAAATGGCTGTCTGCTGCGCGCACTCTCGCAGTGAATGGCTTTTGCTAACAGCTCCTTGCCCGTTCCGCTCTCTCCCCGGATCAAAACAGTGGAAATACTGTGCGTCACTTTTTTCGCTTTGGCAATCACATCGCGCAAGCCAGTTTCTGCCCCAATCAGCTGGGCGAAATACACCGGATGAACCGAGGCCTGCGGCATTTCCTCTTGAATGTTACAGCTCTTCTCCCGTTGCGCATCCAGCTCTAGCAGCTTGTGCTCAATCAAGGAACTCGTATGCTGCAAAAACGGCATCCATTTTTCCGAGTGGTGCAGCATTTTTTCTTTTTGTTCAGGGGAAAAACCAATAATTCCGATGACCCCTACCGTCTTCTCCCGTTTGTGCACCGGAAATCCAATCGTCGCCAGCTCCCGGCATTGCTGCAAAAACTTGCAATTGCCACACTCCGATTCGTTCTTTTTCATGTCAAAGATCATTCCCGGCTGTCCGGTTTGCAGGATCATTCGAAAAAACGATCCCTCCGGTGCAGGCAATCCAATCAACTCCTGATAGTAGCCGGTCCCGCTCACACGTATCCCTTGTTCATCCAGGATGGTGACATCGAGTCCCAGTACCTTGGAAATATTGTCGGCGTACGATTGAATGAATTCCTCGATCCGGGAAAACTCTGTCATGCCCAATCCTCCAGTTTCACGTTCCTTTATCCCCTAGACACTGCCGCCATTGGCAGACTAGCTAGCGCCTGCTCCAAATCCGCGATGATATCCTCCACATCCTCCAAGCCAGTCGATAAACGAATCAGACCGTCCGTAATGTTGAACTTGATTCGCTCAGAGGCAGGAATCGAGGAATGCGTCATCGAGGCAGGATGCTGTACCAGTGTCTCGGGATCTCCTAAACTAAACGATATCATAGCCAAGTGCAGAGCGTTAATGAAAGATTTGGCTGCTTCGTAGCCGCCTTTTACTTCAAAGGAAACGATCCCGCCCATTCCGGCCATTTGCCGTTTAGCCAGCTCATGCTGTGGATGAGAAGGCAGACCAGGGTAGTAGACGTGCGAGATTGCAGGGTGCTGCGCCAAAAACTCCGCCACTGCCTGCGCGTTTTGCCCATGCTGTCTGACACGCAAGCCGAGTGTTTTCAGCCCACGCAAGATCAAGAAAGCATCCCAAGCATTCAAATTTTGTCCCAAGTCTCCCATGACGTTTTTGCGCATGAATTGGATTTGCTCCTGCTTCCCGACGATGAAGCCCGCGATGACATCCCCATGTCCATTCAAATATTTGGTGGCGCTATGCACGACGACATCCGCCCCTAGCTCAAGCGGTCGCTGCAAGTATGGCGTTAAGAAGGTATTGTCGACGATGACCACAATGCCATGCGCGTGCGCCAAACGTGACAACGCCGAGATATCTAAAACAGTCAGGCACGGGTTCGAGGGTGTTTCGAGGTACAGGACTTTTGTGTTTGGCAAAAAAGCGCTCTCGACTGCCTGCAAATTGGTGCAATCGACGAAGTCCGTCGCAATGCCATAACGCGGGGCCATGGTCGTAAGAAACTTGTAGCTACCCCCGTACACATCTCGGGTACACACGACATGATCACCCTGCTTCAAAAAGGCGAGCAAAGCTCCCGAAATGGCTGCCATCCCACTGCTTACGCCCAAGGCAGCTTCGCCATTTTCCAACGCGGCGATTTTTTGTTCCAAAGTGGTGATGGTAGGGTTGCCATATCTTCCGTAGTACGTTCCTTCCCGCTCCCCAGCCACGCACGCCGCTGCGGAGTCTGCATCTGGAAACGCGTAGGCCACGGCAGGTACCACCGCGGATACGACTGCTCCTGTTTTTTGGCAAGGCGTTTGTGCTGTATGAATAATGGAGGTGTCCATCTTCCACTTGTTTGTCGTCATTTCTCGTCTCTCCCTTTTGCTTGTGCTGTTACCAAAGGGTATAGCAAGGAGCGTGCCAAGGTGAGAAACCGCATCATTCCAGCGCTCTTCCCTTTCTGCGCTCGCAGACATTCGCAATCATGCAAATGATTTTTTTCGAATTCACGAGAAAAAGCCGTTAGTTGCCCCAACGACTTTTTCGCATAGTTGCAATTACGTTTTGCATTACTAGAAAAACAGCTTATACGAGCATGCCGCCCGCGCTTTTCCTGTATTTCAAAATGCCTTCTGCCGCTCGATAGGAGAGAGCACCCATCGTTCCTGTCGGATTGTAGCCGCTATTGTGCGCAAAGGCAGAAGCCCCGACGACAAATACGTTTTCCGCATCCCACATCTGCAAGTAGTTGTTAACGGCTGAGGTTTCTGGAGAGGCTCCCATGATGACGCCACCTGTATTGTGCGTCGATTGGTATGGTGTGATATCGTAGGGTCCGAGCTTGCGGTTGATTTCGAGCTTCTCGTTCGCACCCATTTCTTTCACAATTTCTGCGCACTTATCCGCACAAAAAGCCGCCAGCTCCCTGTCCTGATCCACGAAATCATACGTAATGCGCATCAACGGATCACCAAATGCGTCCTTGTACGTCGGGTCCAGATCAAGGAAGTGCTGTCGAAATGGCATGGAAGCTCCTTGGGCGCCTACGGATATGAACCGATTCGTGTATTTGATCGATGCAGCCTTGAAATCCTTGCCCCAGCTAGGCGTTCCCGGTGGCACCTTGTTCGTGCCGATTGGTCGAAAGCCAGTTTGTGTGACAGCGATATTCGCCCCATGGATAAATTTCAAATCGGAGTGATCGAAGTTATCACCGTTGTAGTCATCCAAACACATTCCTAACGAGCCTGCGCCTGCATAATTGTTAAACTCCTTGTCGTCGAAGAAGCCGACTGCGCCTCCTCTCATGACCTGGTAGGCATAATTTTTTCCGATTACGCCTTTTCCTGTTGCTGGATCATACGGTTTCCCCAGCTTGGACATGAGCAAGATTCGCGCGTTGTTGAATACATAACTCGTCATCACCACAATATCGGCGGGCTGTTCGAATTCCTCCCCTGTCGTGACATCCGTATACAAGACGCCTGTCGCCTTGTTCCCTGTATGTAAAATTCTGCGGACATGGGAATGCGTGCGAATTTCAAACTTCCCTGTCTTTTTCGCTACCGGGATCACCGTCACCACTGGATCGGCTTTTGCTCCGTACTCGCAACCAAACCTTTCACAGAAGCCGCAGTACTGACAAGCTGCCCGAGCCACCCCGTCTGGATTGGTATACGCTTGCGAGAGATTTGCAGATGGTAGGATGTATGGATGCAGGCTTTTCTTCTTCGCCGCATCTGCAAACATTTTCATACTCGGTGTCGTACGCATCGGAGGTATCGGATAAGGACTGGAGCGTTTTCCCCCCAACGGATTCTCCTCGCCTGCGATTCCCGCCATCTTTTCAAACTTATCGAAGTACGGCTCCAATTGATCGTAGGTAATGCCCCAATCCTGGATCGTCATTCCCTCAGGAATTTTCTTTGCCCCATACCGTTCAATCGTCTTGGAGCGAATTTCGAAATCATACGGCAGGAAACGGAAGGTCTGTCCGTTCCAGTGGATACCAGCTCCCCCGAGTCCTGTCCCGATCAAAAAGGAACCGTATGACCGCATGGGAAGCGCGCGAACGTTCATTTTACTGCGGAACGTAATCGTTTCCTTGGACAAATCTTGCATCATCTCGTAACGAAGAGCGTAACGCAATTCATCGTGTACCATGAAGTAGTCTTCGGTTTTCCGCTCCTTGCCTCGCTCTAGGCCCACTACTGTCAAACCTTGCTTGGTTAGCTCGGAAGCAATAATGCCTCCTCCCCAGCCCACCCCCACGATTACGACGTCAACCTTGGGCAGCTTTTTGGCCATATGTACAGTCCCCCTTAATGTTGTTGATGATCCCGCAAACTTAAGGGAGCCATCTTCACAAACTCAGGCTTATCGATCAGCTGTGTATACGCCATCTGATTACCTGGGAAATTCTTCATTTTCCAGCCGTCCATATTTTTATTACCTCCGTACAGAGGGTCTGCATAAACGCCTTCGATCGTACTGGCCCGCAGCATTTTGAAAAAAGTGCTCGCCGAAATGGTCGTCAATTTTACTTCATCGGTTTCAAAAGCCTTTAAAACCGCGTCCTGCTGCTCCGCCGGGAGTTCATAAAACCGTTTTCCATGGGTACTGTTACTGTAGTTGTTCATCTCTTGAAGGCCGATATCGAATATTTCCCTACGTTTCAACCTGCCTTGATAGCCCTGTGTGATCTCACCTGGAAAAAAGGGCGCTTGCATGTATTCACGAGCATTAAAGCCCCAATCACCCGCTAGCTGGTGGTCAATGAAATAAGCGGCACCGAGTGCCTTCGCGCCCGGACCTAGCTCATCCTCAGGATAAATGCGCTCACAAGCGGCATCCGCCACCTTAAATTGCTCAGGCGTAAAAAACATGAGTGCCTGATTGTAATCGGCAGCAGGGGGCGGTGCTGCTGGCTGCGCCGGAGGTTCTGGTTTGCGGAGCAAGCTCCCTGCTACGCCACCCACGACCAAGCTTCCGAGCACCAGGCCGGAGTTTTTCAAGAAGTTCCTTCGGGATACTGGCTGCTCCTTCACGTTGTTTGAATCTGCCAAATCTACCACCTCCAGTGATTTCCTTCCTTTGGTTTGTGCATTTTTTCCACAAGATACTCGTGATCACCGGAATTTTTTCCAACATACTCCACTCATAACTTCATGCAGCGAACAAAGGATAAGTTTATCTAGGCAGGAAGACTTGGAGGGATCATGATGAAGCACTTCCATACATGGGTAGGAACCGCAGGGTTAGGGGCTGTACTTCTAATGACAGCTTGTATGAATCAGGCTGCTCCGCCTACGAAGCCGCATCCGCCAGCACACACACAGTCCACCGTGCAAACGCCCAAAGGCGCAAATGTTATTCCAAGCGTGGATCATGATAAGAAATTCACGACAAACGCGCACGGCCATACGTATAGCGGAATGGGCAATGCTCTCTACAGCTCCATGGGCAGCTCACACTTGCACACGGGCGGTCCTTCTACAAAGCTGGAAGCCCAACTGAAGGCAACAGGCGTTCACGGCGTTCAGGCATTGATCGTGAACGATGCCATCTACTTGGCCCCTTCTACTGCCAATACACAATCGATCAATCAAATGGACCCGATGCAGTCCCATCTCATCAGCAATTACTCGGGAAGCTCCAGTCGAGGGCATGATGCTGCCCATACAAAATCAGGGAGCGGAACCGCAGGTACATTGGGTACGAGTGATCATCAGAACACATTCGCACAAGCACGCACCCAAATCGAGCGTATCTATGGAACGGATACACCCGTGAAGGTCGTGAACTCGAAAAAAGGCATCCAAGCGCTAGAAACAGTGAAAAAGCAAATGAAGGAGCACAAAAATAATCAAACCATGGCCGAACAGCTGAGCGTGCTCATACGCGAAGCAAAGCGGTAAACAAAGAAAAAGGGACAAGCATCCTCGCTTGTCCCTTCCTTATTTCGATAAAAAATCTTGGATTTCGTTCACGGTCTCTTGCGGATGCGTTACCATCAGCAAATGTTGAGCTTCCTGTATCCTTTTCACCTTGGCCTGCTTCACAATCCCCTGATAATGGGCGACTGCCTGATGATGAAACTGCTGCTCTTCTTTTGACAATAAGCTGTCGTCAGCCAGCAGTAATAGCACGGGGCATGTCAGCTGTTGGAACAATTCCGGTTGGCTATGGACGCTGTACTCTTTGAAATAAGCGGAGAAAGCTTCCCTCGGCAAACGGTATCCGTAGCTGTCGTCTTCCCTTTTCAAAAGCTCGTCTCGCATCCAGCCCTCTGGCATCACTCTCGTACCATACCGCTCTGCGAACTGCCTTTCCGCTTCCTCTACAGAAGAAAAACGCGTGGTTGCCAGCCGCTCGACAACCTTCTCCCTATTGAATCCAGGCACTTCTCCCAAGGAATAATACCCTCCATCCAGCAATACGAGCGACGCTACACGCTTAGGCTCGCGAATCGCAAGCATCTGGGCAGGCACAGCAGAAAAGGACGCTGCGACAATCGTCACTTGTTCAAGCTGTTCTGCATCCAAAAGTTGAATCAAATCCGTTACAATCCGCTCAAACGAAAAGGAACCATGGCTCACAGAATTCCCGTGACCACGGATATCTACCGCAATCACCCGATATCGCTCTGCCAATCGTGGCAGGATGGGCGCAAATAGCAGCTTAGTGTTGCGAATGCCATGCAAAAGCAGCAAGGCAGGTGCATCTGACTTTCCTGTTACGCCGTACTCCAGCGTGCCCTCTTCTACCTGCAAACGATTGACCTGCGAAAACAATGCTTCGTCCATTTTGCCTACCTCCTCACTAAATACGCCCCGGAATCAGCACGCCAATATGATCTGGATGCAGCCTGGCGATGTAAAACAGTGCCGAGACGATACATACACCGGCCACTAGTGTGAGTACTTCTGCTTTTTTCCAGCGTTTGCTACGGTAAAACCGATGCTGACTGTTACGCATGCGAAAGCCTTTCGCATCCAATGCATTGGCAATCAATTGTACACGCTTGAGTGAGTTGAAGATGAGCGGTACGAGCAAGTAGCTGTACTTCCTGATGCGTTCCGGAACATTTCCTTCGCTCGTCGACATCCCTCGTACCATCTGCGCTTCCCGAATGATCGCCAAATCATTTTTGACGAGGGGGATAAAGCGAAAAATGAGCGAGAGCAAATAACTGATCGAAAACGGAACGCCAATTCCGCGAAGTCCCATCGCTATCTCTCTGGGCGAAGTCGAAAACACATAATACATGGACAATAACGCGACATTTGCCAGTCGAAGTCCCATTCCCAATGCCCATAAGACACCGACATCCGTGATTTGCACGGGATAATGGATCAACGGAATGGTGCTGCTCCAGTACGAAGTGCCTACATTGGTAAACGGTAGCCACGTAATCACTGCAAAGCACGAACCGATTCCACCAACCAATATGTACGCCTTAATCATAGAGCGCTCCCAGCCCAGCTTGGCAATCAGTACGATGTTTATCGCCAACAGAACAATTAGCACACGCGGGTCCTGGAATAAAAAAGGGAGCAAGCCCAGCAGCACGAATACAAGCAGCGTGTAGCTCGGATGGGCATTCTTCATCTTAGATCCCCTCTCCCAGCAACTGTTTTTTCATCGCTGTCAGCGTGAGGGGAATCGGGTCGTCGATCCCCGCAGCCTTCCCAAAACGATAAATGGCAGGCGCTTCTACTTGGGCAGCAGCTAATACTTGTGGTTGCGAAAATACGTGCACTGGGTCCCCGTCGCATAGCAGCTTTCCTTTATGCATAACGATCACTCGCTGGGCGTACTCCGCTACCAGACGCATATCGTGCGTGATGACGATGATCGTATGACCTTCCGCGTGTAAATGCCGCACCAGCTCCATCATTTCTTGCATGCCTCGGTAATCGAGACCGGTCGTAGGTTCGTCCAGCACGATGACTTGCGGCTTCATTGCCAAGATCGAAGCCACCGCAATCTTTTGCCGCGTGCCTTTGCTCGAAAAATAGGGTTCTTCGTCACCCTTGTCGGATAACCCTACTGCTGCCAACGCCTCCGCGACAGCTTGCTCTATTTTTTCAGGCGGCCAGCCCATGTTTTTGGGCCCAAATGCTACCTCTGCCTTTATGGTCGAATGAAAGATTTGATGATCAGGATTTTGATAGCAATAGGCCACGATTCTCGATAGTTGGGCAACGCTCATCGTCTTGGTATCGAGACCATTCACTTTGACGGTACCCTGTGTTGGCTTGTATAGACCATTACAATGCTTGGCCAATGTCGTTTTACCGGAACCATTTCCCCCGATGATGGCGACGAATTCTCCCTGTTTCAGTTGGAGCGAAACGCCATGCAGCACCGGCTTTTCCTTTTCATAGCCATACCAGACATCATTAAGTTCAATAACGACACTCACAGGCTTCCCTCCCGAACGAGCCGTGCTTCTTTGTAGTAGAGTGCCAGCTCCTCAACAGTCAGAGGCACACCAGCAGTGGACGCCGACAAGACGCCTTGCTGGCATAGCATGTGATAGAGTCGGATGACATCCGGGACCAATATGCCATGCTCGTCCAACACGTCCACTTGGTCAAAAAATTGGCGAGTTGGCTGGTCCAGAACGATTTTCCCCTCGGCAATCAGAATCATTCGGTCGCAAAAGGCTGCGAGCTCTTCTGTCGCATGGGACGATACCACAATCGTCATTTCTTTTTCCCGCTTCAAACGTGAAAGAAGCGAGAAGACCTCCCGCGCTCCCACCGGGTCCAGCTCAGAAGTAGGCTCATCCAAAATGAGTACCTGTGGGCTGTGGGAAAGAGCGGATGCAATTGCCACCCGCTGCTTTTCTCCCCCCGATAGCTCAAGAGGCGAACGATTAGCAAAGCCGTTCAATCCGATCAGATCGAGTACCTCTGCCATTCTTTTGTCGATTCGCTCGTCCGACCACCCGGCATTCTCAAGCGAAAAGGCAAGCTCCTCTTCGACGGTCAGCCCGATGAACTGCGACTCCGGGTCCTGAAAGACGATGCCTTGCTCGCCATTGGACTCGACACTCCCCACGAAATGTCCACCGTAGTTAGCTGGAATCAGACCCGACATCGTCAGTAGCAACGTCGTTTTCCCTGCGGCAGCAGGCCCGACTACGCCGACTACTTCCCCTGGATAAAGCGCCAGATGAATGTCCGCTAGCGCAGGCTGTGCTCCCTCTTCATAATGCCAATAGACTCCGTTTACTCGCAGCAATGGTTCTGTTTTCACCTTGCGATCCTGCTTTCATTCCCGAGATAGTTAAAATCCTGCAAGGGGCGACCCCGGTATAGTCCAGAACGCTTCACGAATGGGTACAACAGCTTTAAGAGGATCGGTCCCAGAACTGCCGTTGATATGGCTTGGTTCAAGAACACCGTCGGGATGAAAACAGCAACTACCTCTTTCGGAGTCAATCCCAGTGCAAAATTAACGAGAATCCCGCATGCTACTACTGCCGAGCTGATGATGACTACAAACACAATGTATTGAAAAACGCTTCGTTTTGTTTTCAGGGCAGGATGACTCACAGCAAGTAGCCCGATAAAGCCCCCCATAAAATTAGAAAAGAAACCGACCGCGATCGCATGAGGCGGTGCGCTTCCGGTTAACAAATCACTGACCATATTTCCAAAGGCAAGACCAATGCATCCCGGCAAGCCGAATAACATGCCAAAAACGGGCTGAAGGGCATTGGCCGGACGAATCGGTACGGAAGGAATGAGCTTGATATTGGCAAGCATAATAATGGCAACAGCGTAGAGCGCGGCAGTGACGACAATCAGGACGTAATCTACCGTCGTCCACTTCCGCCGGAACAGATTCGAGAGCATCAGAATAACTCCTCCTTGTGTCAAGTGTTAATGTTTGGAATATTCCTGTAGCCAGTTTACTCTCTCTTTTCTGGATCGTCTAGAAGAGGGTGGGTAAAACCATTGGTTCTAGCGGTAGGGTGGGGAGGAAACAGGAGAAAACGCTCAGCTTCTAGGGCCACCAGCTGGGGGATTGACTGCCCGCCTCCATGCAAAAAGCGAAACCGCGTCCAAAGTGGCCGGTTCAGGATGTGTTTCAGAGGTGGACGCTTAAGGACGTGTTTCGCTTTTTGCATTCCGTCTCGGTCGGTGTCCCTAAGATCTTCGCTTATTTCTCCTGTTTCCTCTGCGAGCTGTTTGCTTTCCCCCTGCTTTCTTAGGGAGAATCTAAATGAATAAAAAAGAGAGAGCCACGTGCGGCGGTGTCTTCCATACACCCTCGTGATATACTAGTAGTCAAACTAATCAAATATTCAAGATAACTAAATAAAGGAGTTATCATGGGACAATATGTAGTCAGAGAAAGCACGAAAGATGACGCTGAATTTATTGAGCAAAGAATCGTTGAATACAATGAATCGAATGTTCCTTTTGAACTGACCGTTCCTTTTTCAAAAATCAATAAACACGTTCGTGATGAAGATGGCACTATCATTGCGGGAATAAATTGTGTGTACTATTCTTGGAGATGTTTGTACATTGATGCTTTGTGGGTCAGAGATGATTTGAGAAAGACCGGATTGGGAAGCAAACTTCTTCTTGAAATTGAAAACACAGCTAGGGAGTATGGCATTCATTTGATTCATTTAGATACTTTTGATTTTCAAGCAAAGGACTTTTATGTAAAACACGGGTACGATATACATGGTGTACTCGATGATTGCCCTCTTTCCCATCAAAGATTTTACCTACAGAAGAGAATTGATTAGCAGTCTAATCTTCCGCAAAAAAGTAGCCCTACATCCAATAATCGGTGTAGGGCTCTTTGTCTTCCACATGTTACTCCTCAAACTTCACCATTTCCAAATTGGTTTTTTTGACCTTCACCAGGTACAACAAATAGATCAAGCCTACAAAGCTCCATAGCAAGCCCAGCATCATGGACGTTGTTTCGAGGTTGACCCACAGAAAGGCGATGAACGTTGTCCCGATGAGTGGAGACAACACGAAGCCCCACCAATCCTTGCTATGCTTGTTCTTTTGTTTACGGAAATAGTACGCCATTACGCTGATGTTCACAAAGCTAAAGGCGATCAGTGCGCCGAAGTTAATAAAGGAAGTTGCTGTTAACAAATCCATGTACAAAGCGAACAGCATCAACGCTCCGACCAGTAAGACGTTAAGCAAAGGGGTTCTCAGCTTCGGATGTACATAACCGAACCAGCGTCGCGGCAAAAATCCATCTCGTCCCATTGCGTACAACAAGCGTGTCACGCTCGTGACTGATACCAGTCCGGATGCCAGTGTCGAAGACAACGCTGCCGCCAAAAACACCAATTGAAAGATCGTCCCACCGATAAACAGAGCAATCTCCGCAGAGGCCGCTTCTGGATCAGACAATACCGAAACATCAGGAAATAATGATTGCATGAAATAAGAGGCCGTAATAAATAACGCTCCTCCTGCGAGTGCTACGAGCATAATCCCGCGAGGAATCGTCTTTTTCGCATCGACGGTTTCCTCCGTGAGCGTGGTTACTGCATCAAAGCCAAGGAAGGAAAAGCAAAGAATCGACGCACCGGAAAGCAGTGCAATGACAGACATATCCGGTGACAAAAATGGACGCAGGTTGAATACGTGGCCAAGCCCGTCACCTTGCATAAGACCACGGATTGCCAATCCCGCAAATAATACGACGACCACGACTTGAAACAGCACTAGAATCGAGTTAACGGATGCGGTTACCGTTACGCGAAATACGTTTAACCCCGTCACCAATACAATGAAACCAATAATCCACCACGCTGTCGACACGTCAGGAAACACGGATGATAAGTATACTCCCGTCAACAAGGCGTTAATCATCGGTAAAAATAAATAATCTAGCAAAGACGCCCAGCCTACCAAAAATCCTGCATAGGGATGAATCGTTTGTTGCGTATACGTGTACGCAGTCCCTGCTGAAGGGAATAGCCGTACCATCTTTCCGTAGCTTGCCGCCGTAAACAGGATCGCAAGAAGTGTGACTGCATAAGCAGCAGGAACGTGTCCCCCCGTTTCTCCAGATACAATGCCAAAGGTGTCAAAAACGGCCATCGGGGCCATGTAGCCCAGTCCAATTACGACAATATGTCGCAACTTCAAACTACGTGTTAGTTCTGCTCTCCCGTTCACTACCTGTCCCCCTTTATGTAACAGAATAATTATACACGTTGATTTATAATCACGAAAGAAAAAAGCACTGCTGCACACGGGTTCTCCATGTACAGCAGTGCTTGATTTATATGCATATTCCCTATGCTTTTGGCAGTTCAAAGGAACTCTTCAACGATACAATCCGGTTGAATACGAGCTTATCATCTGTCGTATGCTTCGGATCGACATTGAAATAGCCATGACGGAAAAATTGATACTTGTCTTGTGGCTTGGTTTCTTTCATATTTGGCTCCACATAGCCTTGCAACACTTCCAACGAATTCGGGTTAACGTTGTCGAGGAATGTGCCCTCCGCGTCTTCATCATCCATAATCAATGGCTCGTACAAACGGAATTCAGCAGGAAGCGCATTGGTCGCATCCACCCAGTGAATCGTCCCTTTTACCTTGCGACCTGTAAAACCGCTGCCGCTCTTCGTCTCAGGGTCATACGTGCAATGGATCTCGATCACGTTGCCATCTGCATCCTTCACGACGTCATTGCATTTAATGAAGTACGCGTGCTTCAAACGCACTTCATTTCCCGGGAACAGGCGGAAATACTTGCTCGGCGGGTTTTCCATGAAGTCGTCTTGCTCAATGTAGATTTCGCGGGAGAACGGAATTTGACGATTGCCCATCTCTGGGTTCTCTGGATTGATCTCCGCTTCGAGCATCTCGACTTGTCCTTCCGGATAGTTCGTGATGACGACCTTCAACGGATTCAAAACAGCCATCGTACGTGGTGCCTTCAGCTTCAGGTCCTCACGGATGAAATACTCCAGCATTTTCTCGTCAACCGTGCTGTTAGCGCGCGCTACCCCTACTTCACGAGCGAATGTACGAATCGCTTCCGGTGTATAGCCGCGACGACGGAAGCCTGCGATGGTTGGCATGCGCGGGTCATCCCAGCCGTCTACTACATTCTCATCAACAAGCTGTTTCAGCTTGCGTTTACTCATAACGGTGTTGGTCAGATTCAAGCGGGCAAATTCGTACTGGCGTGGTACACTCTCCATTTCGCACTCGCGGACTACCCAGTCGTACAACGGACGATGATCTTCGAATTCCAGTGAACACAGGGAGTGTGTCACGCCCTCGATGGCATCCTCCAACGGATGAGCGAAGTCGTACATCGGATAGATGCACCATTTGTCGCCCGTGTTGTGATGCGTTGCATGGGAGATTCGATACAGAACCGGATCACGCATGTTGAAGTTCTGAGAAGCCATATCGATTTTCGCACGCAGCACCTTTTCTCCGTCCTTGAATTCCCCTTGGCGCATACGTGCAAACAGATCCAGGTTTTCCTCCACAGATCGGTTGCGGAACGGACTATCTGTGCCTGGCTCTGTCCATGTTCCACGCATTTTACGCATTTCTTCGGGAGACAGATCGTCTACGTAAGCCAGACCTTTTTTAATCAACAGCACCGCACGGTTGTACATCTCTTCAAAGTAATCAGATGCAAAAAACAGCCCATCCCATTCGAAGCCAAGCCATTGAACGTCCCTTTTGATGGCCTCTACGTATTCGATGTCTTCCTTCACCGGGTTGGTGTCGTCAAAACGCAGGTTGGCCTTGCCGGAAAATTCACGTGCCAACTCAAAGTTGAGGCAGATCGCTTTTGCATGTCCAATATGAAGATACCCGTTCGGTTCTGGGGGAAAGCGGGTAATAATTTCTTTTACTTTGCCCTCTTGCAAGTCATCAATCATGATATTGCGGATAAAATTGGATGCCGCTACCTTGTTTTCCAATGAAATCAACCTTTCACTTCACCTTTACATTCCATAATACTGATTCTCTACCCAGAGTTCAACAAAATCGGGTCGTGGACCGACCCGCTCACGTCTTCCATTGCTGCCTCGTTTGCCATTGTGGCCTGCAATACAGATGAATGACAGAATCAATGGCTAAGCGCTGCTCCGTGATCCCTCGAATCGTTTCGAGATGCTTCGGGAAAATCAGATGCAACAAAGGCTGTTCAACATGATTGAAACGTTGGAATGCTTCCGCTGCAATCCGATCCCACTGTGGGTAATACCGAAGCAAGTCATCGGGCATTACACGGGAGCGATCCGTGTCAGACTCGGGCAAACACTCAAAAGGTTCATCCAGATTTAACGTTCCATAATCATCGGTCAGCTCTTCGCCCGGAAAAATATCCCGTGCAGCCAATTCCATATCATACATGGTCGGCACACAATTCGCATGAAAGCTGTGGTTCACGTACCTTGCCTTATCCCAACAAAGAATGTACTTTCCGAACTGGTTCTTGAATGAATATTTTTGCACGTCCTGTTTCCGTAATGAGTCAAGTTTTTCCACAAATGCAGGGTCCAATACCTGGTCCAAATTATCCTGTGCCCATACAATCGTTCCTTTTGGGATAAACCTTGTCGCAAACACACCGTACCCGATCTCATCGTTGATATAGCGCAATTCTGTATCGGGATGCATCATGGTCTTTGTTTCACTCCTTGGCTTATGTGCCTTTTTATCATCATAAGCAATTCAGCCCCATGAGGTGTGTGAATGTCTGCGAAAAACACCCCTCCCCATAGCTTTCCTGACTATTTTTCTGGATTAAAAAATTTTTTCTTATTTACCACAAATGGTAAATAGTCTATATTATTGGCAAACGGTGTTTTAGGAACATTTTCCCACAACGATCGCATCAGTAAATGTGTCAATTTTATGCTTCATCCATTGATATCGAAACGGCAAACCCGGGGAAATCCGGCGACGCAAAGCTACAGGGGCTACCTCCGCAACAGCGGACACGCTTGCCAGCTACCGAAGTATTGATGTAGGACGAGACCAATGATCCTATATCATTGGTCTTTTTTTGCGCACATAATGTCTATTTTTGTCTATTTTTGTATGTTTGTGTATTTTTGACTTTTGAAGGAGGTGAGGCAACAGCGGATAGCCGGTTTAATGAATTCATTATTCTATTCATCATGAAGGAGGTTTCATAGGAATGTCATTCTGGAAGAAACTCTCAACCGTCGCGCTGACTGCTGTCATCGGGGTATCAACATTCTCTGGGGCACAAGCTGCTAACCGTCCAACAACGATGTCACCGAACGCAATGGTGACGACTCCTCACTATCTGGCTACGGCTGCGGCCCTGAAGACATTGGAAAACGGTGGAAACGCTGTAGATGCTGCTATTACAGCCGCTTCCACATTAGCTGTCGTCTATCCTCATTACACAACCATTGGTGGAGATAACTTCTGGCTCATCTACAATGCCAAAACAAAAGAGCTGAAGGCACTGAACGGCAGTGGTCGCGCAGGCGAAAAGGCAACCATCGACTATTACAAAAACAAAGGCTACGAAAAAATCCCGTCCCGCGGTTATGAATCGGCAAACACTGTCCCTGGTGTCGTCTCCGGCTGGTGGGAGGCTTACAACTACGCCCATAAAAGCATGGGCAATAGTAAGGTTCAATGGAACAAACTGCTGGAGCCTGCCATTGGATACGCCGAGAACGGATATCCAGTCTCCCCCAACCAAGTATATTGGACGAAATACGCGACAGATCCAACTGACAATAACTTGAAGAATCTTCAACGTTTTGATGGATTCCGTAAAACATTCCTGAAGCCCAACGGTGATCCCTATGCAGCAGGCGAAATTCTCAAACAAAAGGATCTTGCCAATACTTTGCGAATCATTGCGAAAAAAGGCGCTGACGGTTTTTATAAAGGAGAAGTAGCTAAAAAAATCGTAGCAGACATGCAAGCCAACGGCGGATTGCTCACGTTGAAAGATTTTGAGAAGCACACCTCCACTTGGGCAGATCCGATTTCGGTAGACTACCGCGGATATAAAGCGTACAACGTTCCGCCTAACTCCCAAGGCATGGCATCGCTCTCTATTCTTAATGTTTTGAATAACTTTGACCTCAAGAGCATGGGTGAAGGAACACCCGATTACTATCACACGATTGTGGAAGCTACCAAACAGTCTTTTGCTGACCGTGACAAATGGCTGACTGACCCTGCCTTTGTGGATATCCCTGTGGATGAGCTGTTGTCCAAGCAGCACGGGAAAGATTTAGCTGCGCGCATTGATATGAAGCAAGCTGCCAAATCCGTAGAACCGCTTGATCCAAAAGGCGATACAACCTGGTTCGGGATCGTCGACAAAGATGGAAATGCCGTGTCCATCATTCAGAGTCACTATTTTGACTGGGGTTCCGGCATCGTAGCGAAAGATACGGGCATCCTTTTGCAAAACCGCGGAAGCTATTTCTCTTTGGACTCCAAACACATCAATCACTTGGAACCAGGAAAACGTACCTTCCACACCATTAATCCAGCTATGCTCTTTAAAGGGGACAAGCCTTATCTTCTCTACGGGACACAAGGGGGAGAAGGACAGCCGCAAACGCAAGCCGCTCTCGTCACGCGTATCGTCGACTTTGGTTTCAGCGTACAAGACGCAATCGAAGCACCAAGATGGCTGCATGGACGCAACTGGGGATCTGATTCCAACAATCTCAAGGTGGAAAGCCGCATCCCTCAAGACGTCCTGGACGAGTTAATAAAACGTGGGCATCCAGTCGAAAAGCTGGAAGCAGCCTATACCGATACGATGGGACAGTCCGGCGCAATCCTGATTGACCCGCAAACCAATGTAAAATTTGGCGGTGCTGACCCTCGCGGTGAAGGCGCAGCAATGGGATATTGATATTTTGTCAGACTGCTGAGTTAAACTCAGCAGTCTACCTGTATTATATTTCCTTGTGGCAGACCGCTTTTCACAAAGAAAGAAATATCTCAATCACGGATTAGGAGCGGAAAAATCCTATGTTTTTGTTCAACAAACTCAGGAACAAAATGATCCTTTGGTTTCTCGTCGTGGCCGTCATTCCACTTACTGCCGTTTCGATGTTTATCACGAGCAGCTTTTCATCCATTCTGATTGATAAACAAAAATCATCCTATGTTGACCTTACTTCCAGTACAGCCATAGCTATGGATCAATATCTGGACCGGCGTATGACAGAAATTCAGATTTTAGCCCGTACCTCGGATATTCAATCCGATGATGCAGCGGCAAAAAATGAATTCATCCGCAAGTTTACCGAGGAAATGAAACTGTATGACGGAAATACCTTTATCGCAAGTGATGGAAAAGTAACGGCTGATACGTTCCCCAAAAGCGTTGGAATCAATCTTGGCGAGCGCCAATTCTTCAAAGACGGTATGCAGGACAAGCCCAGCTTCTCCGATGTTCTAGTTGCGAAGACAACCGGCAATCGCTCTATCATCGTCGCTTCCCCTGTAAAAGCGAAAAATAATGAGAAGCTTGGTGTCTTGACCGGGCTCGTCAATGTAGATGACTTCACAGCTACATTCCTCAAGAATTTGAAAGTAGGCAACGATGGCTATCCGATTCTCGTTGATAACAAGGACCAGATTCAGTACCATCCTACCCAGGATCTGATCGGAAAACCGCTTGAGGAATCCGCTCTGCCGCAACCATTAATGGAAATCCTGAAATCAGGAAAAACAGAAAAGGGCTCATACAGCTACTCGGACAATGGTAAGGAATACGTTGTCACCTATTCCCCCATTCCCAAGACCAACTTTGGTTTGTATCTGCATATCCCTGTCGAATCCATAACGTCTGCGGTTTCATCCGTTACCAACATGGTTACGATCATTGTCATCATTGTTGTTGCTGTCGTGATCGCAATCGCGTACGCTGTTTCCCGGCAAATCTCCCGCCCTATTGCGGCAGTTGCCTCCGTGGCTAACCGCATTTCCGAGGGTGAACTGACTGTACAACCCTTGCAGATTCAAACCAAGGATGAGGTTGGACAGCTATCCCAATCCGTAAACACAATGGTGCTCAACCTGCGAACGATTATTCAACAAGTAAATGATACAGCTTCAGATCTTGCTTCTTCAGCAGAGGAATTGTCTGTCAACTCCGACCATACGAGCAAGGCTACCGAGCAAATCGCCATAACGATTCAGGAAGTAGCTTACGGTGCGGAAAAGCAAGTGAAGAGTGTAGAGGAAAGTGTCACCGCAATTCAAGGTGTATCGACAGGGGCCCAGCGGGTTGCCACGAATGCACAGCAAGCTGCCGAATCAGCTTTGGGCGCTTCCCAAATTGCAGTGGAAGGCAATCAGGCCCTTCAGGTCGTTATCAGCCAGATGCAATCGATCGAGAACACTGTTGGCAACATTGCCGATATCGTCAAACGATTAGGAAACAGCTCGCAGGAAATCGGACAAATTGTACAAGTCATCACCGGTATCGCTGAACAAACAAATCTGTTAGCACTTAACGCAGCTATTGAAGCGGCGAGAGCTGGTGAACAGGGGCGCGGATTCGCCGTTGTTGCAGACGAAGTGCGCAAATTGGCTGAGCAGTCCGCGCAATCCGCGCAACAGATCACACTGTTGATTACGACGATTCAGCTCGAATCAAACCAGGCTGTCCTTTCGATGGAACAGGGCACCAAAGAGGTCGCCACTGGACTTACAGTCGTTAACAATGCAGGCAAGTCCTTCGAACAGATCCAAGATGCTGTCACGCAGGTAGCAAGCCAAATTCAAGAAGTAAAAGCTTATTCTGAGCAAATGTCTTTTGGTACCAAACAGGTGGTAGAATTGGTCAGTGTCATTGAAGAAGTAGCGGAGAATTCTGCTGATGGAACACAAAGCGTGTCAGCCGCCACAGAAGAACAGCTGGCAGCTATGGAAGAAGTCAGTTCATCAGCTACTTCTCTGGCAAGAATAGCCGAAGAACTGCAATCTCATGTAAGCAAATTCAAGATATAGTCCAAACAACGAAAACAAGAAAAGCCGCCTTGCATGTGCACGGCGGCTCTTTCCTGCTTTCGCTTACACAAACTCCCACATCCGGTCAGGATGGTTCGTGCAAATTTGAACCTGAGGATGCCACGAAATGACTTCGCGGATATGCTTCGGATCATCCAGCGTCCACGCGATGACTTGGAAGCCTTTTTCAATCGCGGCTGCAGTTAGCTCACGCGTCAGAAACGGATATCCCATGGAGAGGATCGTGGCACCTGCTGCCTCCATCTGTTCCAGCATGAGTACAGGTCGGCCATATACAATCAGGCCTGTCTGTACTTCTTGGTCGAGCGTGCGAACGTGACGGATCAAATCGTGGTCAAAGGAAGTCAGGTACACCTCTTGCTTCATTCCATGCTTTTCTACAAGCGCGAGCACCTTTTCAGCGATACCCGGGTACATGTCACTTGTTGCTTTCAACTCGATATTTAGCGCGCAGCGACCTTTTACTGCGACTAGTACTTCCTCGAGTGTAGGGATTTTTTCGCCTGAAAACTTGTCGCCAAACCAGCTCCCTGCATCCAGCTCACGCAGCTCTGCCAAGGTATGATCCATGACCAGACCGTGGCCATTGGTCGTGCGTTCCAACGTAAAGTCGTGAATCAGCACCGGAACACCATCACGCGTCAACTGTACATCAATTTCCATTGCTTTGATAGCTGGCTCTGCCAAAGCCAGTCGAATCGCTGTCATTGTATTCTCCGGGGCTTTGCCTGACCACCCGCGATGTGCCATACAAATGTTCATTTCGCCAGCTCCTCTATCATTTCGTTTCTGTTATTTTTTCAAAAGCTTGCTGCCTTTTTCCGTCGCCGCCTGCATCGCTTCATCTACTGTCGCTTGGCCAAGCATCGCACGCTGCAGTTCTTTTTGAATCACATCCTGCAATTCTTTGTAGCCTGGAGCCATTGGACGAGGATAGCCGTATTGCAGTTGATCTACCGCGACCTTGAAGTTTGGTTCTTTTTCATAGAAAGCCTTCATTTCAGCCGAATCGATTGCTTCTGTCGTGACAGGCATATAACCGGAAGCGATTGACCAAGGAACTGTTTGCTCGGTATCGGTCATCCACTTCATGAATTCCCACGCTGCTTTTTTCTCCGCATCGGTCGACTTCGCCAGCATCACGAGATTCGCACCGCCCGTTGGCGTACCAAGCGTTTTATTGGCTGGCAAGAAAGCTGCACCCATGTCAAATTTGGCATTTTTCTTCAATTCCGTCAAGGAGCCTGTCGAGGTAAAAATCATGCCCACTTTTTGATTCAGGAAGTCTTGCTCCGCTACATCCCACGCATTGTAGTTCTCTCCTGGAGGGTTTTTCATGATGCCTTCCTTCACCATTTTGGACCAGAGCTCAAGCGGTGCTTTTCCTGCTTCGTTGTTGATCGTCAGCTCCTTGCCGTTCTCGCTCAGGATGTTGCCCCCGCCTTGGAAAACAAGCGCTTCGTAGAACCAGATATCCACGGGCGTCGAGAAGCCGTACCGAGTAATTTTGTCTCCTTCTTTCTTGCTCAGCTTTTGAGAAAAGCTGACGAGCTCATCCCATGTTTTCGGACCGTTTGTATCAAGTCCTGCTTCTTTTAACATATCGCGGTTGATGTACAGCAGTGGAGTGGAGCGGTTAAATGGCACTGCGTACAGTTTGTCATTCCAATAAGAGTTTTTCATGAGACCTGGAATGTACTTCTTTTCATCCCCTTGCGAATAGGGCGTCAAATCTTCCAAAACCTTTGCATCCGCAAATGCTGCGATCGAAGCGATCTCGACCATCGTCACATCCGGATTGTTGCCCGCTGCTACAGATGCCAGTACTTTGGAATGGTTTTCTTGATACGCACCTTGGTAGGCTGGTTTGACGATAATATCTTTATGTGTTTCATTGAATTTTTTGACCATATCCTCGATGGTTTTCCCACGAACGCCACCCAACGCATACCAGAAATCAATTTGGACTGGGCCGCTGGATGCTGTAGACGCTGCTGGCTGAGAAGTGCTGCCTGTACTAGCAGACTGTTCTTTTCCAGATGATCCGCATCCAGCCAACACTCCTGATAAACCGATAGTCAATGCACATAGAATCGTTCCCGTCTTTTTCATGGAAAACATGATTTGATTTCCTCCCTAAGAGCTATCTTTTTTATTTGGATTGATAGATGAACGCTTTGATAATATGCCGTTGTGCCACAAAGAAAATCACGAGAATCGGTAGAATGAGGATCATGTTGCCAGCCATCATGACGTTCCACAAGGTTCCGCCGTCGGACATGTGTAAGCTGGATATTCCGATCGGCAAGGTGCGTACCTCGTCGCTGTTGGTCATAATCAGCGGCCAGAAATAGTCGTTCCAGTGGTAAATAAAGCTGAATAGTCCAAAAGTGACCAGCACAGGTTTCGCCATCGGCACCATGATCGTCCACATGATCTTCCATTCAGACGCGTTATCCAGACGTGCTGCCTCGATCACTTCATCGGGCACCTGCATGAATGCTTGCCTGAGCAGGAAGATTCCGAAAGCACTGGCTGCGTACGGCAAGATGAGCGACCACAGCGTATTAACGAGTCCCCAACCGCTCAATTGCACGTAGATCGGCAAAAAGATGACTTGTCCAGGAATCATCAAGACAATCAAGACAAGACCAAACAACAGATTGCGACCCGGAAACTTGTAGCGGGCAAAAGCGTAAGCCGCAGGCACCGCTGTCAAAAATTGCAGGATCAAAATCCCTACCGCAACCAGAATGCTGTTCCACGTATACATAAGGAACGGACCTGATTCCCACGCTTGGGCGAAATTGCTCCACTCCCACGTCTCAGGCAAAAGCGTCGGGGGAAATTGCAGGACCTCTGGCATCGTTTTGAAAGCCGTCGATGCCATCCACAGAAACGGGAACACAAACAGGAAAGCCACGATCAAAAGTCCAATCCATTCCACGGTCTTGCGTGAAGCCAAAACCACTCGATACATGCTGCCCCTCCTTTCTCACGAGTTCATCAGCGATAATGTACGCGCTTGGACATCACTAGGAAATGCAAAGCTGTTAAAATCCCTACCAGTATCAGCAAAATGACAGAGGCAGCCGAAGCAATCCCGCCATTGTAGAAGTCCATTCCCTGCTCGTAAATGTAGTAGACAAGCATGTTCGTACTATTGATTGGACCACCCTGCGTCATAATGGCAATCGTGTCAAATGCTTGAAAGGATGAGATCGTATTGATAATGAGCAAAAAGAAAATCGTCGGCGACAGCATCGGTATGGTAATCCGTCTCAGCGTCCGCCACCATGGCGATTGATCGAGCGCTGCTGCCTCGTATATATCGCCCGGTATGCTTTGCAAACCTGCGATGAAAATGAGCGTGTTATAGCCGACACCTTTCCAAATGCTGACGATAATTAGTGACAGCAAGGAGCTTTTCGGGTCAGTCAGCCACGTATACGCAGGCAATCCGACCGCTTCCAGTCCTGCGTTCAATAGACCAAACTGTGGGTCCATCAGCCACATCCACAGCATCGAGACGGATACCAGGGAAATGATGTGAGGACTGAAGACAGTCGCCTGAATAATGCCGTACACTTTTGCCTTTTTGTTCAGCCATAGTGCGAGCAGGAAGGATAGCGTCAGGCCGATCCCCACTGTCGCAATGGTAAAGACCGCGGTATTTCCCAATACTTGATGAAAATCTCCGTCTACCATCAAGTCCTGATAGTTTTGCAAGCCTACCCATTCCATTTGCTCCAAATTGATCAAGGACCAGTCCTGAAAGCTCAAATAAATGATCGAGCCAATCGGGTAAAAGAAGAACAGGACAAAGCAAATCAATGCGGGTGCCAGATACAAGTACGGACGCAGTCGGGATGCGAGCTCAGACCAGGCAAATGCCGACGGACGCACTTCTGTTTTCGACTGGCTTACACCCGGCAACTCCTGTACAGTTGCCGCTTTTCGCATCAGCTATCCCCTCCTGCACGTGTCGATACAGGCTCTCGTCCACTCATGCGCCCCACTCGTTTTCCGCTCCCTTTTTCGAACACATATATGTACTCCCACGGTACAGTGACCGTGACCGAGGAGCCGACCTGCATCGCTACCTCCGAGTCCGCTTTGACGATGACCCTGCCTTTTTCCGTCTCTACATGAAGGAGCGTATCTGAGCCGAGAATTTCTCTGGATACGACCTGACCTCGTGCGTTCCACATCTCTTCGCTCGTGATGGCAGAGACAGCAGTAGGCAACAACACTGCTTTTTCCGGGCGGAATCCCCATACGTGCTCAATCTTGCCCTCCGCAGAAACAATGTTCATCGGCGGAGAGCCGATAAATTGGGCGACAAACAGATTTTCCGGCTCCTGATACAAATTCATCGGGGCCGCTACTTGCATAATGTGTCCGTCATTCATGACAACGATCTGATCGCCCATGGTCATCGCTTCTACCTGATCATGTGTCACGTAGATGAAAGTGCTACCGAGCTGCTTGTGCAGGCTCGTCAATTCCACACGCATCTGATTCCGCAGCTTCGCATCGAGATTGGAGAGCGGTTCGTCCATCAGGAAGACCTTTGGCTTTTTCACCATGGCCCGCGCGAGTGCAACACGTTGCCGTTGACCACCGGAGAGCTGAGAAGGCTTGCGCTTGAGGTAATCGGTTAGCCCGACGATTTCCGCGATCTCCTCTACCAGCACCTGGCATTCCTTTTTCGATATTCCGCGGTTTCTCAACCCATAAGCGATATTGTCATACACGTTCATTGTTGGGTAGAGAGCGTAATTTTGAAAAACCATCGCAATATCACGCTTGCCAGGTGGCAATTGGTTCACCGTTTGATCACCGATCATGATTTTGCCGTCCGTCACTGTTTCCAAGCCAGCGATCATCCTGAGTGTGGTTGATTTCCCACAGCCGGACGGACCTACCAGAACCGTAAAGGAGCCGTCTGGAATGACCAAATCCAATCCTTTGACCACGCTTTGATTCTGAAAGGCTTTCGTTACCTGCTCCAACACCACACGTGCCATTTGTTTTTATTTCCCTCCTTGTGCCTTTGCGGCCAGCATTTCCGTAACAAATGCCTCGAAATTAGCGTAGCGGTAATCCGGAAAAGCGTAGAGCCAGTTCTCTTGTCCGTACCACTCCAAAACGACAGACTGCACACCCGCTCCTACCGCAGCCAGTACATCATATCGACTGTCACCGATCATCATGGCTTGCTCGGGACGTTTGTCTAGCGCCACCAGTGCTTTTTGTACAGGCTCAGCCGACGGCTTACCTCGTGATACATCATCGACCGTGACGATTGCCTCAAACAGATGCTCAATCCCCGCCATCTCCAGACCAGCCAATGTAAACTCCCGTTGCTTGTTCGTGACGATCGCCATCGTGAAGCCCGCCGCCTTCAGCTTTTCCAACCCTTCGCGAACAAACGGAAACAGTTTGACGTGTTCTTCATGATGCTCCCGTACATAGGCGAAGTATCTCTGCAGCACTTCCTTTTTGTCAGGTACGCCTGCTGCTGTAGCAACTGCCGCCAAAAAATCATCAAACGATTCGCCAAAACGCGCGAGCAGCTCTTCCCTGCTAAAATGTCCCGGTGCGTACTGCTCAGCCGTAAAAGCAACGGCATCCACGACCGCATCCCGACTGTCTAGCAAAGTCCCGTCCAAATCAAATAACAACGCTTGAATCAAGGTTCACACACTCCTTCCACAGCAGGGGACTTCCGACTGAAACAGCTGTCGCCCCATGCTTTAATACTTCCTCCATCTGTTCCCGCTTGCGAATCAGCCCGCCAGAAATGATTGGGGTATCGATAACACTTCGAAATTCTTCGATAAACTCCGGCAGCAAAGCAGGCATCAGCTCAACGGCGTCAGGCTGTGTATCTTGCAGGGAGGTTAGGCCTGATTTAATCGAGTCGCTATCGACCAAAAACAATCGCTGAATCGTCAGCAGGCCTTGCTTTTTCGCCAGCTTGACCAGTGTGTTGCGCGTAGTGACGATCCCGTCTGGCTTGACGTAATGCGCCAGAAATGCGATTCCTTCCCGGTCATGACTGATTCCGCCGATCCGCTCCAAATGAAGAAATACAGGGATATTTTTCGACTTAAAATAATCCACGTAGCCTTTGATCACACCAATGTTACCAATCGAGAGTACCGCAGCACTCAAATTTGCCTCTGCCGCTTTTTCCAGGTGCTTCGCTTCTTTTACGGAAGCGATCAGCTTGTACTTTGCCAGTCTTGCATGAAATTGTTCCTGGTTCACTCGCTTAAGCCTCCTTATGCCCAAGACAAAAAACCCTGCGACATGACAATGCCAAAGAACTCTCGATGAAAGTGCTTGGAAAGGCTGTCGGGGGTTTCTCCATGGCTCCAACCGAAGGGATTGTTCACTTGTTACTTTGAATGGTACTGTACGAGCGTTAAGGAATCTTGAAGCAAATGTTAATAAACGGAAAAGTTCCTGTAAGGATGGAATTGACGGAACGGAAGAGCGGATGTATGATCCATTTATATTCAAATAATCAAATATTCGAAAATACGAAAAGAAGGGTTGCAATCATGAAGTGGGCACCAAGATTCGAAGGCTACGATCTCGTTTCCTTTCGAAAAGACTGTGTATCAGGCTTAATCGTCGGCATTATCGCGATACCATTGGGGATGGCATTTGCTATCGCCTCCGGAGTAAAGCCTGAGTACGGGATTTACACGACCATTATCGCCGGAATATTGATTTCTCTCTTTGGCGGTTCCCGCTATCAAATCGGGGGACCTACGGGCGCTTTTATCCCGATATTATTTGCAATCGTCATGCAATACGGTTATGCAGACTTGCTCCTCGCTGGATTCATGGCAGGAATTCTCCTTGTTCTCATGGGGGCTCTACGGCTGGGAGGGCTGATCAAATTCATTCCGCGACCCGTCATCATCGGATTCACTTCGGGGATTGCTGTTATCATCTTCTCTGGTCAAATTGCCAACTTTCTCGGCCTGGAACAACTGCAAAGACACGAGGATTTTTTGTCCAACATGGGGGAAATCGTCCTTCATCTAAACACGATTCATGTATACAGCGTAGCCATCGCTATTTTGAGTCTCGCCCTTATTTTGGTGACTCCCCGATTCTTCCGTAGCATACCGGCCTCTCTCGTCGGACTCGTAGTCTCCAGTGTCGTTTCCGTCCTCTTTTTGGAAGGAAAGGTAGCGACAATTGGCTCTACCTTTGGAGAGATACCGAGTACATTACCCGGCTTTCATTTTCCTGAAATCACATGGGAACGTGTCCAAAAGTTACTGAGTCCTGCCTTGATCATTGCTATACTAGGAGCGATAGAGTCTTTATTGTCTGCTGTCGTCGCCGATGGGATGACACGCAGTCGCCACAACAGCAACCGGGAATTAATCGGCCAAGGAATTGCCAACATCGTGACTCCGTTATTTGGGGGAATTCCGGCTACTGGCGCGATTGCGAGAACAGCCACCAACATTCGAACCGGGGCAACCTCCCCCATGTCTGGCATCATTCATGGTCTGGTCGTTTTGCTCATCCTGGTGCTGTTCGCCCCTTACGCCTCGCACATTCCGTTGGCGAGTATGGCGCCGATCTTGATGCTGGTTGCCTGGAATATGAGTGAGCGCAAGGAATTTGCCCACATGCTAAAAGCGAAGACGAGCGATTCTCTTGTGCTGGTGCTCACCTTCCTTTTGACCGTTTTCACCAATTTAACCGTCGCTATTGAAGTGGGGTTGGTGCTGTCTATCCTGTTATTTGTCAAACGAACACGCGATAGCTTGCGTGTAGCTCAGGTACTGCCTGATCCCTCGTCCAAGCACGACAAAGTCATGCCGCATATGGTTACCGAGGGGCACGATTGCCCGCAAATCAGCATCTACACGATTGAGGGTCCTCTGTTTTTCGGGGATGCCGACTTGTTTGAAAGCTCCCTCATGCAAACCCTTCAACGACAACCAAAGGTATTGCTGCTGCGGATGGGAAAAGTCCCCCTGATGGACATGACCGGGGAAGCGAAATTGTCGCGGATTGTGAAACAATGTATGAACCAAGGGACAACAGTCCTTATTTCCGGAATCCAATCTGGCCCCAAGAAAATCTTGCAGCGTACGGGGCTATATGGCCTCGTAGGCGAAGCTCACTTTTTTGCTCATACTGGAGACGCGATCACGTATGCCCTCAGTTTACTAGATACTGGGAAGTGCCTCGGATGCAAGCATTTTGCCTTCCGCGAATGCACGCGTCTATCCGCTCCTACTGAAACTTCCACATGATGTTACGATCGGAGGAACCTATCATTGAATTTGGAACTACAACAATTTAAAGCGAATTTTTTCAAGGCATTGGGTCATCCCCTGCGGATTCGGATTCTGGAGCTGCTGGCGGAAGGAGATAAGAATGTAAACGAGCTTCAGACACTCATCGGGAGTGAAGGCTCCGCTGTTTCCCAACAGCTCGCCATTTTGCGGAACAACAATATCGTGTACGGAACGAAGGACGGAAACAAAGTCACCTACTCGCTGCGTGATCCGATGATCATCGAGCTATTGAGTGTGGCCAGACAAATTTTTAACAATCACCTGATTGATACGATCTCTATGCTGGATCGTTTTAACGAGGAATGATTGCTTGAGTCAACGTTGGGGAGGAGAAGAAAAAGCACAGTTCTCTTCGACTCTGACACGCCCGCAAGGGGGATTCACTGGCCTTCTACACTGCAAAAAGGGGACCGTCGAGCCAAAGCCACCCTACGGGCGGAAGCTTCTCAAGGAAGAAGTGTTCGACAAGCGTGGTCCCCTTTTTGCAGTTCCGACTGGGTTGGCGTTGTCAAGGTCTACGAGCCCTGTGCTTTTTCTTCTCGCCAGCTTTGTTGGTTCATCGATGTCTTTTAAAACTTAACCGCTATTACAAAAAAGCCCAGGACCTTTAAAACGTCCTGGGCCTTCCTATGTTTACTGGGAAACGGCAATGACTGCATCCAATGCGATCAACGCTTCTGCTTCAATGGCTTTTGCCATCACATCGGTGTGCGGGTTATAGGATTCGATCAGGTCTGCATCTGCATACCCGTCAATCGCCAAAATAGAGCCTGCCTTCATACCACGGAGAGCCGCAATCACGAAGAGGGCGGTGTTTTCCATCTCGACTGCCAAAACGCCAGCTTTTTGGTACAGCTTGTGCGGGAACTCCAATACCCCACTGTAAAAGACATCGAGTGTCAGCGTGATTCCTTCGAATACCTTCAAGTCTGATGCGTTTGCTCCTGCTGCTTGTACAAGCGCGTCCACGACATGGCGATTGGCAACAGCCGGGAATCCCACAGGAACCAACTGACTGGTCAAGCCATCTTGGCGAACCGCTGCGGAGCTGATGACGAGGCTGCCTGTCTCGATTTCTTTTTGATATGACCCGGCAGTTCCTACACGAATGATGACCTGAACGCCGCCCTTCGCCAGCTCCTCGAAGCATACGGCCGCTCCCGGTGCACCTACCCCATGGCTCACTACCGCTACCTCAACGCCTTTCCACGTACCCGCATAGCTGTGATATTCACGGTTTTCCCCGATTTGACGCTGATCGTCGAGTTTCGAAGCAATCAAGGCTGCACGTTTTGGATCACCGCACACGATGACGCGCTTTGGCAGTTGTTCTGGATCTACCTTTAGATTCGTCAACATCTCAATCGAACTCCTTTTTCTCCCACTCATCCTCTGGGATCGGCAATGCTTCACCGGAGAACCGCTCTTCACGAAACGGGTCTGCGATCAAGTGAAAACCATTTTGCTCCCAAAAGCCGGGCTTGTTTTCGGTCATAAATTCAATCCCTCTGATCCACTTCACACTTTTCCAGAAATACAGATGAGGAACAACCAGGCGAAGCGGCCAACCGTGCTTGTCCGTCAGTCGCTCTCCATCAAAGGAGTGAGCCAGCAGCACATCATCACGCTCCAGATCCGCGAGCGGCACATTGGCGGTATAGTCGTGATCACCGTGCAGCATGACGAAGTTCGCTCGCGGAGTCACGCCAATTGCTTGCAAAAAATCACGAAAACGCACGCCTGTAAATGCATTGTCAAAACGGGACCAGCGTGTCACGCAGTGAATGTCGCTCGTCACTGTCACCTGTGGCATCGCCATGATCTCTTCGTAGGAGAGCGTCACTTCCCGGTCTACCTCACCGAAAACACGCAGTGTCCATTCGTTCATGTCATACACCGGCACGTCTCCCTCATGCAAAATGGGAAACCGCTCTGTCAGGATTTGTCCTGGCGGAAGTCGTCTGGCGAGTCCCGGTCCCACTGGGGCGGGTACTTTCATTTTTTTGATCCGATCTGCCTTGTTCATATCGCATTTCCCCTTGTCTTCGCTGTCTATATGACCTGTGTTTAACGGGTGCTCTGCTGATTGTCGCTGCCGATCTGACTCTTGTTTTTCAAGAAGAACATCGCCACAATCGTCAGCACGTATGGCAGCATGGCAGTGAACTGGGTCGGAAGCGAAAAGCCCTGCAACCGAATACTAAGGGCATCCATCAACCCGAACAAAAAGCTCGAAGCCAAAATACCGAGTGGATGCGACTGCCCCATCATCATCGCTACCAATGCGATAAAGCCCCGGCCAGCCGTCATTCCTTCTGTAAACATCGTGACTTGCCCCAGTGAAAGCTGTGCCCCTGCAATCCCGCACAATGCGCCACTCATCACAATCGCCAGCATCTGAAGTCCCGTCACTTTCAGACCGAGACTGCGTGCCGCAACGGGATTCAGACCAACTGCGAGGACGCGGAAGCCCGTAACCGTCCGATAAAAGAACACATACAACAGAATGGCAGCCAAAAACGCAAAATACACGAGCGGCGAATGACCAGAGACAATGCCTCCGATGACTGGAATATCGTGAATAAAAGGAATCTCGACGGTTGGCAAGCCAACCATATCCTTATCGTAAAACGCCCCTTTGACACCGAAGATCGCCCGCAGTGCAAATGTCGTCAACCCCAGCGCGAGAAAGTTAATCGCCACACCGACGACGATTTCATTCGCCCTAAGCTTGATCGTCATGTACGCGAATAAGAGAGAAAAGACAATGCTGACCAGCGCTGCAATCAAAACGGCCAGAAAGAGATTCCCGGTAAAATGATTGCCGACGATCGCGGAAAAGGCACCGACCAGTACCAATCCCTCCAAGCCAACATTAAAAATTCCGACACGTGCGCAGAGCGCTCCACCCAAAGCTGCCAACAAGATCGGCGTGACCATCCGAATGGTAGAACTGAGGAGGGACCAATCAAATAGCTCCATGCGATTCCCCTCCTTTTGCCTTCCGCTTTTTCCACCAGTCGTAGCTGAACTTGGCGGAGATGAACAATATCAATACGGCTTGTATAACACTTGCCAGCTCCAGCGGCACATCCGTATTGCGCTCTACACCCATGGCTCCTGTCTGAAAAGCAGCAAGCAGGATCGAAGTCACAATGATGCCAAGCGGGTGCGAGTTCGCAAGCAGAGCGGCCATCAGCCCCGTCCAGGCGAATCCTGGTACGGTCAGGGCACCGTCAACAAAACGATAGTGCGCCCCCATTACCTCTACGGTTCCCGCCAAGCCAGCCAGTCCACCACTGGCAAACATCCCGGTCAGCATCACCCGAATGCGATTAATTCCTCCGTATTGAGCAAACAGCGAGTTTTGACCCAGCATCTTCACTTCATAGCCAAAAGGCGTAAAACGAAGTACCCAGAACAACAGCAGCGCTGCAACGATCGCAAACAAAAACCCTGCATGCACGCTCATCCCGGCAAACAGCTTCGGAAGCCAAGCGCTTTTCTCCAGCATGACGGTCTGTGCCAGTGCCGCAGAACCCGAGCGATCCCGGAATGGCTCTGTCACGAGATAGCTCGCAAACAATACCGCGATATAGTTGAAAAGCAACGTAGAGATGAGCAACGGAATACGAAAGCGGGCTTCCATAAAGCCTGGCAACAACGCCCAGAACCCACCGACTGCCATCCCTGCGAAAATACCCGCCACAATTTTGATCATTCCCGGTGCTGGCAAGTAGATCGCAACTAACGCAGCACTGACGGCACCCAGCACCATTTGCCCTTCCGCCCCAAGATTGAATACTCCTGCCCGAAATGCGAGGGAAAGACCCAAGGCAATCAGCATGATAGGCGTGGCTCTCGCTAATGTAGACGTAAAGAAATAAAAACTACCAAAGGCCCCTTTCCACATTTCCTGGTAGGTGCCCAAGATCGATTCGCCAACTGCAGCAATGACCAGCGCCCCGGTCAACAAACCGATGACGACAGCCAAGAACGGCTGAACCAATGACTTAGATAGTTCTTTGATTGCTGCCATGAATGCTTCCCCCCGCCATGATCACGCTGATTTTTTCTTCGGTTGCCTCCAGGCGTGAAAGCTCTCCAGCGATTCGCCCTTTATACATGACCAAAACCCTGTCAGACAAGACGAGAATTTCGGACAACTCGGAGGAGACGAGCAAGATCCCGTCTCCCTGATTGCGCTTTTCAATCAGCGCCTGATGGATGTACTCCATGGCACCGATATCCACCCCTCGCGTAGGCTCAGCCGCAATCAAAAACGGGGTTTCATGTCCCAGCTCCCTTGCTACGATCAGCTTTTGCAAATTTCCACCTGACAGATTCCCTGCCAGCTCCTGCAATTGTCGAGAGCCAGTCTTGATGGCAAACTGCTCAACCCAGCCTTTTACGACTTGGCGGAATTTCTCCCGCAAAACGACGCCTCGGCGGTTGTAAGCAGGCTTTCGCTGATAGCCCATCAACGCATTTTCCTCGACGCTTGAGAGTTTGGCCGTTCCCCACAGGTAACGATCCTCCGGAATATGCGCCAAGCCGGCATCCCGAATGGTGGCTACTGATTTATTCGTCACATCTTTGCCGCCTAACCGCACCGTACCCTCCTGTGCCGCACGCAAACCACTGATTGCTTGGAGCAGCTCGGATTGACCATTCCCGGAAACACCTGCAATTCCTACGATTTCCCCGTGATGCACGGTAAAGCTGACTTGATCGAGCAGAGTCTGCTTTTCTCGAACCGTGAGATTCTCCACCTGCAACAAGGGGCCTTTATCCAGAGGAACTCGCTCAGCTAGCTCCTGCAATTCACGTCCAACCATCAATCTTGCCAAATCATCTGCATTTGTCTCATTCCGCGAAACCGTTCCCGTCACTTTGCCTCCGCGCAGTACCGTAATACGATCGGCTACCTCCATGACTTCCTGCAACTTATGTGTAATCAAAATGACGCTCTTGCCACTCTCTGCCAGGTTTCGAATCGTTTGCAGCAGGTCGCGTACCTCCAGCGGAGTAAGTACAGCGGTAGGCTCGTCCAGCACGATAATATCCGCTCCTTGATACAGGACCTTAAGAATTTCGACCCGTTGCTGTTCCCCAATCGAGCAATTCGCTACCTTGGTCTGCGGATGAATCGGAATGCGATACTGCTCACTAAGCGCACGCACCTTGTCCTCCGCGTCATTTCTTTTGAAAAAACCCGCTTGTTTCGGCTCGTAGCCGATCACGATATTTTCAGTCACACTGAATTCTCCGAAGAGCATAAAGTGCTGGTGAACCATCCCGATTCCATTTCGAATCGCGTCCTCTGGTCCGCGAAAAACAACTGGCTTTCCGTTTAACACGATCTCTCCCGACGTCGGCTGCTCCATCCCGTACAGCATCCGCATCAGTGTCGTTTTGCCCGCTCCATTTTCCCCGACAATCGCGTGGACTTCTCCTGCTGCCAGTGAGAACGACACCTTGTCGTTGGCGGTAAAATCTCCGTACTTCTTGGTCATGGCCCTCATTTCCAAGCGATCGGTCATTCCCACTCCCTCATTTCTGTACGTCCTTTTATGAAAATGGAAGACCGACTACACAGCCGTAGTCGGTCACATCCATCACTGTGCACAAGCTTTAAATAATTGTTCAAAAAGTTAGCTTTTCAGCACCGAACTACCTTATTAGAACTTGTCTGGTACTTGGCGGGTGCCTGCTACTATCTCATCACTGATCGCTTTCACTTTATCCACGACTTCTTGTCCAATAAAAGCGTTCAGAGGCGTTTTGCTTTCGTGCGTGACATAGGTTACGCCAACACCTTTTTCTTTCAAGCCGTACGCAACAACACCTGGTTTGAACGTTCCTTCTACAAAGTTCTTCACGGTTTCATAAGCTGCCGCGTCGGTCCCTTTCAATTGGGACAGAACGATATGCTCTGGATCGATCGTCGTACGGTCAACGTCCTGACCTGCTGTGAAGAAGCCTTTTTCCTTCGCCGCTTCGAAAACGCCGAGGTCGCCTACAGCTGCTGCACCGTTAATGAAGTCAGCGCCTTTGGAAGCTTGGAGCAAAGCCAATTCCTTCGCTTTTGCCGGGTCAGTGAAGCTTCCTACATAGTTGACCATCAGTTCTGCCTTTGGATTCGTCGCTTTCAAGCCCTCTTCGAAGCCGACTGTCCATTTTTTCAACTGTGGAATATCGAGAGCGACAACCATACCTACTTTGTTCGTTTTCGTTGCCAGACCTGCTGCTGCTCCCACCAGGTAAGCCGCTTCCTGCTCGCGGAAGGTAACACTGCGAACGTTTGGCAAATCCACTACGGTATCAATAATCGCAAAATTACGGTCAGGATTTTCGGTTGCTACTTTTTTCAATGCATCCTCTGATGTAAAGGAAGAAGTGATGATCAAATCATAATTTTCTGCAACAGCCACGCGCAGATTCTCTTCAATCGCTCCATGGTCCGTAGATTCAATCGTTTTCACTTCTGCGCCCAGCTCTTGTGCGGCTTTCTTTGCACCCTCATCCATTTGTTGAAAGAACGGGTTCACACCAATTTTCTCGGGCAAAATCAAGGCAATTCGCTTTTTGTCCGCGCCCTCTTGTCCTGCTGCTTGTCCTCCTGGCTGATCTGCCGGTACGCTTGTGCCAGTCGAGCACCCTGTTGCCAATACTGCGAATGTCGTTAAAGCCAGCAATAACTTCTTCATGATGTATCTCTCCCTATCCGAACTTTACGTTTTTCTTTATCCTATTAGGTAATGTACGGCTTTTTACCCATTTTTTCAATACTATTTACGAATATTATCTTATAAAATTAATTTATCGTTCGTTTATTTACCCCTCCCCTTTTACAAATACAACAAAAAAACTCTTCCCGGAGGAAGAGTTTGCGTACGTAGCCGTTCTCTTCCTCATCTGTCAAAACCATGGTACAGGTTTTGCAGGAATTGGCACCTTTCTGTTCATGCATAGACATGATCAGTGGTTGCCGGGCATCATCGGGCCAGTCCCTCCGCCGCTCTTGATAAGGTAGCTGAATATATTTAGTTACAATGGAATTCATTCTAGCAGAACGGTTCGAAAATGCAATTCTTTTTTCTCAATTCCAAACACTTCTAAAAGTGAATATAAGTTTAAAAAGTCGTCTTTTCAGCATCGAGAAATTGGCGAGAACCTGAAGAAGGAGGAGCGGAGTGTAGGAGACCTACATGAGCACCGGACTTCGAAGGTGAACGTCAATTTCGATGCCGAATCAGCTTTCAGAACTACTTCGTGATCAAAATACGACTTTTTAAACAACCTTTAATTTACGTGAAAGGTTTGCTGGAGACGATGAGACAACGTATTCAGCTCGCCCAGCTCTTCCGTAATCTCACGTACTTTTTGATGCTGGTTTTCTGCTGTCGCAAACAGCTCTTCTAAGTTGGCTACCGATTCCTCGGTTACGGCTGTAATGGTCGACATCTCGATGGCAACTTCTCCGGAACGCACTTTTACCCGGTCCATGCTGGAGCTTACTTGATCAGCTGCTTGCAGGAAGGCCATCATCCCGGCACGCACTGCTTCGATGGAGGCCACTGTTTTCACGGCCAGTTCTTGGCCTTTTGCGACAGACGTTTCCCCATTGCTCATATGCTGCACCGCATTCTCACTTTCCTGGTGGAGTGATTTCAGAATGTCGGTAATTTCCTGCGTAGCTGTCGCGCTTTGTTCTGCCAGCTTGCGTACCTCATCCGCTACAACAGCAAATCCCCGTCCATGTTCGCCTGCACGCGCCGATTCAATCGCCGCATTGAGCGCCAAGAGATTCGTTTGTGTCGCGATCTGATTAATAGCGCCAACAATTTCCTCTACACGGTTCGCCTGCCGATTGAGCTGGTGAATCGTGGAGGCTGCTACATTGACTGCCTGCACTATTTGCTCCATCTGCGAGGACAGCTCGTTCATCATCTGAACGCTTTCTATCAGACGACGGTTGTTTTGTTGCGATTCCGTTTTCATTGCGTTGGTCTGTGTTGTGACTGCCTCGATTTCCTGGTCGATGGATTGAACCTCTTCTTCGATTTTCACCGTAGAATTCGCCTGCGATTCCATACCTGTAGCGACTTCCTTAAAGGCCACCATCATTTCATCTGTATTGCGCTTCGTACCTTCCGCATGCTCATGCACATGATCGCTTGTACGATCCAGCTGTTCCGTCATTTGCTGGATGTTCAAAAGCATTTCTCCCAGACGGCGCTCCTTCTCTTCCGCTTCCTGCCTTGCGTCATCAGCTTTTCGCAAGGAGGCTTGTCCGGCGAGACATAGATACGTGACGGCTCCCATCATCATGAGAATCGTGACAATACGCATAAGCAAATTGAGCTCCGAAAAATCACCTTCGAAAATCTCGTAGGTTCCCGTATAAAATCCAACAATCGTAACGATGATTTGGGCAATTCCCGCTGTAACTACCAGCTTCCAGTCCAAATAGGCTGCCAAAAAGCCCATGACGATAAAGGCGAGGAAGGTAACCTCCTGGTAATCGGTAAAGTGATCGAAGGAAATAGCATAAAACATAAGTCCGATTGCTACCAGATAACGAATGACATGACTATCTCTGCGAATGAAATAATACGGCGAAACAATTAAAGTGACCAGCAATCCCAAGGACGTCACTTTCCAGAAGTTCACATCCACTTGGTAGGCAATGAGTCCCGCCATCCACAAATGATTCCATAGGATGAAAATCATAAAGCCTTCTTTGTCAGTCAAGGTATTGCGAATCAATTGAATCATAATTGCCCCCCTTTTCCTTTTTACTTATGTATCGGATTCTTTCCCCATTATATAGCCAAACCTTTGCCAAATTTGTGAAAAAAGTGAGAACAGCCAAAAACAATTTCGAATAGGCTATTACACAACTCACACGTACAGGAGGCAAACGGAGAAAAGTGGAACTCAATCAATTGCCAGCTACCGTGCTGACACGGACAATTAGCCGTCCGAACACCACCATTTACTACCCGCAATTGGCAGGCCTAGCCAACCAGCAAGCGGAAAAAGATATCAACCGGGCGATTTATCAAACGGTTCAAGGCTTAATTCACGAGCAGCAACGGGTCCAGGTACCGGGAAATACAGAAATGCAAGGAAGCTACGAAATCAAGACAAACGAACGCGGCATTTTCAGTGTCGTGTTGAGCAACTACGCCTACACACCGCAAATGGCTCACGGCATGACCTTTCTCGGGTCAATCACCGCAGATATCCAAACAGGCAAGCTGTATACGCTGCGTGAATTATTCAAGCCAGGAAGCGATTACGTCAAGGTGATTTCTGAAAACATCAAGCGTCAAATCAAAGAAAGAAGCATCCCCACACTCAATGGCTTTACTTCGATTAAGCCAGATCAAGATTATTACCTAGCCGACAAAGCACTGGTCATCTACTTCCAGTTGTACGAAATTACGCCTTACTACGTCGGTTTCCCCATGTTCCCCATTTCGGTTTATGAACTGGAACCACTCATCAATGAAAAAGGACCGTTGAGTATCTTATCCGCAGATTAATGCATCACCATATTTTTCAGCCAGGTGAGTGTCTTCTTCCATGACACTCGCCTGATTCTATTTGTGTCAGAAAATCCATTATTTCGCCATCGAATAAACGTTTACTTATATGTCTGGAACTGCTAGTATGTTATTGTACATATTTACTTAAGCAATAAAGTGTACGATATATCGAACCAGCTTTCCTGGAGGTATATATTCATGCAATATTATGGTCATCGAATTAGCCAAACCGCAAGAATATTCAGTAAATCGTTAAATGGGACTATGTCTCCCATGGGATTATACAGTTCGCAATGGGGGATTATCCTTTGCTTGCATTACCGTGAATCGCTCACCCAGGTTCAATTGAGTAACTACCTGAATGTGGAAGCGCCAACGATTACCCGGACACTCACCCGATTGGAAGAGATGGGCTGGATTATTCGCTCAGAGGGTGATGACAAGCGTGAGCGCTATGTGTCCTTGTCTCCGCAAGCAGTCGAACGGTTCCCGGAATGGCTGGAAGCTGCCAAAGAGCAAGAGGAACTGGCACTCCGCGGCCTTGACGAAGCAGAACTCGCTATCTTTAACCGCGTACTGAAGAAAATGAACGATAATTTGCAGCCATTGTAGCAAGTAAAAAATGACTTCTCCCAAAAGCAGTTTGGTGAAGTCATTTTTTGTTAGCCATTTTTCCTTGAGCTATGGATGATGGTGTTGAGCTCTTGTTCCAATTGAATCAGTTCAAGCTGTATCTGTTGCTTTTGCAATTGTTTTTTCTGTTGCAGCACTTGTTTTTTCAAATCATTTGATTCTTTGTCATTTACCTCTTTCGCTGTAGAAGTATCCTGGTCTGGTTCCACCTGTCCAGTCGAGCCTATAGCAGCTAGGAAGGCACCCAAAACTGCGATCCACCCGCCTACTGCTACCAGCTCATTCGCCAGATTTTTTTCGATCATTCTTCTTCCCTCCGTTTTTGGATGGTTCCTCCTGTAAATTCTTCTTTATATCTTGTATACTGTCTCGTAATTGAGCAATTTGCTGTTCAATTCGTTTGAATTGCATATCTTCATCATTGTCATTGCCATTCTTATTCTTCCCATTGATTTGCTTGTTCAATTGAATGAGCGGCTGCATCAACTTCTCCTTGTCGCAGGCAGGCTTTTGACTTAATCTGGTTGTTTTATCGATGGCGAGTATGACAAAGCCAATCGAAATGATCCAAAGTGCTATTACAGCGGTATCGTCATTCTCATCACAAAAAAACATAGATACCTCCATGCCAACAAAAGGTCGTGGTTTGATTATTGGCCCTTCTATACAATACGCTTCTGCCTAGTTCCTCGTGACATCGGGACCATCACTTTCCTGATGTTGTTCTGTCATGCAAAAAGGCTCCCCACCAAGCACACTCGTGCCCAGCAAGAAGCCTATTTGTTCTGATCGTATTCGTTATTGCATGCGTTTCGCGATATTGCGAGCCATCCAGACCCCAGCAGCTCCGGCCTGTGCCAGACCACGTGTAATTCCGGCACCATCCCCGCCACAGAACAATCCCTTGATTTCTGTTTCGAATTCCTCCGTCAGTTTCGGACGTGCCGAGTAGAATTTTGCTTCCACTCCGTAGAACAATGTGTGCTCGGAGGCAATTCCCGGTGTTACCTTGTCCAGAGCTTCCACCATCTCGATCAAACTTTTCATCGTGTTGTAAGGCAACACGAGTCCCAAATCACCCGGTACCGCTTCCTTCAGAGTAGGCTCCAGGAAGCCTTCCTTAATACGCGACTCAGTAGAACGGCGACCGCGCAAGATATCGCCGTACTTTTGTACGATGACCCCACCGTTTGACAGATCATTCGCTCGCTTGCAAATTTCTCTCGCGTACTCATTCGGCTTATCAAACGGCTCTGTAAACGTATGCGATACCAAGAGCGCAAAGTTCGTATTCATCGAGCCCAGCGCTGGGTCTTTGTAAGAGTGCCCGTTTGCTGCCATCACTCCACTATGGTTTTCCACGACTACGTGACCGGATGGATTGCTGCAAAACGTCCGTACACGCGTTCCGACAGATGTATTGAAAATGAATTTTCCTTCGTACAAGTGTTCATTGATTTCGCGCATGACGACATCGGACGTCTCCACACGTACGCCTACGTCGACTTGATTGTTGTACATTTTCAGGCGACGCTTTTTCAGGATATCCGTCAACCAAGCGGAGCCATCGCGTCCTGGTCCGATTACCACGTAATCAGCTTCATACTCTTGGCCGTTTTTCAAGACGACACCTTTTACCTGATGTCCGTCTGCTTCTTTCACCGTAATGATGTCCTCGACCTCCGTCTTGAACATCATGTCGACATGCTTTTTCAAATGCTCGAAGATCGACTGGAGAATCTCCAGGTTTTGCTCCGTTCCCAAGTGACGTACCTGTGCTCGCAACAGCTTGAGTCCTGCTGCATAGCCGCGCTGCTCGATGCTCTTGATCGTCTCTGTGGTCGGGTCCGTAATCGAGTGGGTAGCCCCATGCTCCAAATTGATTTCATCTACGTATTTGATCAGCCCAAGTACAGTGGAAGGGCTGAGATAGTCTGTCATCCAACCGCCAAATTCGGTGGTGATGTTAAATTTGCCATCGCTATAGGCGCCTGCTCCACCAAAACCACTGGTAATCGAACAGGCCGGCAAACAGCCTGCGAATTCTTTTTTTCCTGCTGGCGGCGGGCAGAGCTTGATCTTTTCTTCCAAGATCGGACAGCGTCTGCTATAGATGTCATGCCCTTTATCAATCAACAGCACCTTGGCATTTGGTGCTTTTCGCATTACCTCGTAGCATGTAAAAATCCCTGCTGGTCCTGCTCCTACAACGATCACATCATACTTGTTCATTTCGTTCCCTCCCCAAAAAAATGCAAAAAATTCCCGGCCGACGAATAGGGTATACCAAACCTGCCCTATTCGTAGCCGGGAATTTACGGTTCCCTGTAGAGACCCTCAAACCATATTTCTGAGGATATACGAATACAAATCACTATTTCATTCGTCAAGCCTGTGTTGTTCTTCACAACAATATGTATAGTAGCTTATAAGGTGAATCAAGTCAACCGAAAACAGCCTATTTATTCGTCTTTTAAAGTTATTTTTATCGTAAACATGCCTTTACAATCCGCTAATACACCAAAATCCGAACATTTAAAAACGGACATTCGTTATTTCTATATATGACGCTCATCTGCTCAGGAAGGAATCAATCACAAACGAATAGAATAGAAAGAATTTTAAGAAATATTTTTTGATCATTATTTTTCCAAAAAAGGATGAGGCCAGTACATGCGGGATTATCGCTATTATCAGTCTGCCTTTGCCGGTGTTCCCAAGCCGTTCGCTTTCGTCGACCTAGATCTGCTGGAGGAAAATGCGGAGCAAATCAGTTTGCAAAGCAATGGAAAACCCGTTCGAATCGCGAGCAAGTCGATCCGAAGCGTTGCCATTCTCAAACATATATTGCAGTTGGACGATTGCTTTCGTGGTCTCATGTGCTATTCCGCTCCTGAGGTGCTTCACCTGTGCGAGGCAGGCTTCGATGACCTGCTACTTGGCTATCCCCTCTGGGAAAAAAGCTGGCTTTTGTCCATCGCCTCTGAGATTAAAAATGGACGCTCCATTACTTTGATGATCGACTCTCTCCCTCATGTCGAACAGCTCGAACAAATCGCCCGGGAAACAGGAACCAAACTGCCGGTCTGTCTCGATATCGACATGTCGTCTGATGTGTTGGGGCTGCATTTCGGCGTCTGGCGCTCTCCTCTTCGCTCTCTCGAGGCGTCCCTCTCCCTTGCCAAGCGCGTTGCTTCCTCCGATCATCTCTACCTAGATGGTGTCATGGGGTACGAAGCTCAAATTGCTGGCGTAGGTGATCGATACCCTCGTCAATTCCTGAAAAACAGCATCATTCGTCTCCTCAAGCAATATTCCGTGAAAGAAGTGGCTGCTCGACGTGCCACACTGGTGCATGCCATTCGCGAGCTAGGCATTTCTCTGCGCTTCGTAAACGGTGGAGGAACGGGCAGCTTGCACTTGACCGGGAAAGAAGACGCTGTTACAGAGGTGACAGCAGGCTCCGGATTTTTTTCGCCTGGGCTCTTTGACTACTTTCAAGATTTTCGGTTTCATCCTGCTGCCGGATTTGCTCTGGAGATTATCCGCAAGCCCACAGAGCATATCTACACATGTGCCGGCGGAGGCTACATCGCCTCTGGTTCTGCTGGGCGTGACAGACTCCCCAAGCCTTACTTGCCAACGGGAGCAAAGCTGTTCCCCAACGAAGGAGCAGGTGAAGTACAGACACCGATCCACTATCAAGGCATGGAAACGCTGGAGTTGGGAGACCCGATCTTTTTCCGCCATGCCAAAGCAGGAGAGCTCTGCGAACGTTTTACCCGGCTGTATTGCATCTCTGGCGGGAAAATCATCGAGGAAGTGACCACCTATCGGGGGGATGGATTATGCTCACTGTAAAGAAGCACGCGAATCACTGGACCAATTGGACAGGAAATGTACAAAGCCAGCCAAAGCAAATCGCGATGCCAGAGTCCGTAGATGAGGTCGTACAGCATGTCCTTGCTTGCCAAAAGGCAGGTACACGGATTCGAGTCGTCGGCTCCGGCCATTCCTTCACGCGGCTCGTCCAGACAGAAGATTGCTTGCTATCCCTGGATCATCTCCAAGGAATCGTCAGTGTAGATCCTGCCTCTGATACCGTTGAAGTCTGGGCAGGCACCAAGCTCAAGACACTCGGACACCTCCTGCATCAAGCGGGCTACTCCCAAGAAAACCTCGGAGACATTAACGCCCAGTCCATTGCAGGGGCCGTCAGCACCGGAACGCATGGCACAGGCATTCATTTTGGCAGCATCTCCACGCAAGTCGTCGGGCTGACAGTCGTGACCGCCTCCGGCGAAGTCTTGGAAGTATCTGAGCAATCCCGGCCGGAGCTGTTCAAAGCCATGCAAGTCTCTCTTGGTCTCTTGGGCATCATCGTACGCGTCAAGCTGCGTGTCCTCCCAGCCTATCGCCTGCGCTACCAAAGCCGTCGCATGCAGCTAGAGGAGTGCCTGTCCTCTCTGGAGACGTTTAAAACCGAGCATCGGCATTTCGAATTTTTTATCTTCCCGTATTCGGATACCGTTCAGGTGAAATTCATGAACGAGACCAACGATCCCCCCAGCGGCAATCAACGATGGAGCTATTTGAAAAAAATGGTGGTAGAAAATGGGCTGTTTTGGCTCTTGTCCGAGAGCTGCCGATTGCGCCCTTCTCTCACCAAAAGCGTCAGCAGGCTGTCCGCCCAAAGCGTTCCCTCTGTCCACGAGAGCGGCTACAGCCATCAGCTTTTCGCCACTCCTCGCCTTGTTCGTTTTTACGAAATGGAATACTGCCTACCCGCTGAGGATATGGGCGATGCCATACTGGAGCTGCGTCAGGCGATTGAGCAGGAGGGCTTTTCCGTTCATTTTCCGCTGGAATGTCGGTACGTCAAAAAGGACGACATCTGGCTCAGTCCCGCTTACGAAAGGGATAGTGCCTTCATTGCCGTCCACATGTACAAGGGCATGCCGTACGAAGCATACTTTGCCCGGATGGAGGAGATTTTCGCCCGATATGGCGGACGTCCACACTGGGGGAAAATGCACAGCATGACCGCCGAACAGCTCCATCAGGTCTATCCGCGCTTGCCCGCTTTCCTCGCCATTCGCTCTGAGCTCGATCCTGACGGCATGTTCGTGAACCCGTATCTAGCCGAGCTATTCCACATCTCCTGAAGACAAACCTTACGCCACAAAAATGCCCCGACCCTATCATCATGGCAGGGGCATTTTTCTATTGAGTAGGATGGCTTAGCCTTGCGTTGGGAGATTCGGTTGATGCGCCTTTTTGCGTCCATAGCGCACATAATAGAAGGTATAGAACAGCACGAGTGCACCAATTCCGTAGAAGAGTCCAATTCGCTGTGTCGGGTCAAACGCCGGGAAGATCAGAATGAATGTGCATAGCGCCAGACACAGGAGCGGCATCACTGGGTAAAACGGTGCGACGAACTGTAAATCTTCTATTTTTCCACCCTCACGCAAGTATTGACGGCGGAAATTGAACTGAGAGAGAGCAATTCCCATCCATGTGAAGGTAACCGCAATACCTGATACAGACATGAGCAGCACGTATACCGTATCCGCTGCAACTACGCTGGTTAACAGAGACAGAAGCGAGAACGCCAGTGTCGCCAAGAGTGCGTTCAAGGGCACTTTACGCTTGGTCAACTTCCCAAAAACAGGATGCGCCATATTGCTATGGGAAAGGGACCACAACAAGCGAGTGGCTGCGTACAAGCATGAGTTACCGACAGACAACAAAGCCGTCAAGATAACGAAGTTCATGATATCCGCTGCAAAAGGAATCCCCACTGCATCAAATACCGTCACAAACGGGCTCTCCAAGAGTCCCAGCTCACTCGATGGAAAGAGTGCGGACAAGATCGTGACTGACGCCACATAGAACACGAGAATGCGAAACACAACGTTGCGAATCGCCCGCGGAATGGTCTTCTGCGGGTCTTCTGCCTCCCCGGCTGCAATTCCGATCAGTTCAGAGCCTTGATAAGAGAATACGACGTTCATCATCGTCACAAAGACGATCGCAATGCCAAACGGGAATAGTCCTCCATCTGCCGAGAAGTTGGAGAGAAACGGAGCTGGCCTACCTTCCATACTGACAATACCGAATATAGCACCTAGTCCGACAATAATAAAAATAAGAACGGCTAATACTTTAATTCCGGCAAACCAGTACTCGGTTTCTGCAAACCCTTTTGTCGTGAGCGCATTGAAGGTAAAGAGCAAAACGATAAAGAGCGCGCACCAAATCCAGATCGGTGTATCCGGGAACCACCGTTGCATAACCATGCCCGCGGCAGTAAACTCTACCCCGGCCGTTGTAGCTGACCCTAGCCAATACATCCATCCCAGTGTAAACCCACTCGCCGGATCAATATACTTGCTGGCGTAGGCTTGGAAAGAGCCTGTTACTGGCATTTTTACAGAAAGCTCACCCAGGCACGTCATGACCAGATACAGTAAAATCCCGCCGATGATATAGGCGACAAGCGCTCCGCCAGGTCCAGCCTGATTGATCGTGAAACCAGCATTGAGGAAGAGCCCTGTCCCGATCACGCCACCTAACGACAGCATAAACATGTGACGACTTTTCATGGAGCGTTCTAGCTGTGTGTCTCTTTCATTCCCAGTGTTCATATGATTCCTCTCTTTCACCAGCTTATTAAGAGGTCTATCAGGGGTCTATAAAAGAGGAGAGAACTGCCTGCGCTAGAAACGCAGGGACAGGCAGCTCAATCCTCCGTCTTGTTTACGGAATTCAGACATATCCAGCTCAATCACGTTGTAGCCAGCGTCAGTGATTTGCTTTTTCGTGCTCTCAAAGCCTTTTGGAATGATGACGTAGTCGTTGATATGGATGCAGTTCGCAGAGTACTCAACTTCTTTTTCCACGATCAGATGCTTGTATTGGCTAAACACTTCAGAATCGATGAACTCCCCAGCCAGAACCAGCAAGTCATTGCCGAGGTAGGCAATACCTGTTTTCAGGTGGAAAAACTCTTTCAGTGGAACAATCGTGACCTCATATCCGTATTTGGAGAGAATCTCGCGGAACTGGATCGCTCCTTCTTCATTCGTGCGTGTCGACAGACCGACATAAAAATGGTTGTCTACTTGCATAACGTCTCCACCATCGAGGAAGCCAGGGGCCTGAATATATTCAATCGTGTCATAGAAACGAGGAAGCACCAATTTCATATCCTCAATTTCACCATTGCGGCTTTCTGCACCGGGATTGGTGATGACGGCGCACTTTTCCGTGAGGACAGCTGAATCTTCCACAAACGTAGAATCCGGGAAACGCTCGTCCGCTTCCAGAACGGTTACATCCAGACCTGTCTGTTTCAGCGCTTCTACATAAGCGGCATGCTGTTTAAGAGCAAGTTCAAAATCAGGTGTACCCAAATCAGAAGTCGTCAAACCATTTACATAGCTATTTCCCGGTTTTCTTACAATCGCACGTGAAAATTTCATGATGATAGATCTCCCTTCTGTTTTCGAATCTTGCTTTTGTCTAACAGTGGGCGACGGAGAAACGAGCATGTAAACGCTTCCGCTTCTGCTACTTTTGCTTGTTCATCGCCACCATGTTGCATTCATTCTCCTCTGAGCAATCACTCAGAAATATTCCGCATTGTGGAATCGCTTCTGCAATACAAAATTACACTCTTAATGTAAAATAGTTTCAAATTTTTTGTCAACGAATTTTTATCTGGTCTAAATTATATTGATTCGGCTGAAAAATTCTGATAGATTGAGGTCATATTAAGCTGGCGTGACAGTCGAAAAGCAGTCACTATGCAACAAAAAGCCAGGAGGTAACGTACGTTGGTACAATCGATTGACCGGGCGATGAGCATCATCTCCGTCCTGGTATCAGATCCAAACAAGCAGCATTGGTCCATCTCGGAAATTGCTGAACAAACGAACCTGCCACTAAGTACCGTACACCGTTTAATAAGCAGCCTCATCAAGCATGGACTCATCCTCCAGGTTCCTGAGAGCAAGCAGTACAAGGTCGGCTATACGTGGATGGAAATCGGGCTGCGTATCCTCGACAAGATGGACATGCGCGCTGTCGCCCGAACTGTCATGGAGCGATTGGCAGCAGATGTACGAGAAACCGTCTATCTGAACATTCCACAGGGCTCTCATGCCATCGTACTCGAACGAGTGGAAGGTCCCATGTCTGTCAGAAGCATGGATAATCTGGGCGAGCGTATTCCGCTACATATCGGTGCGGCAAACAAAACGATTCTCGCCAGCATGAATCCGACCGAAGCAGAGCAAATCGTGACCGATTTAATCCCGGATGCAGAAAAACGTCGCGAGCTGTTAGAACGACTGCCAGAAATCAGACAAAACGGCTATGCAGTCAGCTACGGTGAGAAAACCGAGGGTACCGCATCCATTGCCGCTCCTATCTTCGGTGTCAACCAAAAGGTCGTGGGCGCTTTGAGTATCGGTGTTCCGAGCTATCGGATCAACGAACAACTCTTGTCCTCACTCATTGAACAAACCCAACAAAGTGCCCAAGAAATTTCCCACAAGATCGGTGCCTTACCTTAATTTTTTTGCCCACTAACCGGAAACAGTTTTCACTATACGGAAAACGGAGGCGTTTTTTATGCAAAAATGGCAAACAAAAGAGCAGCTCGTTGATCTCTTGTGCAATTTGGTAAGCATTCCAAGCATTACAGGATCAGCTGCCGAGAAGGACTTGCCTAGCTACGTCGTCGATCAACTGCGTACCCTGCCTTATTATCAAGCCAATCCCGATCATGTGCGTGCGAATCCGACCGGGGACGGGCGCCATTTTGTCACTGCTCTGGTTAAAAAAGAAGGTGTACGGGACACCGTCATTCTCGTCAGCCATTTTGATGTGGTCGATGTCGAGGATTACGGTGCTTGGATGAAGCATGCTTTTGATCCGAAGACCCTCACTCCTCTCTTCCTGCAAAACCAAGCGGATATGCCAGCAGACGTTCAACAGGATATTCGTACCGGCAACTGGCTGTTTGGCCGTGGCACCATGGATATGAAGTGTGGACTGACGCTGCACATGTCGATGATTGAGCAAGCGATTGCGGGAGAGTTCGACGGCAACATTTTGCTTCTGACCGTCCCTGACGAAGAGGTGAATTCTGTCGGGATGCGTGCAGCAGTCCCAGCACTGTTGAAAATCGCCGAAGAGTTCGACCTGAGCTACACGACCGTGCTCAACTCCGAGCCGATGTTTACGCGCTATCCAGGGGATACGAATACGTACTTGTACACAGGCTCCATCGGAAAAGTGCTGCCAGGCTTCCTCTGCTACGGCAAAGAAACACATGTCGGCGAGCCTTTTGCTGGGTTAAACGGCAATTACATGGCCTCTCAAATTACATGTGAGCTGGAGCTGAACACATCCTTCTGCGAGGTCGTCGAGGGAGAAGCATCTCCTCCGCCGACGAACCTGATTCAAAAGGATCTGAAAAAAGAGTACTCTGTGCAAATTCCGCATCGTGCTGTGACACTGTTCAACCTGTTCCTGCTGGAAAAGCAAATGGAGGATGTCGTAGAGCCGCTGCTGGAATCCGCAAGAAATGTCGCAGAGCGCATGAAGCAAAACTACCTCAAGCACGCGAGCCAGTTTGCCAACTTTGCGCCTTTTAGCCCGCGCGATCTGTCCATTTCCGTCATGACGTACGAAGAACTGTATGCCTATGCGAATAAAACGTACGGGGAAGAAAAGCTGCGCCAGCTGGAAGCAGATGTCATCGCCAACCGCGGCGACAAGGACGATCGCGACACCACGATCGAGCTGGTGGATCAATTAGCGATTCTGTGCAAAGAACTGTCGCCGATGATGATCTTGTTCTTCGCTCCGCCGTTTTACCCGGCAGTCAGCTCGCGCAATCATCCTCTGATCCAGCAAACGATGGAAGAGATGAAAGCATACGCCAGAGATCAGCACCAGGTCAATTTGGTCAAACAAAACTACTTTGGCGGTATCTCTGACTTAAGCTACGTCGGACTCCAATATCCGGCGGCATCCATGAAGCCATTGGTAGCGAACATGCCTTTATGGGATAACGGCTACTCCATTCCGCTTCAAGAGCTCGAAGCTTTTGATGTACCTGTCATGAACCTCGGTCCAGTCGGACGTGACGCCCATCAGTGGACAGAACGTCTGGACATCGACTATGCATTCGATACGTTAAAAGACATGCTTCCTCGTTGTATCCAGTCTCTCTTGCATAATGGGAAAGCATTGAAAGAATAGCAAATAGGAAAAGGTTCCTGTACCGATAGATTACTGTCGCACAGGAGCCTTTTTCCTTATAATGAAGAAAAACCATTTCAAGGGAGGGTTACGCATGGAATTTCAAGCGAAAGAAAATGGCTTTGTCACACAACTGTCCTACGGTGAGCTGCACGTATCTGGTGATGAACAGTATGGCTTTCGCCCCTACCAGCTCTTGGTCTCTTCCATCGCTGTTTGCAGTGGCGGTGTTTTGCGAAAAGTATTGGACAAAATGAGAATGCCGTGCACGGACATGAAAGTAACAGCAGATGTGCAGCGAAATGAGGCAGAGGCAAATCGGGTTGAAAAAATTCACCTCCACTTCATCATTACGGGTGAAAATATGAAAGAAGAAAAAGTGCAAAAAGCCATTGAAGCCGCGAGCAAAAACTGCCCGATGGTCCAATCTGTCAAGGGAAGCATCGTCGTAACCGAGTCCTTCGAATTGGTATCATGATAGGAAATGCAGTGCTAATGCCCACTCCCTTGTTTCTACTTCAAGACATACAGCAGGTCACCTTGTCACCGACAGAAGCATGGGCGTTTTCCGGCGGATCTACCCATGCCGTGCTCATCGTGACAAAAGGATCGGGCCGGATGCTGAACGAGTTGGATCAAGCCACTCTATTAGATGGAAGTGTGCTGGTTCTTTCTCGAGAATCTGCGAGGCAAGTACGCGCTGATACAGATGATCCACTCCGTTTCCTCGTATTTTATTTTGATGCCCTGCAACAGTCAGATCAGGTCACCAACGCGTACAGCCCGAGCCTTTCCTGGCATCTGGACCGCAGCTCATGTTTATTTCACCAGGTCGATCACGGCACGGAGCTTGCCCTCACGCTGTTTGCCCATCGACAAACCAATGATCCGTTGGAAGCTTTTCAAAATCAAATTCGCTTTCAGCAATTGCTGCACCTGATTTGGAGCCATGCAGAACGACAGGCTACCATAGAAACATCAAACGTTGTCGATCAGACTCTTTCTTACATTCATACAAATTATGCGGAGCCAATTACCTTAGACGATTTGGCGAATCGAGCTGGCCTTACCCCTCGGTATTACTCCGAAGTCTTCAAGAAAAAGGTCGGAAAAAGCCCGATCGAATATTTGACGAGCTGCCGGATGGAGCATGCGAAGACGCTACTTCGCGAATCGAATAAACGATTGCGCGAAGTAGCACGCCTGGTCGGTTATGCCGATGAGTTTTACTTCAGCAGACGCTTCAAACAGCAGATAGGCGTGTCGCCAACTGTCTTTGTCCGCATGAATCAGAAGCAAATGGCGCCCGTCACCTTCCACTATGCCGAGTATTTATTGGCACTGGGAATCAGACCAGTTGGCGCTCCCGAAGAGCAGGTCACTTATTTACGCGAGCAATTGCGGATGAAAGAGGCAGATGAGATTGTCAGCCTGCCCGAGAACACGCCAGACTTGATCGAACCATTGCAACCGACGTTTATTTTGACCGAATCGACAGGAGATTGCGCTACTTTCTCCAAGATTGCACCTACTCTTGCACTTCCGTGGCTTGCGCATGATGTATTTGGTCATTTGAACATACTGGCCGATGTGCTTGGCATGAAAGATCAGGCACACATGTGGCTCAGGCAGCATGAACAGAAGGTTTTGAAGGCGAAGCGATGCATCGACGCTCATATCCAAAAGGAAGAAACTTTCTTGATCCTCAATGTGCGCCCACAGAGCCTATTTGCATACGGTGCCAGAAATATCGGGCATGTACTATACAAATCCTTGAAGCTGACGCCACCCAGAATCATTCAAGAAGAGTTGACACGCAACCCCAATTTTTGGGCGACTACAATCAACGAGGATCAATTAAGCCAGTACGCAGCAGATTGGCTGTTCGTTCATATTTTTGATGATGATCTCTCACGGGCACACTTCAAAGAGTTAATGAGACAGGATGTGTGGCAACGAATTCCTGCTGTACAAAAAGGGCAAGTGGTCATTCTCAACCCGATTTGGTTTTCGTATGATCCCCTCTCCCTCGAAATCCAGCTGGAAGAGGCCGTCCGAATTTTGACCCATTCTAACACCACCACATTGTCCAAAGAAATACGGAACATTCTCCATGGATGAAAAGAGTACATTCAGGGTAAGATGAACTTTGTTAATGAGAATCATTTTCATTCATGGAGGATTTACGATGAAACGATTACGCATACAAGCTTGGCTGCCCGGATTCATGATGCTTTCCTTGCTCTTGCTCACGGCATGCGGTCAGACAGCCAGCACCAATCCATCGGCACCTGCACAAGAGAACAAAGATAGCGAAACACGCGTATTGAAGCATGCGAAAGGCGAATCCACCATTCCCTTGAAGCCAAAACGTGTCGTAGCCCTGCAATATGTGGGCTCTATGCTTGCTCTAGGTGTGAAGCCAATCGGAGCATTGAAGGGACATATGGAAGGTGCGGACATGGCTCCGTTGGTCAGTGGCATCGAAGTCGTGGGAGATTATGATGCTTACAATCTGGAGAAAATCCTTGAATTGCAGCCTGACTTGATCCTGACAGGCTCCGATGACGAACAACAAGTATATGAGAAGCTGACAAAAATCGCCCCCGTTGTTGCAATCGATTTTGATCAATACGATGTCTTTGGTCATGTACAGAAGGTAGCAGAAGCACTAGGCATGGAGAAAGAAGGCAAGGCTTGGGAAGAAAAGTACAAAGCAAAGGTGGAAGAAGCTCGCAAGCTCGTACAAGCCAAGGTCGGAAAAAACGAAACCGTGGCAGCTATGAACGTCCGTGCGAAAACAATCAAAATGTACGGCGCTCGTAATATGGGGCATGTTTTGTACAACGATCTACAGTTGACGCCACCTGCACTCATCAAGACCGAGATTGAAAAAGACCCACTGTTCTGGTCAAATGACCTGTCGATGGAGCTTTTGCCAGAATATACGGCCGACCATATTTTCCTGATGCTGTTCCCAGGGGAAGATGCCACCCAATATCTAAAAGAAATCGAGCAAAGCAGTCTGTGGAAAAATTTGCCTGCCGTCAAAAATAACCATGTTTATGTTGTCGACGTGGACAGATGGCTAGGATACGACGCCATTCTGATTGAAAAGCAGCTGGATGAAGCTGTGCAGTATTTGACCGGAACGAAAAAATAACCATGCAAAAACAGCCCGGAAGCTCAGCTTCGCGGGCTGTTTTTTATCAATTGCTAACAGGCTGTTGCTGTGGAACCTTCCCTCTGTTCTTTTTTCCCTCTGGAATGAGCAGATTCAAAAGCACGGTTGCCAATGCCCCTACTGTAATGCCTGACGATAAAATGTAGTTCACGAAATCTGGTACTCCTGCGAGTGCATCTTTTGGCAGGACCGTTACCGCCATTGTCAGCAGAATTGGCAAACCAATCACCATCATTGTCCGATCATCAATCGTAATGTTTTGAATGACTTTGATCCCATTCGCCACAATCGCTACACACACGATCCCAAAAATCCCGTTGATGACTGGCTCCGGTATACAAGTAATCGCCGCCGACAGCTTCGGCACCAGCCCAAGGGCAATCAAGATCAATCCTCCGGCCATAATCGCCATCCGGCTTCCTACTCCTGTCACCGCAATCAACCCTGCATTGGAGGAATAGCCAGTCGTAGGTGTACCTCCGAACAATGCCCCGACAAAGCACCCCAAGCCTTCACCGACAGCACCGCGATTCAGTCTCTCCTCCGTCAATTCACTGTTCGTTACCGTAGAGACGACGAACCAAGTCCCTGTTGTTTCAATCATGATAATCATATAAACAAAAAGCATCGTCAAAACAGCACTGAGATCAAATACAGGAGCCCCATACGGAAACAGCTTCGGCATGGACAGCCACGGTGCTTGTCCAACCGGACTAAAATCTACCGTTCCAAAAAAAGCAGCGGTTACCGTTCCGACGAAAATCGCAATCAGGACAGATACCAGTCTAAAAAACGCACCCGCAACCTTTGCTCTTGTGCCAAGCAACATACAGATGACAAGCACACCAGCAGAAACGGCGGCAATCAAAATGTTGGTCCAAATATTTCCCGGGGAGTGATAAATGTTTCCCATCCCTGTTGGCATCAAAGCAATGCCTACGATGATGATCACCGTCCCGCCGACTAGCGGTGGAATAAACTTGCGAACCGCTTTGGCAAACCACTTCAATGGATACCCCATCAGGGCCACAAACAGCGCTCCGGGAATCATGCTGCCAATCATCGCACCCATCCCCAGCTTACTGCCGATCGCAGCCAGTGCACCGATGGGTACATAGGAAGGGCCTTGCACGACAGGCAAACGCAATCCAAATCCAGTCTGGATCAACGTCCCGATACCCGTCGCAAGAAAACACATTTGAATAAAGAAAGAAGTGCTTGAAGCGTCCATGGTCAGCAGCCCAGCAATAATAATAGGAGCAATGTACAAGTCCATAGCTAACACATGCTGCAAACCAAGTAAAAACGCCTTGCCCACACTGATTTTGTCATCGACGCCCACAACAAGCTGATTGCTTTCTCGATGTTGTTCCACTTTCAAAAGGCCTCCCTAGTGGTAGTTTAGCTAATTACGAACGATATAAGTGGGATTATACCGGATAAATCCGTTTTTAGGCAATTATTCACGTAATAAATAGGTAGTATCGCTTTATAATGTTCGTGTTTTCTGTTGACTTCCCTTCTACTCTCCCGCTACAATGAGTGAATAACCGAAGTATCGACAAAGGGAGTGTCTCATCAATGATCGTGCAAGATACCGTGCTGCGTAATGAGTGGATCGTCGCCTGTCGTTCGGTGGATGTGCAAGACCGCCCCATCCAGGTCACCATTATGGGCGAGCGGGTCGTCCTCTTCCGCAACGAAGAAGGAATCCATGCGTTTAAAGACCTCTGTATTCACAGAGGCGCTGCCCTGTCTCTGGGCTGTGTCCGAGATGGAAAGCTGGTCTGTCCGTATCATGGATGGGAATATGAAGCATCCGGCGCCTGTGTAAAAATCCCTCAGTTGCCTGCCGAACAAGCGATACCCGGCAAAGCGCGTGCTATTTTATACGGCTGTACAGAGCGATATGGATTCGTGTGGGTGAATCTCGCCAACCAATCTCCTGAGTTTTTTGCCCTGCCGGAATTTGAGGATCATCGTTTTCGAAATGTCATCTGGGGGCCACAAACCGTGATGGCCAAGCCTCCACGCGTCGTAGAGAACTTTTTGGATGTAGGCCACTTGGCTGTCGTTCATGAGGGTTATTTGGGTGTCGAAACGCATATGGAAATCGGGGATTACCGCGTTCACCGCGACGAGAACGGTGTTATTCGCACAGATGAGATCAAGATTTTTCAGCCTGACCCGGACGGTACTGGTCAAGCGAAGCACGTCTATTACACGTACGAAATCCTCCGTCCGCTCACGGTAAAATTCACGAAACGCGATGCGGAAAACGGCAATCTGATGTCTATTTTGCTTACTGTGATGCCGCTGGATGAAGCGCGAAGCGTAGCTTATGGCGTACTTTCTTTTAATTATGAGACGAACCTTTCCGATGAGGAAATCATTAGCTTCCAAAACCTCATCTTCGCTCAAGATAAACCGATCGTGGAAAATCAAAAGCCTGAGGACCTGCCACTTGATTTACAAGTAGAGCTATCCTTAAAATGCGACCGTGCGAGCATCGCTTACCGTCAATACTTGACGGAGATGGGTATCACATTCGGTACGGCATAAGCTTCTTAACGAAAATAAAAGGACCTGCCAACTCCGTGATTGCTCACGTAGGTTAACAGGTCCTCTTGTACTTTCTCGTACAGCTTTTATAAAAGCGGAGACAACAGCCGCGTCAACGATTCCAGCAAGCGTAAACGCAGTGGTCGGTTTACATACTCTCCCAGTGTCATCTCCCGGCAATCAGCCAGATCGGAGACAAACAATTCCTCCAGCTCCTCTGCCATCTTCGAATCGTACATAAACGCATTCGTCTCGAAATTCAGCTTGAAGCTACGAATATCAACATTGGCTGTTCCCACAGATGACAACTGGGTATCAACCACGATTGTTTTGGCGTGCATGAAACCTTTTTCGTAGAGGTAGCAGCGAACACCGCTCTTTAACAAATCACCGAGATAAGAGTGAGTCGCCCAGAATACCAACAAATGATCTGGCTTTCCTGGGACCATCACCCGTACATCTACCCCGGACATTGCCGCCATTTTTAGTGCGGTTAGCATACCTTCATCGGGAACGAAATACGGCGTCTGCAAGTAAATCTTTTTCCGTGCCTTGTAGATCATCTTCAAAAATGCATGCTTAATTTGCTCTTTTTCCGAGTTTGGCCCGCTCGATACGATCTGAACGCCAATCGTACCCTCGGACTCATGAATCTCCGGAAAATACGCCAGTGACTCATGCATTCTTTTCGGAGCGGACAAATTCCAGTCCAGGAAAAAGCGTGCTTGCAGCATGTACACCGCTCTTCCCTCTATCAGCAAATGGGTGTCACGCCAATACCCCAGCTTCTTATCCTTACCCAGGTATTCATCCCCAATGTTGAAGCCTCCGATATAGCCAATCTTTCCATCAATAATCGTCAGTTTACGATGATTCCTGAAGTTAACCCGAAAATTAAGGAACGGAATCTTCGCCGGGAAAAAGGAGGCGACTTGTCCCCCCGCCTCTACCAATGGGCGCAGGAACCGGGAGGAGACACCAGAGGAACCTACCGCATCATAAAGCAATCGAACCTCGACGCCCTCCTTAGCCTTCTTCGTCAACAGTTGAATGAGCTGTTTCCCTAGATCATCGTCATTCAAAATATAGTACAGCAAATGTATATGCTCGCGAGCTTCCTCCATCTGTTTGAACATGAGGTTGAACAGACTATGGCCTTCCTTAAAAACCTGAATGGTATTATCCTGCGTATAGTACGCTCCATCACTTACCACGTTCATGAAAATCATGTCGCGGTGTCTCTCCATCTCAGGGTCGTTCACCTGTAGTTCACCATGGGCAAGCAACTGCTTTTGTCTATCGACCGCAGCTCGAAAATGAGAAAATTCCCCTTCCTTGAGCCGATACAGCTTTTTCTTGCTTAGCTTATGTCCAAAAATCAGGTAAACGATAAACCCGATGCCCGGCAAAAACAGCAGAACCATCAACCAGGCCCAGGTTGCCGCGATGTTTCGCCTCTCCATGAAAATAAGAACGGCAGCCAAAATCAGGTTACCTATTGTTATAATCGCAAATATTTTTTCAAACATTGCCATCACACCACATCCACCTCTAGGATTTCTCCCATATTACAACATTTACTATTGGGATTCATCCTTCCTATCCATCTAGTTTGTCCTATGTTGTCAATAGTTTTCCGCTCTTCATGATACATTTATCGTCCAAATACACATCCGGCTCTTTGACAACCAGATCAATATGTACCCCTGCAACAAGTGTCCCGCCAAACGTGTTGTTGCTACCAAAGGCTACATGAATCGTTCCGTACACCTTCTCGTCCTCTAACACAACTCCCGTGATACGCGCCTTATCATTCGTTCCGATTCCGAATTCACCCAGCATCCGCCCGTCTTGGTCCCCAAGCATTTGCAGGAGGCGTTCACCCGCCGTTCCTTCTGCCTCTGTGATCCGACCATTTTGGACCGTCAATAGCAGAGGCGAATCAATTTTTCCGATACCGGCGATGGAGCCATCGACAAGGATTTGTCCCTCTGCTGTCCCTTCCAATGGGGCGATATACGCTTCTCCGGAAGGAAGATTGCCCGATTCTCCAGGATTGACGTACATGCCCGTACTCGGCACCCCATTGCGATCTGCGATGGAAAACGTCAGTGACTTGCCCGCTTTTTCGATCCGCACGGTACTTGCCCGCGTCAGCATTTCGGTCACGCGCTCGGTGAGTGCCTTTACTTGTGTATAGTCAGCGGAAATCGCTCCCGCAAGGAACATGTCTTCCGTAATAGCTGGCATGGTAGCCAGTCTTGTACCATTTGCTGCTGCTTCTTTTCGTGCTTTTGTATGAGTCAAAGAGTGCTGGGTCACACATACCACCACATCTGCGCTCTTCATCGCCGCTGCAACAGCCGCAGGAGGTTCTTGACCGGACTTTTCCCGCTCCTTCATGACCATCAGCATCGCTTCTGCCCCGAGCTGTTTACCCGCTTCCCAGAGCGCCTCACCGATGTCCCGCTTCCGCTCGTCGGCCACCACCAAAAATGTCTCATTCGCCTGTAATGCCAAGCAATTCATCAAAATGCCTTTGCTGGATTCTATCAATGTCACGCCGCATCATCCTTCTCATCTATCTATGGTTAGATTATATCCACTTTTTTCTTGCAAACTCTTCTGTCTTCGCTAGATTAGATCGTTAGTCCTGCCCTTATCAAGTTTATCGGAATCTTCTTGCTTTTGCTGTAAGATTTAGTATGATTAGAATACAAATGAAAACGCTTAAGACAATGAGGTCTTCTACCCGCGCTTTGCAAAAGGCGTGGGGAAGACCTTTTTCTTTTGAAAGAAATGATAACGTTTTCATTTGGGGATCGAGAAAAAGAAAAAGGGGATGACAACAATGTCACACAGAAAAGTACAACCCAAAACGTGGTGGCTGACCATGCTGATGATCGTCGCTCTACTCGCGATGCAAATGCCAGCTTTGGCCAAGGACACCAACGTGCAGATGCTCGACAAGGGGAAATGGGCACCTGCGACTTATCAAGCCGTCCATGAATTGATTGAGAAAAACGGCGTCAAGAGCGCTACCTACAATGCCAAGAAAAAGCCGTATGTCGTTTTTGACTGGGACAATACGAGTATCATGCATGACACCGAAGAAGCTCTGTTTGTCTATCAGATCAACCATTTGGCTTACAAGCTCACACCAGAAGAATTCGGGAAGGTCATCCGCACGAATGTACCAGAGGGACCGTTTTCCGATTCGTATAAAAATGTTGACGGCAAGCCTGTCACACTCGATGCCATCGCGACTGATCTCGTAGCCGACTACACGTACTTATATCAAAATTATCAAGGTCTTAAAGGAACAAAGTCGCTGGAAGAAGTGACAGCAACAGAGCAGTTCGCAGATTTCAAAGCTAAGCTGTTTTTCTTGTATGAAGCAATCAACGATACACACAGCAACTCGATTGGCTATCCGTGGGTGCTCTACCTCTTCACGAACATGAAAGTGGAAGAAGTACAACAGTTGGCGGAAGCATCCAATGATCTCAGCCTCGGTATGTCGATTCAAAAAGTAACCTGGACGAGCCCGAAATCGTTGGCAGGCAAAGCAGGCGTGGTGAAAGCCTCTCATACAACGGGCCTGCGCCTCACTTCCGAAGTCGCAAACCTGATGAACACGCTGCGTGCCAATGGCATCGATGTGTATGTCGTGAGTGCCTCCTTGGAAGATGTCGTTCGTGTCTTTGCCACTCTCCCGAAATACGGCTACAATCTCCCAGCGGAGAACATCATCGGCATGCGTCTGAAAACAGAAAACGGACGGATTACGAATGTGTACCAGCCTGACTACCCGATCACGGTAGCCCACGGCAAGACGGAAGTAATCCAGGATGTATTGGTGAAAAAGTATGATCATGGCCCTATCTTCATCGCAGGCGATAGCAATGGGGATTTCGAGATGATGACTGAACTCGACAGCGTGCAACTCGTGCTCGTCGTCAACCGCGTCAAGGGCGGCAAAATTGGGCAGCAAATTACCAAAGGTGCCGAACAGATGGGCAAAGCAAAACCTACGGTTGTCCTGCAAGGACGTGACGAGAACACAGGCATGTGGATTCCGAGCGAAGCGACGATCCGACTTGGGCAGAAAGAGCCGCAGTTGGTCGCGAAATAACGTAGAAAAACCGCCCTTGTACCGGGGCGGTTTTCTTCTTTATTGATTGGTAACTGGAATTCTCCACTCTAGCGGATATTTTTTCTGAACAGCATCCAGTCGTAGGGTGAGCTTCTCCGGGAGCTTGGTTATTTCTCCTCCTTCCCAATGACTGCTGTCCTCCAGCCGAATTTTGTACGTCGCTCGCTCGCGTCCTGACTGATCAACGGGTCCCTTGGATTGATGACCCATTTTAGCCCGGTAGGTTGTCCCCTGCCCATCTTGAAGTACCCACCAAGGCAAATAAATCCTCGTAATATCTCTGGATTGTATCTCGATCTCCATTTCCATTTGCTGTTTTTCCGAATCATCATCTTTTGCCAGCTTGATGCTTTTCAACGTAAAGATATCTTCTCCCACTTGTTGGATCACTGGCTTCTTGTTCAATTCATCCGGATGGAAGGTGACACTCATATCGTACGGGATTGCCTTATGGAGGCTATTTATGACGAGTGTCGCTGCTTTGCCTTTTGGCAACGGATCGTCGTCATTGATCCAACGGAAATGCCCATAGCGATCCATGGAATAAGAATTATAGATGATTCTTTCCTTCCCCTTGCTACCATCTGCTCCCTCGTAGTAATATCCCAGCCCATATTGCTGATACGGAAGAAATGGAGCGTAATCGGGGTTCGTCGTCTTTCCGGTTAGCTGTTTTGCTTCTTGTTCCAATTGTTTTTTGGCCGCCTCTGTCCATTGTGTTTCCAGCTCAATTCGGGTGGCCGTTGGTGTGTGGACGATCTGGTGCAGGGTCATCTTTAATCCATGCTTCGTCATTTGCGTTTGATTGACAGGCAACACAGTGGTTGCCGCTGTTGTTTTTGCCATCGTGATCGGAACTTGCAGCTTCCAGTTTCCTTTTCTATCACCGATTTCATCAAAATGTATCGACAACGTCTTCGGAAGGGGCTCTTGTTCTTTTTCCCCGAGGATAAACCGGACGACTCCCACATTTTCTTCAAAGGTAGTTCCCCACTTGTCAGTCATGACCTCCCCTTTGGCATCCAGCAATTCAACGGCAGTGGATTCTGCGTTTGTCGCTGACGGATTAGGGAGCAACGGCTTGCCATCCGACTGCTTAATCATTAAAGCAACCATTACCTGCACCGGATCAGCAATGATTTCCTTTACCTCCAAGGTAATCCCCTGATCCGTAACAGAAAGATTCGATGTTTCAGAGAAGCCTTGTCTCGCCGCCTGTTGCACTCCTTCATCGAATCCGTCTTGAGCAAAGATCGATTTGACATAGGCCGCAAATGTTGGGGACACTTGCATGCTTGTGAGCAGAGCGACTACGACTGCGGAAGCGATGCCGATGGATGTCCATTTTTTGCTTCGGAAAACTGAGCGTCTTCTCACTTGCACTACGTGATTCTTGCATGGCATGTGAAAATTCGGCGTCTCGACAACTCCCGCTACTTTCCTAAGCGTCTCTTGGATTTGCCGTTCCTCGTTAGTCATGAGTCATTGCCCCTTCCCGCAAAAAATCAGATGGAATGCAACTCTTGTCCAATTGCTGTGCAATCAGCTTCCTCGCCTTATGCATGCGCGATTTGACTGTCCCCTCGAAGGAACCCGTAATTTTGGCGATCTCCGACACGCTGAAGCCCTCGTAATAGTAAAGAATAATGACCGCGCGATGCTCCGCCTTCATGCTGCGAATCGCCTGCCATATTTGCCGCTGCTCCTCCCGCTGGATCACGTTGTCCAACGGTGTTGTCGCTTCTTCCGGGATCATCTCTTCGTATTCCACCACGGGCTTCTGCTTGCGTACCAGATTCAGAGCCCGAAACGTAATGATCCGGTATAGCCAATTGCGAAAGACCATGCCCCGTTTTTTATCGAGTCGGTCTATGTGCTGATACGCTTCGATGAGCCCTTCCTGAACGGCGTCCTGCGCCAGATGCTTGTCATGAATGATCAAATACGCTGTCCGGTATGCCATCGCCAGATAAGGCTTGACCAATTGTTCAAAGGCTTCTGGCTCGTCCTCTTGGCATTTGGCAATCAACTCCCACTCATCCACAGCAATTCCCTCCCTTCGTTTTTGCTCTACTGTATATTCACGAGAATGCTGAGTTTGGTTCACGTTACATAGGCGAAAAAATACTGAACATGGAAAAACCCGTCCCCTGAACAGAAACGGGTGGATACTATGCGTAAGCAGCTAAAATAAGAAATACAAAATAATAGTGACTACATACAATTGCCATACTTTTATTTTGAACTTGATACAAAACTTTTCCAATACGACAGATAACCATTCGCACCCTTTTAGTAATAGCATAAAAACTCCCATACCGACAACTAAGGCGAAATCTAGTGGGCTAAGTATACTCTCGATATAGTTATACACTTTAGTGATTAGCAGGAAAAGCACAAAGACGAAAAAGGAATAGTATGTCACTGAGGAAACCTCCACTATGTCATTACAACGAAAATAGGGAGCACTTAGCTCCCCGTTTCTTTTGTAATTATCCGTTATCTCCTTTTTCTGTCTACTTCGTAATGATCTTGCTGTTGAGAAAGACTTTGGGGAGCTAATTAGGAGAGGATGCAATGAGTTGTTCAACTTCGTTTCTAAGCTCAGAGATATTTTCTCCTGAATAATTTTCTTGCAGGAAAAAAAGATTATTATGTTTATTACCATGTTCTATTACTTCCAATGAAACTTGGGATACAAGGGTTTCCTCGTCATTAATCTTTATTTTTCCTTGAACTGACCCTACTATGTTATAGACGTCATCTTTATCTTCTGTTAAGAAAACAAAATATTTATTTCCTTCTTTCATAGGAATACTTCCTTCAATCCCTACCGATGTCATTCTGGGTTCACCATTATCATCATTCACTAATTTAGATCCTGGCTTTCCTGCGAAATATTTGGCCGCCTCTCTTTCATCGAATTCCCCTCCAGTTTCCAGTACAGATACTGTATCATCTATCTCTACATCACCTTTATAGACTTTCGTTACTCTTAATTCAGAGACTGTATATACATCTAGTCTTTCATAATTAGGGTTATTTTCTTGAGAAATAACTTCAGCTTCGGCTATGATATCTGCATTTTCAGCTAGACCCTCCACGTCAGTGAATGTCTCGGTAAACATTGCTTCACCAGAAACGATTCTATAATCTGAATCACTGGAATAAAGAAAACTCTGTTTTTTCAAGTCGCCTATATAGTAAAAAGCAAATCCTGCAATTGTTATAAAACCAATAGTAGCTAATGCTATTTTTTTTGTGGATTTTAAATTCTTAATGCTAATCATTCGTATTCTCCTTCCTACAAAATGATAGACAAATTCCTTCGCTTGATGGGCATGGGGTCTGCTCACGATGCAAAAAAATAAGATATGAACCGAACCTTTTTCCGCTAAAGAGGCAATATAGTGTGTAAGCTGCTTATTCAGAGAACAAATAGAACAATCCTATTCTCATTATTTACAACAAAAAAGGAGCGAATTAACTATGAAAAAACGATTCATTGGTGGAATGGTTGCTACTGCGATTTTGATTCCAGCTGCAGCATTTGCGGCTTCTGCCGTGATTGACATGCCTACAAGAACACCGATGACTACTGAACAAGTCAAGGTGGATGAGGTTGGCAAATCAACGCTTGAGAAGCTGTATCTCGCATTTCCTGAAACAAAATCGTTTGAGATTATCGATGCAAGCAACGTTCAAGGTGATGTATCCAAAGGGAAAAATGTAATCAACGTGAACCAAACAAGCATTGTACTACAGGAAAAAGGAGGAACCGGCAAAAAGATTACCCTCCATACAAACGGTAGTACGGGTGAGATCGAACACGTGATTCAAGAGAATTGGGAGCCAAAGGAGAAGTCACTCATTACTTTAACCGATCAGGAAATCAAGGCGAAAGTGAATGATCTTATTGATAAAATGTATGGCAACGTCGAACAGTACGAGATTGCTATAGAGCAAATGGAGAATCCAAATCAAAAAACATGGATGTTGAATTACACCAATGAGATGTTCGAAGAACCGATCTACCAGGTCTTTGTTCAGGACAATACCATTAGTGTTACTAAGATCGTAGGTATTCCTACAGGTCCAAAACCTTCAAACATTAAAGTAGAAGGCCTATTCTCTTTAAATGGTAAGCCTGATTATAGTGCTGATAACTTTTTAAACGATGAAAAACTGTTTGCTTTACTAAAAATAAGCCCGACAGAATTAAAACAAGAATTAGCAAAAGGTAAAACTGTTGTGGAGATTGCAGCATCTAAAAATGTCTCGAAACAACAAGTAATTGATGTGATTGCAGAAACACAGTCTAGAGCACAACTTCAAGGTGATGGAGTACCGATCTCCGAGCATTCACTGAAACAAATGATGAAAGCAATTGAACCAAAATTATTGCCAATCATTGAACACAAAACGGAAACGAAATGGTAGAAAAACCGAGTCAACTGGGTTACACAAATAAAAGAGAAGAGGCGGGAGAACCGTCTCTTTTTTTATGGACTAATTTTTCAGAATTCAGGCCAAAATAAGCCAGATAGTCTAGCTTATTGGACTCGAAGGGTAACATACTTTACTGGACTTTCTTTTGAATCAAACGCAAATCTTAGTAGATTTCCACTATTTTCATATTCCAATATAAACGTATTGTCACCTGTGTCATCCATAAACTCTCTAGAGGGTTCCCCTAAGTTTTTTTTGATTTCCTCAGGTTTTCCAGTCATTCCAACAGTCTTTGGTTCGGCATTCATTAGGACGACTTTACTCGTATCCTTTACTTCATCAATTGAATTAGCATAGTCTTCGAATTGTAAATCAAAACCATCATAATATACTGTGAATCCATACTCAGAATTTCCACTCTCGATGGGGTTTCCGATTTTATCTAGAACCTCTTTTTTTGTTGCTCCAATGCCTATTAAGACACCTTCTAATTGTCCATTTTTTACTTTCTCCAAAGTGTCCGATTGAGCAGAATTAACAGGAATATCTTCAGTTTTTTCAGAAACATTGGAGCAGCCAAATAAAGTTATTGAGCTAAGAACTACAACAAGTAAAGTATTACGACATATTTTAGGCAGATCAATCACACTCCTCATAAATTGATTGGTCAGTGGTAGGAGTGGATCGTAGGCTAGTGATTTATTGGAAATTATTTAAACGCACTTTAATATGGATGCCACAAGAAAAACGAACATGTGGGTTTACAAGGTTAAGGAGTGCTAGACACAAAAAATAGCTGGTTATACTGCTAGTGTTAACCGGCTATCTCGAAGCAAATTCGAGATTATTCTTCCTTTTCGTAATCCCATGTTCCATTGCTTGCATTAATCTTAAATTAAAAGTAACAACAAAATACTTTGATTATATTTTTTTGTTGTATTGTTTAAATTCAACTAATGTATTAGGCATATTTAATGGCCACATTCTTCCCTCAATGAAAATATAGCTAAAAACATACTTACCATTTTGTTCGATTTGATCATATGCCTCTTTAGCACTAAGTCTATTACTCTTTACAGGAGAGGAGCTTAACAAGCTTACCTCATCTCCAATTCTAATCGTCTTCTCATTGCTACAAAATTCAGTTTCGTTATTTAAACAAATATGCTTGATACTAAGAAAATATTTGTCATTTTCTACCCATTTGTTTGTTACTACAACCCACCCATACGTTTTGCTATGTGCCTGAAAATTCATATATAACCCAATCATACTAAGCAAAAACAGGAGCATAATACCTAGTACTACTTTTTTTTCATGATAAATCCGCCCCTTACTAAAAATACAATAGGAAGGGAAGGAAGCCCTCCCTTCTTATTGTATTAATTATTCGGTCGATCATCACCAATTTCAAAACTTTCATCCCATTTCCACTTATAATCAGCGGCATCATTAAATGTAATTCCTGCTGGACCAGTTTTTTACCGAATACCTAGATAATAGTTAATGGAAGGGTCTTGGGAGGCCTTGAGGTGTGAGAAGGACTTACTTTTCCGTTTTCAATCTGTTTTGTGCAATGACAATATATTTATCCAATTGTTGGCTTACAGCCAAAACCTTATCATGTGAGAGACCGTACTTCCCCGCCAATTCCATCATTTCCAGTCGTAGATGTTCGATTCTATTATCCAACTCTAAGTGGCAACCGATTTCCTTTACCATGCCCCGGATCGTACACCTACTTTTAGGGGCTGATGCAGCTTCTCTTTTGGGGGAGCTTTCAGGGTGAAAAGAAACATCCCTATCTAAAATATTTGCGATAGCAGTAATATCCAACGCCCCCTCTCTTTTACAATTTATTACATATAATTACTATACATGGATGTGCAGAAATTCACCGATTAAGAAAAATTGAATAGAAAAAAACATCCCCTTTAGGGATGCTTTTAGGAGTGCAGAAACTAAAATAACAAATCTATGGCTGCAATTTCTCTAGCCATCACTTCCATGCTGATATGCCTTAGCCTTAATTAGACCATCATGGATTGGTTCAAAAGGTATACCGCCAATTAATCCAATCGTTAGTAAAAATGCAAGAATAAGAGCCTTCATTCTCCCATCCCCCTTTTTCTAATTTGTAGCCTCTTTCATGTAATGGTCAGGGTTTATAATTAAGCCCTAGGCATCGTTGCCATGCACTAAAATAACCTAATAAATGACTGTTATATAGTCGCTTCATTTTACCTATTTTGAAAAAGAAGATTAGCAACCATTCCCGTTACAATTCCTTGGTATTGTTCCTCTTGTGCTGTTGATACGTATTGACGGTGCTCTTCAAATAAAGCTACGCATTTAAGAGCATCTTGATATCTGTTCATAGAGTCAGCTAGAGAAAGGCAGCACAAGGTTTCTTCAATCCCGTTCTCTATACGTCCTTTATTAAATTCATAAATGGCAGTTTGAGACCGGAACTGGAGTTGCCTGTCCAATCCAATTGCTTCGTTAAATTGATCAAAAGTAGCAATATGCGAAGAAAAACGTTTAAGTATTTCATCCACACAAAAATGGTAGGTATTCGCCGATTTCATAATGGAAATTAAACCCGCGAGTATTTCATTCGTTGGAAGACTATCAAGATAGTCTGTATACTCTTCTATGATGCTTGTATTGCCACCCAATACTTCTAACGTGTACATGTTAGCCTTCGCCCAGACGCTGAACTTCTCAACCTCTTTGTATCCAACTTCATCAAGCAGTTCAAACCAACTTAGATCTGCATAACCTTGTACATACGTTTTTGCTTGTTCGTATAGCCCTTGCATCTCCAATGCCAAACCTTTAAATAAATGTCCCATACCATAATAAAAGACGAAATGACGTTCTGTTTCCAGAGGTTCACTCTTTTTGTTTCTTTTCAACCTGTCCAACTCATGTATGTAAACCGTTTCTGCAAGAAACCGTAATTCATCTGCATACTGCTCTGATTTCTTCCATTTCTGTAAAGCGAAACAAACCCGCGTTAATTGAAATAAGGCGTCCAACTGGTAGTTTTCAGGAAGCCTATTCCGATAGGGGGAAAACCGAATAACTGCCTCCCCATTTTCTTCAGAATTGGTCCCGAGTGAAGCTCGAAATAATCGATACTGACTCCTTACGAATTGCTCAGAATGTCCATCCTTCTCGCTATCCACGACAGCCTGATAAAAAGGTATGGATTCTTTTTGTTTCCCGCTTTCATATAGCTGTTCCGCCACTAAAAAGAGGGTCGAAATATTTTTAGGGTTGTCCAACAATTTAGGAACAACCTCATCTATACAATCCTGCCGCCCAAACTCTGCACATCGAATCAAATATGGTATCAACCGAGGGCGCGATATTCTCCCCTCTGATATACATTCTTCCGTATACAATTCGTACAACCAACCTGGTTCGCGACCAAACACCGCAGCGAGCGCGTCTAATTGACCAATGGTCATAGCCCGCGGTGGATTTCCGTTCAGAATCTCGCTTAAACTCCCATGGTTGATGCCCGTTAATTCACCTAATTTACTCAAGGTATAGCCGCACTCTCTACGGTGTCTTTCAATCTCTGACCGCAGCGACCAGTGCAATGTCCCTTGCAGCCCCCCCATAAAGAATCATCCCCTAAATTTTTCCTTAATTTTACAATAAAATATATTTTTTTGGAAGATTCGGCTTTACATTTCTTCATATTTCATTAAATTAGTTCGTCACTTTTCGCACAATTCCTCCAATGTCTTACAGGTGTTTGCACTTCGTGACAATTACGCCCTCTTGAATCAGCTTTTATGCGAATACAGCCCCGTAGGAAGAAGCGGATTTCCAGTCCTAGCGCCTCTGGAGCCCTACCCAGCTCCGAAATAAATAGCGGGGGTTTTCAGCTTCAACCTCTGAAAAAACATCCTCCAAGCTCTACTTTTGAAGCGCTCCCGCTATTTATTTCGGAGCGAACAGTACCCGCCCTCAGCAGGGCGTAGGCCGAAGCGTAGACTGGAAATCCGCTTCTTCCCTCCACTATCCACATTGTAAAAAAAGCTCCGCCAAAACATCTGGCGAAGCTTTCATTTTAAACTCGTGCTTATGGCATAGCTACTTTCATAACTGCACGAACGGAATCTGCGGATTTATCCAATGCTGCTTTCTCAGCAGCAGTCAGATCCAGCTCGATGACTTGCTCGATACCGTTTCCACCCAAGAGAGTTGGTACACCCAGGTAGATATCGTTGTAGCCATACTCACCTTGGAGCAGAGCGATGGAAGGCAGGATGCGCTTTTTGTCTTTCAAGATCGCTTCTGCCATTTCTACCAGAGCTGCCGCAGGTGCATAGTAAGCGGAACCGTTACCCAAGAGAGCTACGATTTCGCCGCCACCTTTACGTGTACGCTCTACGATAGCATCCAGACGATCTTGTGGGATCAATTTTTCGAGTGGGATGCCACCTGCGTAGGAGTAACGCAAGAGTGGTACCATGTCGTCGCCGTGACCGCCCAATACGAAGCCTGTTACGTCATTAACAGATACATTCAGTTCCATTGCTACGAATGTACGGAAGCGAGCTGTATCCAGTACGCCGGATTGACCGATTACGCGGTGTTTCGGGAAGCCGGATGTTTTGTAGAATGTATACGTCATCGCATCTACCGGGTTGGACAGGATAAGTACGATGGAGTTTGGTGCATATGTTTTCACTTGCTCAGCAACAGAGCGCATGATAGCTGCATTCGTTGCTACCAAGTCGTCGCGGGACATACCTGGCTTACGAGCAATACCTGCTGTGATGATTACGATATCGGAGCCTTCGATGTCTTTGTAGTCAGAAGTACCTGTAATGTTAGCATCGAAGCCGAGAACTGGGGAAGCTTCCATCATGTCGAGTGCTTTACCCTTCGTTGGGTTTTCCAGTTGAGGGATATCGACCAAAACGATGTCAGCCAGCTCTTTTTGCGCCATGATGAACGCAGTTGTCGCTCCTGTAAAACCACTACCGATGACGGCTACTTTTTTTCTACGAAATGTCATGCTGAATCCTCCTCGTCATGTTACAAGACTAGTTTCACACCACTTGCTTTTTGCTCCAGCATTTTGGAGAGAATGGTCCCGATGTGGGCCCCCGCCTCAACCGGAGAAGTACCTTGACGATGAATATTCGAGATCACTGTACGCTCTGATTCTACCATACCTTTGCGTGGACGGTAGCACATGTACGCACTCATGGAATGCGCCGTAACCAATCCTGGACGCTCTCCGATCAGGAGCACCAATACTTCTGGCTCCAAAATCTCGCCGACGTGATCCATGCTGGCTACGCGTCCGCCTTGGATAAAGAACGGTGTGCCGCAGGTCAGTCCATAGCTTTTCAGAGAGTCCATCAGGGATGGAAGCACGTCTTTCAGGTTCGCATCCACCGCAGCGGCACTCAAGCCGTCCGAAACGACGATTTGTACCTGCGGTTTCTTTTGGCAGCGCTCTTGCAGCAAGCGCACGCCTTCCTCCGTGAGGACGCGCCCCATATCCGGACGCTTTAGATAGTTTTCGGTGTTGTCATACTGCGTTTCCACTGTGAACAAGGAGTACTGATCGAGCACCGCTTGACTGACTTCACCGTATACAGCATCTACAGCCGCAGCATGGTCGCGACGCAATTCGAGCATCGTTTTAGTCAAAGGTCTCACACCTGTACGCCAAACTCCGATGCGCGCTGGCGTGCTGGACAGCAGTTCATCCAAGCCTTCCTTGTACTTCGGATTCGGTACGTGTGATGTTCTCTCAGGCTCTGCTGATGGAGCAAGTTGCTCATTCACCGCTGGAGCTTGCGTCGGAGCCGTCGCCGCACTCGTTACTGGCTCTGCCTTTGGTTCCGATCTCAGTTGAATCAAGCCCGTCTCTGCTTTTGGTGACGGAGCTTGTTCTGTGGCCTCACCCAGCTTCTTTTGCAGCTCTGCTACTACTTTATCTACCAAGAAATCTAATTGTTGTTCCATCCGTCTTTCACCTCCTGATCTTACATGAAGATTGTCGGATCGCCTGCTTTTGCAGTCAGCCTACCGTTTTCCATGATGCCCATTTTCTCCAGCCATTTTTCAAAATCTGGTGCCGGGTGCAGTCCCATCACTTCACGGAACGCGGCAATATCATGGAAGCTCGTCGATTGATAGTTGAGCATGACATCGTCAGCCATAGCTACCCCGATGACGAAGTTAACTCCTGCCGACGAGAGCAAGATACCGAGATTGTCCATATCGTTCTGATCGACCTTCATGTGGTTCGTGTAGCATACGTCACAGCCCATTGGCAAACCGTGCATTTTGCCCATGTAATGGTCTTCCAAGCCTGCGCGGATTACTTGACGGCTGTCGTACAAATACTCAGGTCCGATAAATCCAACTACCGTATTCACGATAAACGGATTGTATTTGCGAGCCAAACCGTAGCAGCGCGCTTCCATCGTTACCTGGTCCATGCCGTGATGCGCCTCGGAAGACAGCTCTGAGCCTTGGCCTGTCTCGAAGTACCAGAAGTTCGGTCCATAGGAAGTACCTTCTTTGCGCATCAGCTCGTCTGCCTCATCCAACAGCGCTACATCAATACCAAATGCATTGTTTCCTTTTTCACTACCCGCCAAACTTTGGAAAATCAAGTCTGCTGGTGCCCCATTACGGATGGCACGCATTTGAGTAGATACGTGAGCCAATACACAGTTTTGGGTCGGGATATCGAATTTGGTCATCACGTCTTTGGTCATGTTCAAAATATCCTTGACGCTGTCCGCTGTATCGATAACCGGGTTGATCCCGATAACCGCATCGCCGATTCCGTAGCTCAATCCTTCGTACAGAGACGCCTTGATGCCTTGTACGTTATCGGATGGATGGTTCGGCTGTACACGAGAAGCCAATACGCCCTTTTGACCAATTACGGTGTTGGCATGCGTCACAACTTTAATCTTGGACGCAGCCGTAATCAAGTCCAGGTTGCTCATGAGCTTGGCAGTCGCTGCAATCATCTCACTGGACAAGCCGCGGCTGATGCGCTTGAGTTCATTATCGCCTGCTTGATGGCTCAAAATGTACTCGCGGAGTTCTGCTACACTCCAGTTTTTGATTTCGCTGTAAATTTTTTCGTTGATGCCTTCTTCGATCACACGGGATACTTCGTCTTCTTCTGCCGGAACCATCGGATTGTTGCGGATATCCGCCAGCGTCAGATCAGCCAAAACTTGCTTGGCAGCTACACGTTCCCGGGAATCAGCAGCGGCGAGACCAGCCAACTGGTCGCCTGATTTATCTTCATTAGCCTTCGCGAAAACTTCTTTCAAATCGCGAAATTGATAGGTCTGTCCAAGCACAGTCGTTTTCGTGTTCATCACGTCCACCCCTTCTTACGTTACGGCCTTTCATCAAACGCGAGTGTTTTGACGACGACGGGAATGATCGTTCCCGAGATCGGCTCACCGAGATCGATGTAATCGCCGTATTCCACACGCACCTGATCGATGCAAATGATTTCCGGTGCCCCTTTACAACGCAGCGCCAAGGCCTGCCCGAGCGCTTTCGCCATATCTGTTTCACAGATCACGACCATGGTTTGACTCTCGGGGAAACTTGCCCGGTATTGCTCCGACAGCTCCTGGGAAAGCGTCTGTAGCAGAGCGTACGAGCAATACCCGATGCCGGAGATCGCGAGTGCGAAAGGAATCCCTGTCGTTTTTTCAAACAGGCGCTCACCCAGTTGGTAGATCGAAGCCACTTCCTGTCGCAGTCGTGTGGTATCTGCCAATTGTTCCTCGGTAAGCTCTAGCTTGAGAATCGGAATATTTTTAATCGGCAACAGTTCCGGCTTAATATGCACGGTTGAACCACTAATCTCCGTACTCTGCATCCCCGCGCCAATTACCGTTGCCCGTACTGTCTGATCCGGGTCTAGCCACTGTACTGGATACGTTCCTTTTACGCGCTCCTGCTGGAGTACATATCCGAGCAGCGGGCCAAAATCGCCATATCGGCTCGCATCCGAAATATTTTGGACGGGAGGTCCGCTCATGAGCAGGCCTACACCACCTGAGACGGTCAATTCAGCAACAGGGATGGAATCGCGCAAATGCGGCCCCAAGACGAGCAAGCCTGATACTTGTCGCTCTTTCCCCGTCAAATAATCGAGCATGCTGCGTCCCAACTGTTCGGCAACCTCTGTGAGCTGCGCGAATCCGATTTCCTGTCCGACTTGAATACGCAATCCTTTTGCCGACAGCCATTGTTGAATGTTCGGCGACACGTATTGAACGACACCTTGCGGACTGAGTCGGATCAGTCTTCCTCCGACGTGGAACGTAACCGTCGCAATCGCTCGACCACGTTGGAAGTAGGCTGCATTCGCTGTTCCTCCGCCAATATCGACATTGACGATCACACCTTGTATGGCTTGCGAGCGTTTTTCTGCGCCAGCGCCCTTGCCCGCCAGCACGCCTTCGAGGTCAGCACCTGCTGTCGCTACCACGAAATCCCCGGAGCGTTCAGCCAGCAGATGAACGATATGCTGTGCGTTCTTTTTGCTGGCTGTTTCTCCGGTGATGATGACCGCCCCGGACTTGATTTGAGACAAGCTGATTTGTGCCTTGTTGTACTCGGCTGCAAGAATCGATCCGATTCCGTCAGCGTCGATTTCATCAAATCCGATGAGCGGTGTGGAATGTACTTCACTCGCATACAGCAATTGTCGCTCCACGATCTGATAACGCGGCAGCGAAAACGTGCTGGACATGCGACCCAATCGCAATCGGCTAACGATCATTTTGGTTGTGCTTGTTCCCACATCGATCCCGACGCTTTGGATCCATTGTTCGTCCATATGAACCTCCTTGAACCATTGGCGTGTCAGACGGGCTTACGAAAAAACGCTTGAACAGCCGGTACCTTGCTCCCGGTCTGATTCAAGCGCCTTTGCTCTCTTCGTATCTACTTGTCACTGCTTTTTATGATAACGTCAGTACTAGCCTTGTGTGGAAATGGCCTGCTCGCCCGACAAAATCTCTTCTGCCAGCTTCACAAGCGGCATGCGCCGTTGCATGCTTACTTGCTGCATCCATTTGTAAGCCGCTTCCTCTTCCAAGGATAGGGCACTCATCAGCTTTCCTTTTGCTTTTTCCACTGCTTTGCGATCCTCGATCTTTTGCTTCAGATCATTGATATCCTTCTTCAGTGAAACGACTTTTTCCTTTTGACTGAGTGCGATTTCTACTGCGGGAATCAAGTCATCCTCCGACACCGGCTTCACCAAGTAAGCCGTCACACCCGCTTTTCTGGCATCCTGGACGAGTTCCTTTTGGCTATAAGCCGTCAAGAGAAGAATGGAACTGTCTGAAAAGGAACGAATGATACTGCTTGCCTTGATTCCATTCAAGACAGGCATTTTCACATCCATGATGATCAGATCGGGCTTGTGACGATGGGCCTGTTCGACTGCCTCTTCTCCGTTTTTCGCCTCGGCAACCACTAAATACCCTTCATTTTCGAGCATCTCGCGCAAATCCATGCGAATAATCGGCTCGTCATCAACCACCATAATCTTCGGCTGTGTCATCTTCATCCTCCTTTTGGATCGGATAGAGGATGGTTACCTCTGTTCCGTTCCCAGTGTTGCGGAAATGCATCGTGCCTTCGAGGTCTTCCCTGACCAGCGTATCGACAATTTTCAGGCCGAGATGGCCCTTTTTGTGGATTTGCTCCATGTCCTCGATGCCTACTCCGTCATCTGTCACAGACAGACTAACGAAGTCTTCCTTGGCAACCAGTGCAATAGAGATTTTCCCTTCATGCAGGTCATGAAAACCATGAATCATGCAATTTTGAATCAGCTCGGTGACGATCAAGGCAAACGATGTTGCTTTGTTGGACGGCAGATATACCGATTCGCCCGTCACCACGACGTGTATAGCTTGCTCAGAACGTCTCATCGAAGAGACGATTATTTTCGATATTTTGGTTAAAATCTCTTTGAAGTCAATCTGCTCCAGACCATCCTGTGCCAAGTATTCGTGAATAATGGCGATGCTGTTGATGCGATTGATGCTTTCCCTGTATACCTTTTCAATCTCGTTGGACTGCGAACGCCGCATTTGCAGGCGCAGTAGGCTAGAGATGGTTTGCAAATTGTTTTTGACCCGGTGGTGAATCTCTTTGATCACCGCGGATTTGATCATTAATTGCTTTTCTTTTTCCCGAATGTCCGATATGTCTCGCAGGAGAATGAATCCCCCAATGATGTCTTGTTTGCGGACGGACGAAACCGCTTTCATCATGATAAAGTGTTTGCCTTTTGACAGCTCCTCCTGAATATAACCCCCGTTGCGTACAAAATTCTCCGGGGAAACTCTCCAGGAAAAAATACGTTCAATGCTCTCGCCCTTTTCCGGCCGTTCAAAGCCAATCAAAGAGAGCAGCTTGTGGGCACGGCCATTGGCGTACGTGATAACCCCACTCTGATCAAACAAAATCATGCCCTCGTGCAAAAGCGACGAAATGGGCAGATCAGGCACAGCGAACTGGATGAGCGTCTCACTTAACTGCTCCGTTGTTTCCTTGAGCATTTCGACGTTTTTTTCCTGTTCCACCTGTTTGGATATATCTTGTTCAGTTATCAAGGTCCCGATTGTTTTTCCAGCCGCATTCGTGATGGGTACGACACTTTGTCGCATCACGACTTGCTCCTGTGAAACCCCACGTGAACCGATGACGGGCTTGCCTGTCGTCAGACAATACATAACGGCCGGCTCATTAATCGCCGTCGCCAAATGCCCTACGACCGATCCACTGTACATAGAGCGTGCCGTACTCGGTGCAGCTTGTGCGACTACCATCGCAGCGCTCCGATCTACCGTCGGACAATCAATAAACATGTCCGCTTGAGACAGATCAGCAAAAATCTGAAGCTTGGAAGCCAGATCCTCCACAATCCGAATGTCGTCATCACTCAACGTCGTGGACGCTTTGCACACTTCTCGTATTGATTGCATGTGAACCTCTTTTCACCTGCTAGGAGTTGATATGACCTCATTTTCTCACAGACGCGCTACGGCGGAAAGGGGTGTAATACTGGTTAATCAAGCTTACTCATTGACAATTTCTTGCAAATGCGTTCGCAATTCTGATACTCCCTCACTTGTGAGCGAGGAGGTCCGGAAAATCTTCGCATTGCCGAGCGATTGACGCAGGAATTGTTCTGCTCTCTCCACATTTGCATCAGGATGATCCGTTTTGGTAATGACCCCGATGCACGATTGCGGAAACCCTTGTGAGAAGCCAGGAGGGAAATAATTGCGCTCCCGCGTAGCATCCTGCACCATCACAATGATCTTCGCCTCAAGAGAGGTAGCCATAAGTGTGCGGTAAAACATCGGGTTTTCGCTGTACTCACCCGGAGTGTCAATTGCCCAGTCCCGATATTCGAGCGCTTGTGTCTTTCTGGCAGGCTGTTCGTCATTGAACAGCGCCCGCACCAGAGAAGACTTTCCTGCTTCGATTGCACCGATAATCATTACACGGCCGGTCATGATTTCGTCACCAATGCCGGTGTAAACCGCAGTTTTTCGCTCAGTACCTGATTGACCGCTTCGACTGCCATTTCAACAGCGGATACATCTCCTACGACAATCAGTGAACCTGTAAAACGATCGAGAAACCCAAGCTCGACGCCAGCAGCCTTCGTCGCAATATCCGCGGCAATAATGGCTGTTTCGGTAGGCGTCAAAGTCAAGATGCCGATCGCACCGGCCTCATTGATACCTAGCTTGGTATAGAGCATTGGGTCAGGGTTTGCGATTACATGAGCCAACGTGACCTGTTTCCCTGGTACGAATTCCTGGATGACTCGTGAACGTTCCTGTTCCATTCCTATTCCTCTCTTCCTGCGGCACCCGGCACCTCAAACGAATCCACAATGCCTACGATGATCGCATCGATCGGCACACTGGTGCCGGAGAAAAGGATTCGGGCAGGCGTCCCACGAGAGACGATAACCTGCTCCCCGATTCCCGCACCGATCCTGTCCGCTGCGATAACGGTTTGTCCGCCTTCTTCGCCACGCCAATCAATCGGCTGAACCACCATGAGCTTGAGATTTTCCATGCCTGCTTCTTTTTGCGTGGCCCAGACGCTGCCGATCACTTTTCCCAAAAACATGCGATCACCCTTTTCCTAAATAGCTGACCGTAATGCCGCGTTCTCTCATGCTGTCATAAGCAAGCGGAGAAACAATTGCACCTTTTTTCACGATCAAAGTCGTATCGCGAAGCTCAGGCTGAGATCTGATCCAATCCGCTGTCAACAGCTTCCCGGAAAAGACAGCTTCTTGCTCATCCAAAGGAGTCAATGTCGGTTGTTCTGTCTTGGTAGTAATCTCCACTTTTTGCAACTGAGACTTCAGCTTAGAAACCACGCGATCAGCCAGACGGCGTTGTTCTGCAAACTCCACACCCAGTTCTTTCATGCTCTCAACGTGACGGTTGAACAGCTTTTCATAAGCAGGTGTCAGTGTCAATGTTTGCAGGGTACGACGGTCTGCGCGCTTGATTCCTGGCACATCGGAACCAGCGATGACGAATTTACCCGTCACCAATGCGGAAAAGACGATTTCCGCTTTGATTGTTCCTTTTAGACCGGAAGCAATTCTCGCTGCATTATCCAAATCGATTTCAGGAATCACGATACCGACATAATCTTTCGGCACTTCCAACGGGGCAGGAGCGTACTCATCTGCTGTAAGGATTCTGCCTGCTCCCCCACATTCGATCTTGTGCATGCCAAGCCAAGAGGAGGTTTCTCCATCCAGGAAGAGAATGTCATGGCAGATCCCGTGGTTTTTCAGTTGGATAAAATGATCCTGATAAGCCTCATGAGCCTGGCTGTCACAAAAGACGTACAGGACACGAGGCGATTCGCTTTTCTTTTCTGTATTCATCGATTGCAAAATTTCTTTCGTAATCGACGCCACCATTTCTCTGATGTCCATCAAGCTCTACCTCCGTTAGCCGGAGTAAAATTGCCCGTTCTTGCCGATCACTTTTACCCGGTCTCCCGTTTTCAAATTAGCGGCATTACCTTCATCCGTATCAACGTGGAAATCAAGTGCGAATTGCGGATGCACACGAACGACTACATCTGGATAGATGATAGGACGATCGCTTTGCGTCGCCAGGATCAGCGTATCGCCATCCTTCACTTGATATTGCTCGGCATCTGCAGGAGACATATGAACGTGGCTCTTCGCTACGATTACGCCTTTGTCCATCACGACTGTCCCTTTTGCCGTAACGAGTACCATACCTGGTGTTCCTTCAATATCTCCTGACATACGCACAGGTGCTTGAACACCTACTGCAAAGCCGTCTGTCCGGGAAATTTCCACTTGTGTCGCGCCACGAGCTGGTCCCAAAACGCGAACCCCGTGGATGCTGCCTTTTGGTCCCACGATGGTGACTGTTTCTTGGCAAGCAAACTGGCCCGGTTGCGACAAATCACGCATTGGCGTCAATTGATGTCCGGCTCCGAAAAGCTTCTCGACATCTGCTTGCGACAAATGAATGTGACGGTTAGATACGCCTAAAGGAATTTCTCGCACTGCCTCGGCAGCTTGATTGGTGGAAGGCTGCTGGTTCTGATCAACTTGTTTCACTTGAATCCCTCTTCCTTTCAAGAAATCTGCCGCTGCTGGTGTTATTTTATCCCCTTTCTCAACGAGAAAGGGGTTTGGAATACCTGACTTATGCATTGCTCTCAAGGATGCTTCTGTAATCACTGCCATAGGGAATTATTATCCTTCGAGTTTAGGCAGGATCAGTTCAATGTCTCCATGAGGGCGTGGAATTACGTGAATAGATACGAGCTCTCCTACTTTTTCAGCAGCAGCGGCGCCTGCGTCAGTGGAAGCTTTTACTGCACCTACGTCACCACGTACCATAACAGTCACGAGACCGCCACCTACGTGTACTTTACCAATCAGTTTTACGTTAGCTGCTTTTACCATTGCGTCAGCAGCTTCTACTGCTCCTACCAAACCTTTTGTTTCTACCATTCCCAATGCGGACATTTCTCCAGCCATTTTCATTTCCTCCTTAATTATATCTCCAAAATTTTAGTGTTTTACGACTCTAAGTCGTCATTTCTGTTAACACCGATTTGATGATGTTTTTGATCTCATCGCGGCTCAAACCGACATTCATGGAAGAGACAGCCTGTAGGACAGCTTCTTCCGCTTGTGTCGCAGGAGCTGCTGATACTGGCGTTGATTGCGGCATTTCTTTGATGCCAAATGCAACACGCTTGATGTTGAACATGTGCTTCGCACCGATGTTATCGGAAGTGATGTTGCCCCCTAAAGAACCGCATCCAAGCGTGAACGCTGGTTGTACGCCAGTCGTTGCACCAATTCCTCCGAAGGTCGTACCCGTATTTACCGGAATTCTGGATGCTGGCATTGCTTGACCATACGCTGCGATGACATTGTCATCCTGGGCATGAATACCCGCTGTATGTCCAAGACCACCATGTTCCAGCAATTCGCGGCAACGAGCAAACGCTTCGCTGTCGCCTTGAACCGTGTAAAGGGCAAGGATCGGTGCCAGTTTTTCAACGGACATCGGATACGCTTTGCCTACATTGTTCTCCTCCGCAACCAGGACACGCGTATCAGCAGGGATGGTAATACCCGCCATTTGAGCGATCACATGTGGAGAGCGGCCAACGATTTTCGCGTTCAGCGAGCCGTTTATCGTGACGATGGCAGCTACCTTTTCCTTTTCTTGCTCGTTCAGGAAGTAGGCGCCTTCACGCTTCAAGGCTGCAATCAATTGGTGTTTGGTGGATTCCTCCACTACCAATGCTTGCTCAGAAGCGCAGATTGTACCATAGTCAAACGTCTTGCTCTGCACGATGCGTCTGGCAGCAGCAGCAAAGTCAGCAGTGTGGTGGATGTAAACCGGTACGTTACCAGGTCCAACACCGTATGCCGGCTTACCGGAGCTGTATGCTGCGCGTACCATCGGAGTTCCGCCAGTCGCGAGAATCAGATTGGTCAGCTTGTGCTTCATCAGCTCATTTGTCCCAGGAAGCGTAGGCTTCGTAACGCAATGGATCAACCCTTCTGGTGCTCCAGCCGCTACTGCCGCCTGTGCCATCAGTCGCGCTGCTTCCAGCGTGCATTTGGCTGCCGACGGATGCGGGCTGAATACAATCGCATTTCTCGCCTTGAGGGAGACCATCGATTTATAAATAACCGTGGACGTCGGATTCGTGGAAGGTACAACCCCTGCTACGATACCAAATGGCTGCGCCACTTCCCACACCTTGTTCTCTTCGTCCTTACGGATGATGCCAACCGTTTTTACATCTTTTACAGATGCGTACACATCTTGTGCAGCAAACAGGTTTTTCATCCGCTTGTCAGCGACGTTACCAAAGCCTGTTTCCTCCACAGCCATTGCTGCCAGTCGATCAGCATTTTCTACGCCCACTTTGGACATAGCTTCGATGATCCGGTCAACTTGCTCTTGGCTGTAGGTAGCGAATTTGGCCTGTGCTTCCTTCGCTTGTGCGAGGTAGGTACGCACTTCCTGTATGGAATACAGATCAGCGTCGAGTGTCATTAGGCTTTGTCACCTCCGCCTTGTTTCTCTTCCAACAGACGAATGAGATCTTCTTTCTTCGCCATGTTAATTTCGTTCGTTGTCAGCGGGAAGTCCGCATACGAACGCGCCATTTTGCGCAGGTCATTGATGGACTGATCTTGCAATCCTGACACTGGCGCTTTAGCCGGCTCTGCCTTACCCTCTTCTTTTACTTCCGGTTTCAGCAGGTTTTTAATCATTTTTGGAATATTTTCGTCAGGACGTGGAATCACGTGCGAGTGCAGCAATCTTCCGACACGTCTCGCAGCGTCAGCGCCAGCATCTACTGCCGCCATAACCGAAGATACATCCCCGATCACGTATACAGTGACGATTCCTGCGTCCGCTCCTTCATAAGAGACGACTTTAACGTCTGCCGCCTTAGCAGCAGCGTCTGCGGCAGCGATGAGAGCAGGCAAGCCCAGCGTCTCGATCATGCCGAGTGAATATGTTGTAGCGCGCATTTACATTACCTCCCCTTCAAGAGAGAAAATCCCTATTATCGTTTGACAGGCTGTTGGGCGACACTTCTTACGGCCTCGGCAAAGGCATCGGCGGCTGCCGTGCATGCCGACTGGCTGCCAGTGAGTAGCGCTCCCCCAAAGTTCGTTTCTGTCGGTGGACCAAAAAATTGAACCATTTGTACATCTGCAGCCTTGAGGGCGGCATCAATACCATACATGGCCTCCAGCGGCGGAGCGATCAAGTAAGCAAGCGGCTCACCTTCGCGGATTCCGGCGGTTTGAGACAAGTAGCTGCCCGTCCGCGACACAACATGGGCGTAATACGCATGCGTCCCTTCATCATTCAAAGAGTAAAAGCATGCTCCGCTTTCCATAAATGCAACGGCTGCATCCAGTCCGCTCTGCACCTCCGATGGCGTCGCGCCTCCGATCATCCCGATGAACTCGCCGGACAACGGTCCAGACGCATGGCCTGAGCCTGCATAAAACGACTTGGCATACACAACTTCTACCGCTGCCTTTTTGGTCGCTTCATCAATGGCCGTATACCCCACATCGTCAATCGTAGAGGTCAATAGCCCCAGACTTCGGATATGAGAAGGCAGGTTCAGCTTCTCCGCAAATTGTGGATCGACATTGGGAATCAGTCGGATCGCAAGCGGCGTCGCTCGAATTGGTTTTTCCATGCGTGTCACTCCTTTCAAGACAACATCCCTGATCAAAAGTAAAAAAAGGTGCCTAAACACGAAAAAATAAGCCGTGTTCAAGGGCACCTTTGCCTTTTGATTATTCACTTGTGGGTAGAAGATTACACGCTATTTACGTGGTCTTTTACCTGTCTCTAATGTAGAACAAGGCACAGAAAAATGCAAGCGTTTTCGGCATTCCGTCACTTTTCCATATTCCGGTCATATTACGGACACACACCCACGTTAAATTTGTGTTGTAGCCGAGACGGGCAAGCCCGCAAGCAAGGCTCACCACAATCTAAAGACCCCCAAGGAGGAATTTTACAATGAAAAAGAAAATGGCAATGACAGTTATGGCTTTGGCAGTATCCGCAATGGCAGGTTCCGCGTTTGCGGCAAATGAACCAGCGAAGACGACTGGTTCTTCTGCTCCACTGAAAATGGTGACCAAAGATGGTACAGATGCTCTTCAAAAACCGATTTTTAACCTGGAGCAAATGGCAAAGGAAAAGGGCATCACTGTGGAAGAGTTGATCAAGCAGCTTGAAAAAGAAGGCAAACTGACGAAAGGAGCAGCTACTATCACGAAAGACGGCGATCTGACAACTAGCTTCTCCTTCATGAAATTCGATGCCAACAGCGATAACATTAAGACGTTCAACCTAGATGAAATGGCGAAAGAAAAAGGGATCTCTGTAGAAGAGTTGATCAAGCAGCTTGAAAAAGAAGGCAAACTGACGAAAGCAACAGCTACCAGCAACCCAGACGGCACCATTCCGGGCTTCGCAGTCATTTCTCTCGATCCTGAAAACAAGGACGGCGGAGCATTCATCGCTCTGGACTCTACTATGAATCTGGAAGAAATGGCGAAAGAAAAAGGCATCTCCGTAGAAGAGTTGATCGAGCAGCTTAAAGAAGAAGGCAAACTGGCAACGAATGTTTCCATGACAACAACTATCAATCTGGAAGAAGTAGCAAAAGAAAAAGGCATCTCTGTGGAAGAGTTGATCAAGCAGCTTGAGAAAGAAGGCGCGATCTCCACTGGTGAAGCAGCTTCCTTTACTCAACCTGCAATCAGTTTGGAGCAAATGGCAAAAGAGAAAGGAATCACCGTTGACGAATTGATCAAACAGCTCGAAAAAGAAGGCAAGATCACAAAAGGTGCAACAGTCTCAGTAGCTGCCATCAAAAAATAAGCGTTGCCTTTCAAGCACACACAAAAACCTCTGACAGGAAACTGCCAGAGGTTTAGTTATGCCCTTCGCCATTTAACGGACACATAACTCCATTATGCTAAACAACTGAACAAGAACATTTTTTACAAATGATGTCAATCAAAACGATGTCTATCATTGCTATGATAAGTACAAATTGACTTGAGATAGATAGGAGGTGTTTCTTCGTGAAACGAATTCTACTCATCGAGGATGAAATGCCGATTGCCCGACTTGTCCAGGTCTACCTGGAACGGGCGGGCTATGAGGTAAAATGGAATGAGGGTGATCACGAGGCAATCCCGACTTTTTTCTCCTGGAAACCAGATCTTGTCCTGCTTGACCTGATGCTGCCCGATCATGACGGCTTGAATATACTCGATCAGATTCGCCAATACGGCAGTTGCCCTGTCATTATCATTACGGCGCGCGGTACCGTACCAGACAAGCTCCAAGGGCTGGCACAAGGTGCAGATGATTACATCGCCAAGCCATTTGATCCAGAAGAAGTGCTCGCCCGTGTACAAGCTGTGCTCCGCCGTTCCTCTTATATCGCCGAAGCAGATACGATCAGACTCGGGACACTTTCCATAGATGTTACGGCCCAAAATGCCTTGATCGGGAAAACACCCCTTGCCTTGATGCCACGGGATTGGCAGCTGCTCGTTTTCCTGGCGCGACATCCGAACCAATGCTTCAGCCGAGATCAGTTGCTGGATCAGGTGTGGGGAATGGATTTTGAAGGGGGCGATCGCTCTGTGGATACCGCAGTGAAGCGCTTGCGCAAAAGCTTGCTTCCGTGGCCGACTTCCGAAGGGGAAATCAGCACAATCAGAGGAATGGGGTATAGCCTGCGTGTTTACTAAACGAACTACTTCTACTAGAACTGCTGTGCCGCTCTTGCGTTACTGGACGTGGCGCTATGCCTTGATTTTATCGGTCATTCTTTTTGGCATTGGCTTTTTTGGCATCTATTGGATTAACAAAGCAGCTACAGAACAACAGTTTCAGGTATTGGAAGCAAGAACAGAGTTGCTCGCTGATTCGTATACCAAGGTGTTGCTTGCCAAGGACACCTCGACTTCTCCTGTAAAGATAGAGGATTTGGCACAAACAACTGTTGGTATCTCCAATCAGGCTGTCACTGCTGTGACTGGCCCTGCGTCTCCGGCTATTCCTTACACCGCAACACCCGCAGCCAATACCGCCATGATCGCATTTCGAGTCATGCCGACTGTCCCAATCGATCACGTGGTACAGATTTACGATGATGCGGGCAAGACGTTCAAGAAGGAAATGGTGAGTCAGACGACGACCGCTACCATTGCGCAGTTACCTACCCCTGCCCAACCGGTGGACAAAACTAAAGAAATACGGGAGGTTGTTGCCACAAAGGGAGCTACCTGGCTGCGTGTGGGTGTCCCTTACTATGAACACAATACAGTCGCAGGCACCTATTACGTCAGTACCCCCCTTAACAATGATTTGGTTCACACTTATATCACGATCATGGTTTCTATCGGAATCATCACTTTGTGCGGTTGGGCCATCGTCTATGTACTTTCTCGCTCGTTAACACAGCCCCTGCGGCAGTTGGCAATAGCGGCAGAACAAATATCCAGCGGGAATTATTCGCCTTCCTTGCCCAATTCCTCCAAAATCAAAGAAGCAGAAATCAGTCAGCTGGTTCATTCCTTTGACGAAATGGCGAAAAGACTTGGACAACTAGAGCGGATGCGCACCGACCTTTTGGCTGGTGTTTCCCATGAGCTGCGTACCCCTGTCACCTCGATTCGCGGAATGATTCAAGCGGTGAAAGACGGCGTCGTAAAAGGTGCAGATGCGGATGAATTCATGCAAATCAGCATGGACGAAGCCAAGCGACTCCAGACAATGGTCAATGACCTCCTCGATTTCTCCTCCATGGAAGCAGGTGAAGTTTTCGTCGAGAAGCAGTCCATTCAGATCGACAGTACGTTGGATCAGATAGTCGCACAGGTGCAAACCTTGCCCTCATTTGCCAACGTATCTGTGACAGTTAACCCGACTGGACAAGAAATCGTATGGATCGGCGATGAATCACATGTCAAACAAATTTTGCTCAATTTATTGGGGAACAGCGCTGCCGCAAACGCAACGCAAATCAAGATCGACGTTCACAACCAAAGCAGCTTCCTCTTCATCGATGTAACTGACAATGGAAAAGGAATTCCTGAGTCAGAGGTTCCTTTCATTTTCGAACGGTACTATCGTGGGGATAGCAAACGCAAAAAGAAGCAAGGCCTGGGGCTGGGCTTGACGATCTCCCGCCTATTGGCAAAGGCACACGGTGGAAATGTCGAATTGGTCCAGACTTCTCCAGAAGGAACAACCTTTCGTCTTACACTCGCCCATCCAGACTCGTCCGCTTGAAATGAAAAAGAGGAAGCAGCACGTACCGCTCGTGCCGCTTCCTCTTTTACGTATGGGCACCCTCCGGCACATGCGTGCGGATAAGATCCATGAAAATGTCCAATGCTTTAGTATGAAACTCGTCGGATTTCGTGACGAGCGAAAAATCACGGGTAACCGGTGTCCCCGTCACCTTCAATGTACAGAGCGTGCCGAGCTTACGTTCTTTGCGTATGGCCCAATAAGACAGTAAGCTGATTCCCAGGCCAGCCTCCACTGATTCCTTGATTACCTGTGTACTGCCGAACTCCATTCGCTTTTGCGGTGTGAATTGCAGCTGGCGAAACATTTTTTCAGCCGCTTCCCTCGTGCCTGACCCTTCTTCCCGCACAATCCACGTTTCCTTCATTAGTTCGTCAATGCTGACCTCTGTCTGCCCGGCCAATCGATGCTCTGGCGAAGCAATCAAATACATACGATCATCAGCAAACGGCTCCACGCACATTTTTTCGTCCACATACTCCCCCTCAACAATCCCGACGTCGAGTTGTCGCTTCGCCACCAGCTCAGCAATGACTGTGGAATTGTGAATCGTAATCGTCGGGGTAATCATTGGGTAATACTGACGAAGACGTGCAATGACATGAGGTAGCACATACTCTCCGTATGTGTAGCTGGCGCCAATCGTCAAATTCCCGCTTGGTGTATTCATCAAATCATCCACGAGGCTCTGCATCCGCGTGTACAAGCCCAAGATCTCCCGAGCGTGATGATAGACAATCTCCCCCGCTTTATTCAAGCGAACATATTTGTTGCTTCGCTCCAGGAGCTTTGTCCCTATCGTGCGCTCGAGCGCATGAATATACTGGCTAACGGCAGGCTGCGTCATATGGAGCTCTTCTGCGGCTCGGGAAAAGTTCTGTCTGTCTGCAACGGTCACGAACACAAGCAAATGCTGATCCAACTGCCTTCACTCTCCTTTCCACCACTAACCATTCATTTCACTTATGATGATCATCGCAATGATTTATTTTTCTTATTATAACAGTTGCCGTATGCTGAGTTTGTAAAACTTTTCGAGGAGTGATGGCAATGGCAACTCCAATTAAAAGCAGCGTGCCATTGAATGAAAGCAATGCCAGTGTACAGCCCGCAAAAAACAACGAAAGCAACCCTGTATCCTTCTCGCTGTGGATAGCTGGAATCGCTTTTACTTTTTTCATCGCCCTGACAGGCTACGGCTTAGCAAAAATACCTGGCTTTCAACAAGTTGGCCCCCTCGCCTGTTCGATCCTGATCGCGGTCGCATACCGGCATTTTCGTGGATATCCGGAAGCATTGCGATCAGGGATTCAATTTTCCGCCAAACGCTTACTGCGTCTGGCTATTATTTTGTACGGTCTTAAGCTCAATATCGACGTCGTCTTGAATCAAGGCCTCGGGCTTCTCGTCTATGACGCTGGTGTTATTATTTTTGCCATCGCGGTTACGATGCTGATAGCCAAGTGGCTGAAAGCAGACACTTCCCTCTCCCTTATGCTCGGAGTCGGTACAGGCGTCTGTGGAGCAGCGGCGATAGCAGCCGTCTCCCCTATCGTTGCTGCCAAGGATGAAGATACCGCCATTGGGGTAGGAATGATCGCACTCGTCGGAACCTTATTTGCTATTTCCTACACGATCTTGCGTCCATTCCTTCCCCTGTCCGCGGTCGAATACGGCATGTGGTCTGGAATTAGTCTGCATGAGATTGCGCATGTCGCATTGGCTGCTGCACCGGCAGGTCAAGATGGGCTAGCGATTGCACTGCTGGCAAAATTGGGACGTGTGCTTCTGTTGGTCCCGCTCTGTTTTATCCTGATGGTTTGGATGAAACGTTCCGGGAAGTTACAAAGTGGTACCAAGATCGAATTCCCTTGGTTCCTGATCGGCTTCCTCGCCATGAGTGTTTTTGGAAGCTACATTCTCGGTACAACGATTCCTGTCTCAGAAGCGTTCCATAATGGCGTCGCCAATGTTACAACCTTTGTGCTCACCATGGCGATGGTCGGGCTTGGCCTAAATGTCGATCTGCGGGCACTTCGAACAAAAGCGGCGCGCCCACTGATTGCTATGAGTATTACCTCGATTCTTTTGTCGGTGCTCTCCTTTGCATTGGTATAAAAAAATTGTGGATAACCAGACATGCGGGTTCGAATTCGCCGATTTCTTGATGATCGGCGAGTTTTTTTGTGGATAAGGACAAAGATTATCCCCATATGTTGATAAAGATGTGTACATCTTTGCCGAGGGGGATCTATATGTCGAGAAAATGGTTGCGGAGACGGCCGAACATCTTATTTATCATTGTGGATCAGGAACGATTTCCCCCTGTTTATGAAGGGCCTGCGATACGTGCATGGAGTGAGGATACACTCCATGCTCATGCTTTTTTGCGAGAGCATGGGTTGGAGTTCGAGCGTCATTACGTCGGCTCTACAGGCTGTTGCCCAAGCAGAGCCACCTTGTTCACCGGTCAGTACCCCTCTTTGCACGGCGTCACCCAGACCAGCGGCGTGGCTAAACGATCTCCCGACAGCGACATGTTCTGGCTCGATCGCAATACCGTTCCGACGATGGGAAATTTTTTTCGTCAAGCGGGCTATCGGTGTTTCTATAAAGGCAAGTGGCATATATCCGATGCTGACATTTGGGTACCGGGTACCCATTTTCCCATCCCCAGCTATATTCCTGTAACGGGAGTTCCTGATCCGGATAAAGAGCGCTTATACTTACTTGCTGATCGGCTAGACGGCTATGGCTTCTCCAGTTGGATAGGGCCTGAACCACATGGGATAGCGCCTCACGACTCCGGTTCGTCCGCAGCCATCGGCGTAAACGGTCGTGATGTGGTGTACAGCAGTGAAGTCATCGAGCTACTCCATGCATTAGACCAGGAGAAGAACTCCGTTGAAAGCTACCATCCTTGGCTGATCGTGGCGTCTTTCGTCAATCCACATGATATCGCCATCTATGGGGATATCTCTGCGGGCACACCGTTTTTTCGCTTCCATGTGGATAAGTCCGTTCCCGCTGTTGCCCCGCCCCCTACTCAACACGAATCCCTTGCGACAAAACCGCGCTGCCAAGCGAGTTATCGGGAGGTATATCCACAAGCGTTCCAGCCCATTTCGGACCAAACCCATTATCGAAGACTGTACTATCAGCTCCAGAAAAACGCCGATCGGGAAGTCATGCGTGTTCTTGAAGCACTCGTCGCAAGCTCGTTTTATCCCGAAACACTAGTCGTGTTCACATCCGATCACGGCGAATTGTTGGGGGCTCACGGCAAGCTGCATCAAAAATGGTACTGTGCCTATGAAGAGGCGATTCACGTTCCCCTCATTATCCACAACCCACTCCTTTTTCCACACGCAACCTCAACAAAGCTGTTAACCAGTCATGTGGATATTCTTCCGACACTGCTCGGTATGGCTGGAGTAGACACAGACAGGCTTGGTGAGGAACTGACCTTCACGCATAGCGAGGTACGACCTCTTGTCGGTCGTGATCTTACTCCCATCATCTTGTCTCACGATACGGAATCTATCTCCACTGAACCGATCTACTTCATGACGGACGACGATGTGACAAAAGGACAGCATCAAGTGAGCGTGCAACACCAACCCTATGACTCTGTCATTCCTCCGAATCGGATAGAAACGGTCCTCTCCTACATGCATTCTGCCGGGCACAGCGCTTTATGGAAATACTCCCGCTATTTCGCCGAGGATGTATACAACCCCACCATGATTGATTACGAATTGTACAATCTCACGAACGATCCTTTGGAAACACGGAATTTGGTAATCCCCCTCTACAAAACCACACACTCAGAGCGCATCCGCCTGAAAATGGAGCTGCTTTTAGAAGAACAACGAGCCCAAAAGCGATTGACACCCTTTTCTCACCCTTTCGCACCCTTTCTGTCTACGTGAACTTTTCCGGAACAACAGAAAAACCCCTCGAATTTGAGGGGCTTTTCATCATTTCTCTTCTCTTCACTATTCCTGTTCGGTCAATGCTTTTTCCAATGCTGTCATCGCTTCTTGTTCATCGGCACCATCCGTAATCAGGGTAATTTCTTCCCCTTTTCCAATCGCTGCTGCCATAATACCCATGATGCTCTTGCCATTTACATTTTTCTCATTTTTGATGATTTTAATTTCACTTGAAAATGACGTGGCCACCTTCACAAAGTTCGCAGCAGGACGTGCATGCAGGCCGTGCGCCAATTGAACCACTAATTTTTTCTCTACCATTCTGATATGCCTCCTTTGCTATACTCTCTCCAGCCATTCCTTCACGAACGCCTCTACTTGCGCAGAAGTGCTCATTTGTAAAATCGTATCAATCTGTTTCGCTGCGTCCTCTACGCGCAAACGACTCAGCTGTTGGCGCGCAGGCAAAATGCTCCCTGCACTCATACTAAATTCATCCAGACCTAGTCCCAACAGAATCGGGATCGCGATCGGATCGCCCGCCATCTCCCCGCACATGCCGACCCATTTGTTCTGCGCGTGCCCTGCTTTAATGACGTTGTGCAGCAAGCGCAAAACGGCAGGGTGATAAGGCTGGTAGAGATAAGCGACCTTCTCGTTCATACGGTCGGCTGCCATTGTGTATTGAATTAAATCATTAGTTCCAATGCTGAAAAAGTCAACTTCGCATGCAAATTGATCGGCCATCAGTGCCGCAGCAGGGATCTCAATCATGATACCCACTTCGTATTGATCGGATACTACAATTCCGCGATTTACCAAAGATTTTTTCTCTTCTTCCAGAATCGCTTTCGCCTGGCGGAACTCCTCCAGTGTCGCAATCATCGGAAACATGATTTTCAAATTGCCGTGTACACTTGCGCGCAATAGTGCCCGTAGCTGTGTACGAAACAGTTCTTGGTTGTCGAGACACAGCCGGATGGCGCGATGTCCAAGAAACGGGTTCATTTCTTCTGGCAAAGCCAAGTAAGAGAGATGCTTGTCCCCGCCAATGTCCAATGTGCGAATAACCACCGGGCGGTCGCCCATATGCTCCAGCACATGCTTGTACGCAACGTACTGTTCCTCTTCCGTCGGAAAATCATTGCGTCCCATGTACAGAAACTCCGTGCGGAACAGCCCGACACCTTCAGCACCATTGGCAATAGCCCCAGCGACATCTTCAGGACTTCCGATATTGGCGGCAAGCTCGACATGATGTTTGTCCAACGTGACCGTTTTATCGTTCACAAGCTTCGACAGTTCGGCTTTTTGCTCTTCGTAATCAGCTTGCTTGCGTTTGTAGACAGCGATCTCTTCTTCACTCGGGGCAATAATCGCGATCCCTTCATGCCCATCGAGAATGACGAGTGTCGCGGGCTGAACCGAACGAGTAATCCCTTGTGTTCCGACAACAGCAGGAATCTCCAGAGAACGTGCCATAATCGCAGAATGCGAGGTTCGTCCACCAATGTCCGTAACGAAGCCTTTGACATAGCGACGATCTAATTGGGCCGTATCGGAAGGCGTCAAATCATCCGCTACAATGATCACTTCCTCTGTCAGCTCACCGAGTCCTGCAAATGGTACCCCGAGTAAGTAAGAAAGTACACGCTTAGTCACGTCACGAATATCTGCTGCTCTCTCCCGCATGTATTCGTTGTCCATTTGCTCGAAAAGTCCGATGAATGCTTGGGCGACATCATTCAAGGCACTTTCAGCGTTTGTCTTTTCGTTTGAGATTTTATCTTTGACGGTATCGACCAGTTCCGGGTCTTCCAAGACGAGCAGGTGAGCTTTGAAAATGTCTGCATGGTCCGTGCCCATCTCCTGCTCCACTCGCAGAACGATGTCCTCCAAATCATTTTTCGCTCGAGCCAATGCCTCTTGAAAACGTTGGATTTCACTCGCCGGATCTTCAATCGCTACGGTATTAATCTGTAAATCGGGCGTTGTCAGTAAAAACGCCTTACCAATGGCTATACCTGCTGAAGCTTTTACACCTGTGATCTTTTGGGACATCGTAACACCAGCCTCTCTCAATGGCTACCTGACCATTCCTTCAATCTACGTGCCTGTTCGCGCACGATCTCCTCAAGAGGATGCCCTGCCGGAATGCCGGTACAATTGTGTAATGTATTTTCCCATCCAAACTCTTTCAGGCTTGCTTGTATCCGTGCGGACTCCGCATCCTCGGGATAGTCGAATGCCAGTGCCGCTGCAATCGCCAGACCCAAATGCTCTGGGTTCATTCCTTTTTCCATGCATTGCAGCGCTGGGCCGACTAAACGATCATGCTGCGACAGCTTGCGGATCGGCGAACGTGCCACCCTAACAATATCGTCAGACAGCAGCGGGTTGGTGTATCTGCCGAGAATTTTTTCTACATACTGCCCATGCACTTGCGGGTCAAATCCGTACTTGGCAGAAAGCAGTGCACCTGTCTCCTGGAGAGCCCCGCGTGTCGCCTGAACAATCCGGTCGTCTCGCATCGCTTCATCAATCGTTTTCATCCCCAGCTGATACCCCAGGTACGCGATGACCGCATGACCTGTGTTGACGGTAAACAGCTTTCTTTCGATGTACGGAGCAAGATCCTCGACATAGGTAACGCCCTCTATGGAAGGGATTTCTCCAACCATCTGCGACGAATCTACCACCCATTCGAAAAACGTTTCAACCATAACCAGCAGCTTGTCATCATGCTGCTGCAAAGGAACGATCCGGTCTACCGCTGCATTGGGGAATCCGATCCATTGTGCTGCCTCGGCTTGAACCGATTCCGTCAGATGCGCATACACATGCTCCTTCAGCTTCTCGCTGCCGCCAATCATGTTTTCACATGCAATCACATTGAGTGGCTTCGCATGAACAGAAAGTCTCCGGGTAATGCCGGCTGCGATGGCCCCTGCAATATGCGGAAGAATGTTGGGACCCACTGCCGTCGTAACCAAATCGGCAGTTGCGATCGCTTCAGCTACCGCCGCTACATCCTGACCATTTATCGCTCGAACTCCTTCCACGACCGACTCCGGTTTTCCTGTTGTTGCTAGTTGCACACGATACATTTTTCGCTCATTCAGCTCATCGACCAAAGCCGCATTGACATCCACAAACGCAATTTCATAGCCAGCCTTTTGCAAAAGTTGTCCGATAAAGCCTCGCCCAATGTTACCTGCTCCAAAATGTACAGCTAACATAGGGAATTACACCTCCTCGGAGAACATCGTGATGATTTCTTGCGCCGAAGCCGCGTTTACAATCCGCTTGACGTTTTCCTCCTCGGAGCAAAGAATCGCGATGTTCGAGAGCACCTCCAGATGCTCGTCTCCAACAGCTGCAATGCCCACCAGCAAATAAGCTGTGTTGCCCTCTCCAAAATCTACGCCCCCTGGAACCTGAACGATGGAGATCCCGGTAGATTGAATCTCTGCCTTGGATTCGTTCGTTCCGTGCGGGATGGCTACGCCGCTTCCGATGTATGTCGTCGCCAACTGCTCGCGCTCTTGCATTTTCTCTAGATACGCCTCTGTTACATGGCCTGCACGCACAAGCAATTGTCCTGCCAGTCTGATCGCTTCTTCTTTATTGGCTACCTTTGCATTCAACATGATTTTTTCTGCTGTCAGTATGTTTTTCATTTTGTTCTCTCCAATCCTATCTTTTTAAGGCAAAACGCATACATTTTGCCTGCTATATAATCAGCAATTTGCTGTGTTTCTCCTGTTTTCAAAACCGCTTGCATGTCTTCTTCAATCAAAAGGGAGCTGATCTCACTGAGTACTTCCAGCCCTTCCTTCGGCACTTCTTTCGGCCCTAACAAGAGCAGAAGCATATCAATGGATATCACTTCTTCATCCATCGAGCGAAGAAGGACCGGCTCTCGTAATTGGTGAAACGTAAAAGACGCCTTGTTCACCGCTTCATTTCTTCCGTGGAAAAGGGCCAAGGATGTTCCCGGAATCCCCAAACCGCCGAGCTTTTCCCGCTCGATCAACTGCTTGACTACCGGTTCGATCTCCTCGATCGTTCCACGTTCTTTCAGCCTCATGCTGATTTGTCCCAAAAGCTGGGCGATGCCCTGATCACGATTATCCCATCTCATTCCCCATAGCCCATCGTAAAGCTCATTGGCATACGCAGCGTAGTATTGCATGGCCCTTAGTTGTTCGATGGACTGCTGTCCTGCGGGAACCAGCTGACTTTTCTCCTGATGGGATCGTTTCTGACTCGTCGTGTGCAATTGATATTTAATTTTTTGGATATCGTCTGGCGGAAGCAGCGGGCTGACCACGACATATTCCGCTGGATCGAGCGGCAAGGGAAGGGTGGAAATGACCAAGTCATAATCTGTTGCCGGAACCTCTTCCAGATCGAACATGGACAGATTTTTCAAGCTGACGATCTCCGGTATTTCTTTTTTAATACGCGTTGCCAAAATCTTGGAGGAGCCGATCCCGCTGGAGCATACTACCAATACCCGGTACCACTGCTGCTCATGGCGCGTTCTCTCCAATGCCGCACCTAGATGCATCACTAGGTACCCGATCTCTTCCTCTGGAACCTGTAGCTCTGGCAAAATCGTATGGACCGCTTCACTTGTTACAGCAAACAGCTCTGGATAGTTTTGCTTGATCTGCTCGAGAATCGGATTACGTATCTCCATCTTCCGCTGCAATCGGTACAACGCTGGCTCCAAATGCGTCAGCAGACCATGGAACAGCGAGGCGTCATTGCCAAGCGGAATGTCCAAGCGTTCTTCGCAGGCTTGAATGAAGCGTTTCGTAATGACCATGAGCTCTGTATTTTCTGGCCATACTTGGTCATCCGGGGAATGCCGCAGCTTGGCCCCCCGCAAATGCATCGTAATATAGCCGATCTCATCTGCTGGGATCTCCATTTGGAAAATCTGCTTTAGCCGCTCCATGATGTTGCTGGCTATTTCGTACTCGGGTGTTCCAATCAATTCACTGAGGGTATTCTCGTCAAAATGAATGCCTTCCCCTTTTTCAATCCGTTCCATGGCCAATGCCAAATGTGTGACCAATCCGAGATAGGCGCTGTCTGCCAAAGGATAGGGAAGCTCCTCGTCCAGATGGCTCAATGCATTTTCGACCTTGATCAGCTTTTCCCGGTCAATCAAACCGAGTAGCCGTTCCGAAATCGAGTCGATGTCTCGCAGTGCCTTGTTTTGAATATTTTCTTTGATAATCCCAATCAGCTCGTGATCGTCCAGATGCTCGGCAATCAGTCTGCTGATCGCCCGCCGCTTGGACGACTCTGTACCTTGCAACTCCACGCCATACCCTCGTTTTCGCAAGAGTGACAGATCGTATCGAGCGAGCATCGTCTCCAAATCATCCAGATCATGGCTGATGGTTGCCGTTGTCACTTTCAAATCGATCGCCAGCGAAATCAGTTTGACTGGCTCCGATGCCTCCAGGAGTGCGCACAGGATGATTGCCTTTCGTTCCTGCGCGGTGAATTCCTTCGTCATGTGATGCAGGACAGACATTCTGAGTGCACGCTTTTGCTCGTCAGTCCCCACCACTTCAAGACCTGAACCTGTTTTTCTGACCAGCTCCAGTTCAAATTCATCAAACAAGGAAGTCAGTGCATCCAATTCCCGGTGAACGGTACGACCGCTTACACCAACCTGTTCGGCGATCGAACCCACGGTAACTCCTTTTTGTTCCTTCAATAAAATCTCGATAATGGATCGCTGTCGAGAGGATACATGCATGTCTTCGTTCCCTCCTTAACGCCAAAGAGGGAAGACGCTAGCTCCCACTAGCGTTGATTCCCTTTACCCCAGGCGTTTGACCAACTTGTCATACTCGGGACTATTCAAGAAATTTTCAATAGAGATATGCTCCGCAGAAGGCGCTTTGACCTGCGCTCTCTCTGTTAAAGACTTGTGCGTAATAACGATATCAGCGTCGCTTGGAATGTCGTTGATCGCCGTATTGATGACCGTAATCTCGGTCAGGCCCGCATCCTTGAACTTTTTACGCAAGGACGCCGCTCCCATCGCACTGGAGCCCATTCCCGCATCGCAAGAGAAGACCACTTTTTTCACGTCAGCAGCAGCTACCTCATGCTTCACTGGAGCTTCTACCGCTTCTTGTTCCTGCGCTTTTTTGCCTTTCATCTCTTGCATTTTTTCTGTCGCTTTTTCCAGTTCATCCTCGTCTGTCTTCGCGCTCATTTTCAAGAGAGCAGATGCGATGAGGAAGGACACGACAGTCGCTGCCAACACACCAGCCAGTACCGGGAGCAAACCACCACGCGGTGCCATTGCAATCAAGGCGAAAATACTACCTGGAGACGGTGGCGCCACCAATCCTGCGCCGAGCAGCGTGAAGGTAAACACACCAGCCATCCCGCCACCAATGGCCGCGAGAATCAGACGCGGATTCATCAGCACGTACGGGAAGTAAATTTCGTGGATACCCCCGAAGAAGTGAATGATGACAGCACCCGGTGCCGATTGCTTGGCACTGCCTCTGCCAGCAAGCCAGTATGCCAACAATATTCCCAGACCTGGTCCCGGATTGGATTCAAGCAGGAAGAAAACGGACTGACCCAACTTCGCCGCTTCATCCAGACCGATCGGGCTCAAAATACCGTGGTTAATCGCATTGTTCAGGAACAGGATCTTCGCTGGCTCGATAAAAATGCTGGCAAGCGGTAGCAATCCTGCACCTACAATGACTTCTACACCCCCTGCAAGCGCCTTGCTCAAGCCTGCAACGACAGGCCCAATTGCTTGGAAAGCAAACAGTGTCAGTAACCCGCCAACAATACCCGCGGAAAAGTTATTCACTAACATTTCAAAACCGGAACGAATTTTTCCTTCGAACAACTGGTCCACTTTTTTCATGACCCAGCCGCCCAAAGGACCCATGATCATGGCTCCCAGGAACATCGGGATGTCTGCGCCTACGACAACCCCCATCGTAGCGACGGCACCTACGACCCCGCCTCGAACATCATGGACCATTTTCCCGCCAGTATAACCAATCAGCAGTGGCAGTAAATACGTAATCATCGGTCCAACCAGTTTGGCCAAATTTTCGTTAGGCAGCCAACCTGTTGGGATAAATAAAGCGGTAATCAACCCCCAAGCGATGAAAGCACCGATATTCGGCATAACCATTGCACTCAGGAATCGTCCAAACTTTTGTACTGAGACCCGCACTCCACCCGAAGCGTTTTTTGTTTCCACGCTCTCCATACTGCACCCTCCTTTACCCCTATTTATGAGATGTTGACATGATTGAAATGATAATGTGTACACCTCAAATATAAAGCGTTTTCATAGGAGGTAACAACAAAATCAAAGCGCGAATTTGTCTGACTCGTTGTTGCCAAAACTTAATTGCCCATAGGAAAAAGACCTCTGCCCAGTTGCAGAAGCCTTCTCCTTACAAATTCTCCGATTCAACCTTGATCACTTTTCCCGTCTTCACATCGACATCGATTTCAAACACCTGATTTTGCTCGGTGAGAATGATGATTTCATACGCGAGAACACCTTCGTCTTTTTCTAACTCAACATGGACAACTCGCCCTTTTACTTGCTGCAAGGCGATTCGTATGGCGTCTTCTTTGGTAATGTCTGTTGGCTCGATGATCGCAGAAATTTCCTTCGCTTGGTCAAAGGAATGTCCAGTTGCATGAACCGACATCCCCCCTCCCAATACGGCGAGCCAAATACCAGCCCACTTTCCAATGGCTGTTTTCCTCATGCTTGCACTCTCTCCCTGCGCGAAAATTCGTGCCAAAGCACTCCTAGTTTGTCACGGATTCCCCTAAATATTCGCAGGCAGGTCAACACGAAAAAAAGACCGATGCGCACAAGTGCACACCAGTCTTTGCTTACAATACCACTCGATTCTTAGCTGCGTGGTGAACGAGATTCGCCACCGCGTGGACGGGAGTCACCGCTGCGTGGACGAGAGTCACCACTGCGCGGACGAGAGTCACCACTGCGTGGACGAGAGTCACCACTGCGTGGACGAGAGTCACCACTGCGTGGACGAGAGTCGCCATTGCGTGGGCGAGATGGGCGCTTTCCGCCAAAACCGGAACCGGAACCGAAGCCACCTTTTCCTTTTGGAGGCAGCTTTTTCTTCCCTACACGAAGAGGAGCCTCTTCTGTCAGGCGAACAGGAGTCATATCTGGTTCTTTAGTCAACAGCTTGAGTGCTGCGGATACGAGTGTTACGGAATCGACATCCTCCAGCAATTGCTCTGCCAGTGTTTTATAAGCAGACAGATCGTCTCTTCCAGATGCTTCGAGAATTTTGTCTACCGTCATCTTTTGTTGACCTTCCAAAGCCTCAGCCATCGAAGGAACCGCACGGCGCTCCATGCGACGGTTTGTTGTACGCTCAATCAGACGCAGATGGTCGATTTCACGGGAAGTCACAAACGTGATTGCCAGACCTGTTTTACCAGCACGTCCCGTTCTACCGATACGGTGAACGTAGCTCTCGGAGTCTTGTGGAATATCAAAGTTAAATACATGCGTTACACCGCTGATGTCCAAGCCACGTGCAGCCACGTCAGTCGCTACCAGTACTTCGATCGTACCTTCCTTGAACTTGCGGAGCACGCTGTCGCGTTTCGCTTGGTTCAAGTCACCATGGATACCTTCTGCACCATAACCGCGCTTGGTCAGGGCTTCGGACAGCTCATCAACTCTGCGCTTGGTTCTACCAAAAATGATAGCCAACTCAGGGGAGTGAATATCCAGCAAACGGCACAGTACATCGAACTTCTGCTTTTCAGCTACTTCCATGTATTCCTGTGCAATGTTTGGCACGGTTACTTCTTTTGCTTTCACTTGAATAATGGTTGGTTCGTTCATGAACTGTTGTGCAATTTCTTGGATCGCTCTCGGCATCGTAGCAGAGAACAACAGGGTTTGACGATTGTCTGGAACCTCTTTCAAGATTTCCTTGATGTCGTCGATGAAACCCATGTTCAGCATTTCATCCGCTTCGTCCAAAATAACAACCTCAATGGCATCCAGACGAATGGTTTTTCTTCTCATGTGGTCCATGAAACGACCAGGTGTTGCTACGATGATTTGTGGACGTTTTTTCAACGCTTTGATTTGACGAGTGATGTCTTGACCACCATAGATTGGCAGTGCAGAGATGTTTTTAAATTGGGCAATTTTATTAATCTCTTCTGCAACCTGAACAGCCAGCTCACGTGTTGGAGTCAAAACAACCCCTTGAATATTTCCGCTTGTTTCATCCAAGCGTTCAATCAATGGAATACCGAATGCAGCTGTTTTACCAGTACCTGTTTGTGCCTGACCGATCAGGTCACGACCTTGCAGTGCTACAGGAACCGTTTGATCCTGAATCGCTGTAGCCTCTTCGAAGCCCATGTTGCTCAACGCTCTAACAATGGAATGATGTAAGCCAAAATCATTAAAAGTCGCCAATGAATGTCAGTCTCCTTTATCAATACCTTCATCTATAAAATTCTCAAAAAAAAGGGCACTATTCCTTACGATCCGGAACATGCCCTTTTATCCCCGATTGTACGTAGCACCCTAAAGAACATAGCTGTAATCGTACCATGCAATGACTGAAAAAGCAAACTGCATATATACCCAAATTGCCTGATTTTGTGATGCTACCGTTTTTAAAAATAACAAAGCAGCCTAAGATCAGGCTGCTTGTCTGTTATCGGATTATTTTACCCATTTGTTGTAAAGCTCATCGAACTTGCCTTGCAGTTTCATCTCGTCCATCCACAGATCCAGGTAGTTAGCGAAGATGGTGTCTCCACGATGGATCATGTACGCTTTTTCACTCTTCGTGAACGGGTTGTCGGTCAGAGCTGGATACAGGCGGGAATCTGCTTTAGAATACACAATTGCTTCCAGCGTATCTGTGATCATCACATCGTACTTACCACTTGCTACCAGACCAGGAATGTCGAGGTTGTTTTGTTCAACTGTTACAGTTGCTTTTGTCAGATGCTCACGAACGAATTTTTCGTTGGTGCCACCTGGATTCACACCAATGCGCACCTCTGGCTTGTTGATGTCTGCTACACTCTTGTACTTGTCCTTGTCTTCTTTGCGGATGAGTGGAGCTTTACCGAACTGAATGTAAGGATCGCTCATGTGCGCTTTTTTCTGACGGTCTGTGTTGCGCGTAACGCCTCCGACAGCAATATCGAATTTATTTGCCAAGAGATCGTTCATCAGTGTTGGCCAAGATGTTTGGACAAAACGCGCCTCTACTCCCAGGCTTTTTGCGAATTCTTTCATCGCATCGATATCGTAACCTTCGAATTCGTTCGTTTTTGGATTCAAATATGTAAATGGTTTGTAGTCACCTGGAGTACCTACGAGGATATAGCCTCTCGCAATGATTTCGTCCAAACGAGACTCAAACTTCTTCGTTTGCGGTTTTTTAGCAGCTTCAGCAGCTACGGTTGGCACAGGCTTAACCGCCGTTGCGGCAAAAGCACCTGTTCCACCTGTCATGAGCATAGTTGCAGCGAGTGTGCTCGCCAAGATTGTTTTTGTAAATTTTTTCATCTGGTTTCTCCTCCTGTTAAACGGTATGAATTTAGTTATCAGAAACAAACTCCATCATCCCCTAATGGCATCCCCCCTTTCAAAGAAGAGGACTTACAACCTGTCGAGCCGCCTCTTACACAGTAAACCTACCAATTCCTTGCTGTAATTCTTCTGCCACTGCGTTCAAACGCTCGACAGACTGGCCAATTTCTTGGATGGCTTGAAGTTGCTCTTCGGTCGCCCTTGCCACTGTTTGCGCGTCGAGTGAAGCATGTTTTGCAATGTTATGCATTTCATCTACAGAAGCACTCACCTGTTGGGAGCCCGCTGACATTTGCTCAGATGCTGCGGATACTTCCAAAATGTGCGCAGCAACGTTACGGGAAGATTCCAAAATATGCCCGAAGATTTCGCGAACCTCTTCGACCAGTTGAATACCTTGCTGAGCGTTTTGGTTGCCCGCGGTCATGACTTCTACCGCGTGACGAGTATCCTGCTGGATTTCTCCGATCAGCATTGCGATTTTGGATGCGGATTCTTCGGATTGATTCGCCAGTTTTTTCACCTCTCCGGCAACCACGGCAAACCCACGTCCATGCTCGCCGGCACGTGCTGCCTCAATCGAAGCGTTCAAGGCAAGCAAATTGATTTGCGAGGTTAACTGACTGATCGTATCGAGAATGCCTTCGATTTCTTTGGAACGATTGTTGAGCTGCTCGATGGCTACTGTCGCCTTCGATGTTCCCTCGCCAATGCTTCCCATCTGGCGAACTGCCTGCTCTACCACTGCAGTTCCTTGCTCTGCCTGCTCTGTTGCTACCTGGGCAGCCTCTGAAACATGTGCAGACGTCTCCGCGATTTTCACGATGCCTGCTGCCATGTCATTCATAGACAACGCGACATCCTGCGAGCTGGTGGCCTGCGCCTCTGCTCCCTCAGAAATCTGTGCAATAGACAAACCGATTTGGTTGATGTTTTCCGTCGCTTGTTTAATACCTTCGGATACTTCCTGACTAAAACGCTGTACTTGATCAGACGACAGAGATACGTCTTCGATCAAATTTTTCAAGTGCGATACCGTCTGGTTAAAGTCACGTGATAGAACTGCAATCTCGTCTTTTCCCTCAACCGTTACAGTCTCTTTCAAGTTCCCCTGCGCCACTACATTTACTGCGTGATTCAGACGCTCAATTGGTTTCACCATGCGTACAGCCAAGAAATAAACGAGGACAACCCCAATCGCCAACACGATGAGGGAAATCACCATCAATCGGACTGACAATTGATCGACAGGCGCATGCAGCTCCGCTACGGGTGCAGTGATGTATAGGCCCCAGTTCAAACTGGTAGGAGCATAGGAAGCAAATCGCTCTACATTCTCGTATTTGTATTGGGCGATTCCATGATTCCCTTGTTTGATATCTTCAAAAGCTGTCTGAAGCTCAAGAATACCCATGTCGAGAATCGATTCCTTCAGAATGTACTCGCTTTTCGGATGATAAATAAATGTTCCTGTTTTGCTTACTAAAAAGGCGTAACCAGCTTGGCCAAATTTCTCTTCGGACACCTTTTTTTGGATTTCATTGATAGGAATAGTAGAACCGATATAACCGTATTGACGATTGTCCTTCATCAATGGAACGACAAGAGTCACGATGTTATTCCCTGTTCGCTTTGAAATGACTGGCTCGGAGACAACAACCTTCCCTTCCCCTTTGCTGGCTTCCTTAATATGCGGACGATCCGAGATGTCAGTCACTTCTCCCTTGAAATTGATTACTTTCTTACCGCTTAAGTCATGCGAAAAGAAGAACGTCTCAAACTCGGGATTTTCCTTTTGAGCTTCTTGAATAAGTTTCAGGTCCTGTTCGACATTTTGATCAGCCGACATCAGCCCTCCCACCGCATCTACAATACTAATTTTTTCTTGAAAGAAACCATCGATACGTATCGAGAGATTGCTAGCTGACAACTCAGCTTCTTTGTCCAGACTGTCTGCCAAAAGATTGGAAGCACTCCAATAGCTTGCACCGCAAACCGTACCCAAACTAATAACCAACAGCAGGCACAAAACGATAATTAGCTTATTCTTCAAACTATTTTTCATACCGATTCACTTCTCCCTTCTGTTTTTTCAACAAAAAAAAGACTGCCCACCGACAGCCCATCATGACTACGGTATGGCAACCCGGCTGTCCTAGCTGCGAAAGTCATTTGACTTTCGTCCTTAGACCCGTGGCTTTGCGTCCCTGCCTTTCAACAGGTTTGCCTTTGTCATTCCTTGTTGTTTTTTCAGTTAAAGTCCACTTTTTTTCAATCTCACCTTTCATTTCCCATAACTTTTCGCTAATAAACCTCAAAATGGAAAAAAAGCTGACAACCTTTTACAGTTGTCAGCTTTTTGTCAAACTTTTAGATTAGCTTAATCCGATCACTTGCCCATCCTCGTCTACATATAACGATTCCGCAGCCGGCTTTTTCGGGAGGCCTGGCATTGTAACCAAGCTTCCGGTCAATGCGACGATAAAACCAGCTCCTGCTGATATGCGCACTTCGCTCACTTGGATTGTGAAGTCAACAGGTGCCCCCAATAGATCAGCGCGGTCCGTAAAGGAGTACGGTGTTTTCGCCATGCACACAGGCAGATGGGACATGCCCATTTCTTCTACCTTTTGCATCGTTTTCAATGCCAGCGGCGAAAAGACAACCCCTGATCCACGGTATACTTCTTTCACGACTGTCTCAATCTTGTCTTTAATGCTGAGGTCTTCCTCATACAAGAATCGGAAGGACGAAGGTCGCTCTGCTGCACGCGTCACTTTTTCAGCCAGCTCGACACCGCCAGCTCCTCCTTCTGCCCATACTTTGGAGAGTGCTGCTTCAGCTCCGGCGGCTTGGCATAGCGCAATGACGGCATCAATCTCTGCTTGGGTATCTGTCGCAAAATGATTGATGGCCACCACTGCTGGCACACCGAACTTCTGGAGGTTTTCCAGATGGCGCTTGACGTTTTCGAAGCCTTTTTCCAGAGCAGACAAGTTCTCCACTGCGAGGTCAGGTACTTTTACGCCGCCGTTGTATTTCAACGAACGAACCGTAATGACCACGACAGCAGCCGATGGAGTCAGACCTGCTTTTCTACACTTGATGTCAAAGAACTTCTCCGCTCCCAGATCCGCACCAAATCCCGCCTCTGTTACGACGTAATCCGCCAGCTTCAAGGCCATCTTGGTTCCGATCACGCTGCTGCACCCATGCGCGATATTGGCAAAAGGTCCGCCGTGAATGATGACTGGAGTTCCCTCGATTGTCTGTACGAGATTGGGCTTGATCGCTTCCTTCAAGAGAACGCACATCGCATCGACCGCGTTGATTTCTTCTGCCCGTACTGGCTGATCATCGAAATCGTATCCAATAATGATATGGTTCAACCGCTCGCGCAAGTCTGCTAGATTCTCACTCAAACATAAAATCGCCATGATTTCTGACGCGGTCGTAATCATGAAGCCATCCTCACGCGTCATTCCATTGCCGTCACCCAGACCAACAACGATGTTACGCAGTGCACGGTCGTTCATGTCCATTGCCCGTTTCCAGACGATTTTCTTTGGATTGAGCCCACGCGGATTGCCATGGAAAATATGATTGTCGATCATCGCTGCCAACAAGTTATGTGCAGCTGTAATCGCATGAATGTCCCCTGTAAAATGCAGGTTAATTTCATCAGCCGGGAGAATTTGTGCTTGGCCACTTCCGGTTGCTCCTCCCTTGATCCCCATGCAAGGACCCAAGGACGGCTCGCGAAGCGCTGCCATTGTTTTCTTCCCGAGAAAATTTAATGCTTGTGACAGACCAATCGTCGTGAGCGTCTTGCCTGCTCCCGCCGGGTTAGGGTTCATCGCTGTAACAAGAATCAGTTTGCCATCAGGGCGCTCCTTCACTTGCTCCCATAGCTCATCTGATAGTTTGGCTTTATACTTTCCGTATAGCTCCAAATGCTGTTCTTCGATACCTGCACTCTTGGCAATTTCAACAATAGACTTCATACTTGCCTCCCTGCCACACCAGAATGTAATGCACCAGTTACCAATCTTCTACATTCTGCATTTTTCCTTTTTCTCCTCTCCTCTTCGACACATTACGCAAAAGAAAAAGCCCACATTCCGACAAACGTTCAGAATGCAGGCTCTCTGTTATTTCCCGAAAATTTTTCCCGGATTCAAAATACCGTTCGGGTCCATCACTTGTCTCATAGCTTGCATGACATCCAGTGCTTCTCCATGTTCCTTGCGCTGGTATTTGATTTTCCCCACACCCACACCATGCTCTCCGGTGCAGGCTCCTAGAATAAAAAAAGCGAGAAACCAATTTATGGAATCTAACGTCATACAGTTAATGACAGGATAGCCACTAGGATGTCCTGAAAAATGGGGGATGAATTTGAAAAAGCTTATAACTCTTTTGATCATTTTAGGTGTACTAACTGGATGCGAAGCCAACGAAACGAATTTGAATGAATTGCCGAAAGAACAATCCCAAGCGGAGAGTGTCTCCCCGTTATTATTAGAATCTTTATCTAAATCACTGAATAAGCAAAAGCAGGACATCAAAATGGAGGATTTATTCAATATCGAAGAACTCACATTAGATATAGATAATGTTCCTCTGGAACAAAGAGATGCACCGATTGATTTATCTGTCCTATCTAAAATGAAAAACCTTAAAACGCTATCTTTGAATAGAATCAATGTTAAAGATTATCTATTTCTAAAGGATTTAAGTGAACTAGAATATCTTTCAATCGCTGGTTTTCAGGAAGCTCAGTTACCTGTTTTAAATAACAGTAAACTAATAAGCCTCTCACTGAATGAGGGAGATTTATCAGATTTGAAAATGCTTGAGAATAGTAAATCTCTTCAGCACTTAACCATTCGAAATAATAAAATAACAGCTTTATCATCAATTAAACTACCCCATCTTACTTTCTTAGATGTATCAAATAATCCTATTAATTCGATGAATTTTGTAAAAGAACTACCGAATTTGGAACGTTTACAAATGATGAATGCTCCCATCACAGACATTACATCTATACAGTCTGTAACTAAATTAAATTATTTAGATATAAGAGGCACAAAGGTAACTTCTATAAAACCGTTACTCAGTCTTGATGAATTATCAATTCTGCTAGTTGATCGAAAAAGCATTAGCGACTTAGCTTTGCTGAAAAAAGAAATCAAAGTCGCTGAAAATGGCAATGAAATTAATGATGGAAATTAAGTTTTAAAAAGAGGCTGCCGAGGAAGTCGGCAGCCTCAACCTCTCTTAGACAAGGGAGGTTTCTTTATTTCGTGTAATAGTTGTAGTATTCAAATTCGCCACGTTGATCGATTACATCTTGAAGGTTTTTATTCTTTGAATTACCAGGATCATGAACGAGGAACATAGATGGTGTAATCAGCTCGAATCTCGGGAAGCCATCTACAACTTCTATAAGACCCGAAAATCCTCTGATTGCAACTGTATGATTAGGAACACGTACCATAAGCGGAATATCTTTGTTAATCACACAATCCATCATATCCTTTTTCAACTTTTCGAAGGTTCCGGTGAATTTCCCGCTGTATTTGTGACCATATTTTTTTTGTGCTACAGCCCAATCAAATGGACAATCAGCTCTTCCATTCACTGCTTTTAGCTGTTGCTGCAAGATCTCGGGATCGACTTTATTACCATAGAAAGCGAAAATCATAGCGGCGGATGTAATTACACACCCTTCAACTCTCATCGTATTACCGCAAGAAGTGTAGTTAGAACTCCATTTTTCATCAGCTTGACTCCAATACTGCATATCAAATACTTTTGAATATTGCTTAACTGCCATTTCATTTCCCCCTAATTTTTTGTAAGCAACTATGAATTTGAGTGTCATTGTTGCTTTCATCAATAAAGGAGAAAAATAGAGACCAAATACAACCAGTCTTTGAAAATTATTATAGAGCGGTGTACATGAAAAAGATCTAGTTAGACTTGCTCTAACTGGATATGCGAAATGTCATGAAGAAACCCTATCTGAGACTATCTTTTTCTGAAGAACTTCCAAATACTTTCGCTTATATTTATTTACCCCTTGTTGTGAAATGCCTAATTGCTGTGAACTCTATTATTAATTCATCATTCATAATTTTCACCGTCCCAACATACTAGGTAAATACAACAGGGAAAAAGCAACTATATTTCCATAAAAAATTACATTTTTAATCTCATTCTGGAAAAACGAGGAACGATAGTACGATTGATTGACCTGATTTTTTTGATTTGTGTTATAGAAGCCATCACTTTTCCAACTCATGGATTATATAAATTATGGTAAATTTGGCGTATGGTGGTTATGCATTTGGGTTCATCTTCTCTTCAATAACATAGATGGAATCATTGGAGGTTTAGAAATGAAAAAGAGATTAGTTCTGAGCATGTTTATCCTAATGGCTTTAGGAATGGTAGCTTGTTCTAATGACAGTAACGTAAAAACGTCTCAAGCTGAGATTGAAAAGTTACAAGCTGAAATAGCCCAATTAAAAAACACAAATAAAGAACTTGAAGCCTCTTTGGTTAAGGAAAAACAAAAAAACGAAACTAACGCTCAAATCTACCAAATTCGAGATATCGTTGATCTACAGACAAGAGAAATGTTTCGAGCCATGATGAAAGGTGAGACTGAAAAAGTTAAACAGTTTATTTCCAAAGAAGCTGCTGTAGAAGGAAAGCAATTTGTTTATAAAGCGAATAACGAGGTTATAAGTATTCCGTTCGTAACCGAAGGAAGCACTTTTCGTCAAAGGTCATTCGATATATATAAGGATGGACGCTTTATTACAAATTACGAAGTTTGGATAAACGATGAGACGTACTCTGGAACGCTGGAACTAATGTTCACAAAAGAAGATAAAGAATGGAAACTGAGTAGCCTGCAAGGGGATAGATAAATAATTTTTTTGAATTGAAGTTTTTGGTCGACCCAGGTCATGGCGGTTCAGACGTTGGAGCAATCGGCACTTTGAATGGCGAAGATGTTTACGAGAAAGACTTAGCCCTGTTGTTTGGACAGGCTGTTGCTGAGACCCTCGAAGATTTCGGCGCAACGGTTTACTTGACGCGGGATGATGATAGCAAGGTATCAATTGATGATCGCTGGAAACTGGGACAACAGAAAGATGTGGATGGTGTCATTAGCGTTCACTTTAATTCAGCAGGTTCCACAGCTAAGGGAACAGAATCCATCTATGCTGGAAACCGTTCGCAAGACAAAGGCTTTGCGCAAACCATTCAGCGAGAAGTGGTCAATTCCCTTGGTACACGAGACAGGGGAGTACTTAAAGATTCGGATACACCACGTGGATCACTAGGTGTTCTCCGTTATCCTTCTGGCGGTAACTACCCACGAGCACTGATTGAGGTTGAGTTCATTACTAATGAATCAGCCTTGGAAGACCTCGGTCCAACGTTGGATGAAGCAGCTGAAGATTTTGCTCGTGGTGTCCGTCGTGCAATGCTTGATTATTTCCAATAAAAGCAGCCGTTGATGTTTTGAAAAAGCCCTCAGATTTGAGGGTTTTTTTCGCATAAGAATAAGTATCATCATGCTCCCTGAGCCGCCTACAGGGGCTTCTCAAGGCTTCCTAGGCTCTTCCTTCTTCTCTGCGTTAGGGGGCAGAGGGAAACCTTTTTATGGAAATACACGTCTTATATTTGTCTTCATAATCACGCGTTTATTAAAAGAGGAGTTGATCGATTGTGCACACGATAAAATTTAGGGTGTATCTTTCTTTACTCACGTTGCTTTGTTTATCTCTCTTTGGATGCAATGAGAGAGTCATAGATCATCCAAATGGTTATGTTACATTTGTCGAAGAGAATCCTACGAATCTATTTGAAGATCAGTCCAATTTAGCTGAAATTCGTAGTCCAAAAAACTTTTCAGTCATTGAAGACAAAGTAATGACTATCCATTTTTATGGAGTGCCTGATTACTCCTACAACGTAACAGTACAAGACGATCTGAGTAATATATTGTTTCAGGAAGAAATAAAACCACAGGGTAAAATATTCCAATACATGAGAGAAATCACACTAGAAAAAATTCCCTCAACCTTGCATGGGAAAGTAATTGTATCTGCTAGGGTATCTTCTGAGGAAGCTAAAAATGCCTGGCATACAGAGCATGAAATAGCCTTTAAAACTAATAGTAACGACTGGCTAACCATAGATACCCCTGTTCCCTATACGAACATGCTGGTTGGTGAAGAGTTAGAAATTTCGGGAAGAGTGGGACATCCTGATACATTATCTTATTCTGTGAACGATGGTGTCCAAGATCTGATAACGGGTACGATCAAAGTAAATCAAGATGGAACTTTCCAAACTCGCATTCCGATAAATCAGTTACCTACTAATCACCTAAGTAAAGCTACATTGGCAATAGAAGATGCACAGAAAAATTTTGTCCTTCTTGATTTCTTTATTCGAGAAAAGCCATGAGGTTTGAAAAGGACTGTTTATTAAAAAGAGAAGCCCCTGGGGAGATCCTCCAGGGGCTTCTCTGATGCTATATTCTTTCTAGCATTTTTTATTCAAAATAATCTCGGATACCACGGTAGATACCGCCGGCCATGTCAATTTTGTTGTCGTAGTCAGCAATAAACGCATCGTCATCTGGATTGGACATGAAACCCAATTCAAGCAATGTTGCCGGCATATCAGTATCCCGCAGTACTTGGAAGTTGTCCTTTCTAATTCCTGTACTTCCCCATGTATCGAGGCCGGTATAATCTACGATTCTTGGAAGAATAGCTTCCGCTAGTGCTTTATCCTCGGATTTATAATAGTGTGCCGAGAGACCATTAGCGCTTGTATTGGTGCTACTGTTATGGTGGAGGGAAACAAAGATATCAGCGCCCCATTTATTTGCCATTTCGGCACGTTCATCTAAGCAAACTGGATCATCCGTTGTACGGCTCATCTTAACATTTGCACCAGCCTCTTCCAGGTACTCTACCAGGACTTCAGCGATTGAAAGGGCAGAACTTTTTTCATTTCCAGATTTTTTGCCAGAAGTACCTACAGCGTAAGTGCCACAACGATTTTTACCTTCAGAAGCTGTACCACCATGACCTGGATCAACGAAAATCTTTTTTCCACGCAAGCTCATATTTATTTCCCCTATCTAAATGTAATAAGCGACTTTGTTTGACCGGTCAATTTGTCGCTTTCATACATAAAGGAAAAAAACGAGGCCCTTTTACAACCAATGCCAAAAAAAATTTCTAATGTGATACGAAAACGTGATGAAATGACGTTTTATTATGTTTCTTAAGTAATCCATCCGAAAAAAGATGGAATATTTTATGAAAATCAGTTGTTTTTTACCTTCTTTTTTTACCTATAAGGTAGGACGGTGAAAAGCATGAACGATGAGTTATTAATAGAGAAGTGTAGAGGAGTTTTAAGAAGGATCGCTTGGCGATTGCAGTATCAAGCAAAGAAGATTTCCACCCGAGAGCTTCCGATCATAGAAAATGCCTGTGGGCAGAATCAAATGTCTTCTGTAGATGCTAAGTTGCATGTAGAAGAAATGTTGAATTCCCTTCCAGCTAAAGCAAGATTCATTATTGAGCAAGTAGTGATTCATGGCGTTCCAGAAGAAATAGTCGCACAGCATTTGGGTATATCTCAACAAGGAGTAAATAAATGCAAAAGGAAATATTTAGCGTTAATTCGGAAAAAATTAGAATCTGACTCGGCAAGAAGTTAAGTCGTAGGCCCTCCATAATGGTCTTACGCCTGTCAAGCAGACAGAACTAAAAAAGCCTAAGCAGCCAGTGTGATTCGGTATTCTACCTGCGCCTTTAGATAATCCCTTTCTTCCTCCACGGTAGCAAACTTGGTTCTTGGACGCCCAATAAAAGGGTTGTCATCAGAGTGATTTTTCCCTCGTTGATCCCCACCCCCTTCGCCACTGTTCATCTTTCTGACCCACTGCTTAACTTAGGTATTGCCAGGTATTCCCAATTCCTTCGCTATCGTTTGAATGTTTGACCTTTTTTAGCCATGATAAAATCCCCTCCAAGTAGAGTGTACCACCCACCGTTAGTGGGGCGGGCTTTTAACACTACCTACTCAAAGGGGATATTACCAATTCCGACAAACGTTCAGAATGCAGGCTCTCTGTTATTTCCCGAAAATTTTTCCCGGATTCAAAATACCGTTCGGGTCCATCACTTGTCTCATAGCTTGCATGACATCCAGTGCTTCTCCGTGTTCCTTGCGCTGGTATTTGATTTTTCCCACACCCACACCATGTTCTCCGGTGCAGGTTCCTCCTCGACTCAATGCGTATTCCACCAGATGGGCATTTACTTCCTCAGCACGCGCCACTTCTTCGGGGTCATTCAGGTCGATCATCAGGATAGCGTGATAATTCCCATCCCCGACATGCCCTGCTATCGCTCCATCCAGCCCAGCGCGATCAATCGCTTGCCGCGCATCCACAACAGCTCCTGCCAGCTCAGAGATCGGCAAACAAACATCTGTCACCATCAGCTTTTTCCCGGGGGATTTGTGCAGGAAGGCATACGCCAGGTTATGACGAGCGTCCCAGAGCTGCGTCCGCGCCTTCGAATCGGTTTCAAAAAGAAACTGCGTGCAGCCATGTCCATCGGCGATGTTCTGCGCAAAGTCGATATCATACGCGAGACCTTGTTCACTGCCATGGAACTCGATAAACAGCGTCGGTGCTTCCGGGTAGCTCGTTTCCTTATACAGATTCACTTGCTGGATGGAACGTTCATCAACCAGCTCGATTCGCGCTACTTGAATACCCGCTCCGAGAATATCCACGACGGTATCGACGGCATCCTGAACAGAAGGGAAGCTGGCGCGCGCCGCCGTTGTCGCCTCAGGGATACCGTAGACACGCAAGGTCAGCTCTGTGAATACACCGAGCGTTCCCTCCGACCCGACAAACAGCCCCGTAAGATGGTAGCCTGAGGAGGATTTGGCTGTCATACTCCCTGTACGGATCATGCGTCCATCCGCCGTCACCACTTCCAGATCGCGCACTTGATCACGCATCACGCCATAGCGGACAGAGGTTGTTCCACTGGCGTTTGTAGCCGCCATCCCACCCAAAGTCGCGTCCGCTCCAGGATCGACGGAGAAAAACAATCCGTGCTTTTTCAATTCTTTATTGAGCTGGGTACGCGTCACACCGGGCTGGACTCTTACGAGGAAATCCTTCAGTCGCACCTCCAGCACTTCGTTCATCAAGGAAAAATCCATACTAATACCGCCCGCATAAGGAATCGCGTGGCCTTCCAGACTGGTCCCCATGCCAAACGGCGTTACCGCAATGCGCTTTTCGTTGGCCAGCTTCATGACGTGACTGACTTCCTCTGCCGTCTGCGGAAACACGACCACTTCCGGAAGATGCGGGGTATGGTACGATTCATCATGGCTGTGGTGCTCCAGTACTGTGGGGTTGGTCGATACTCGTTCTTCCCCCAGCAGTCCCACTAACGCTTGCTTGTAATCCACGTTGGTTCCCCCTCCGTTACTTGCTCAAGTTAACAAGGAATAAGCTGATTTCAGGAATGTAAGTGATGAGCATCAAGTCGACGATCATGATGACCAAAAACGGGATCACCGCTCGCTCAATCTCCGTATTCTGGAGCTTCGCAATATTTCCTGCTACCAACAAATTGATCCCAACCGGTGGAGTCAGCATACCAATCGCAGAGTTGACGACCATGATCACCCCGAATAGCACCGGATCAATGCCCAAAGAATTCGTGATCGGCAGCAGGATCGGTGTCAGGAGAATGATCGTAACCGCCGTTTCCATAAACGTCCCCAAAATGAGCAGCAAGATGTTAATAATGAGCAACGTGATGATCGTACTATCGGTAATCCCCAGCATGAATTGTGCAATTTCCTGCGGGATGTTTTCCCTCGTCATCAGGTAGCCAAATGCATTGGCGGTAGCGATAATCAGCATGATGACCGCTGTCATGCTGGCAGAGCCCGCGAATATTTCCCCTAAGTCCTTCCACTTGATCTCCCGGTAGACGAAAAGACCGACGACCAGACCGTAAATCACGGCTACCACTGCCGCTTCTGTCGGAGTAAAGATGGCCCCGTATATACCGCCAAGAATAATGATCGGCATGAGTATCGCCAAAATGGCGTCCTTGAATGCCTCCCATATCTCTTTGGGCGTATGCTTCTCTCCGCCACCCCAGCCGTTTTTCTTACTGATCCAATACGAGTACAGGATCAACGAAATCGCTACGAGAATGCCCGGCCCGATCCCGGCAATAAACAAGTCGCTAATCGAAGCACTCGCTGCTACCCCGTACAAAACCATCGGCACGCTCGGAGGAATCATGACACCGATCGTTCCACCTGTTGCATGCAAGGCCGCAGAAAACCGGACATCATACCCTTTTTTGACCATGTGCGGGATCAAAATTCCCCCTACTGCTGCTGTTGTCGCGGCAGAAGAACCCGATATCGCTGCAAAAAAGGTACACCCCATAACCGCCACGATTGCCAATCCTCCAGGCAGGTTCCCGACAATCGTATTCGCAAAACGAATCAGCCTAGCCGAGATTCCGCCTGTTTCCATCAATTTTCCTGCCAAGAGGAAGAACGGGATCGCCATCAGCGGGAAGGAATCTGTCCCGTTGAACATTTTTTGAATGACAACCAGAAGAGGGATGTTTCCCTCCAGCATAAACACGACAACGACAGATAACCCCAGTGCCACCCCAATTGGTACGTTCAGGATCAGGAGCACCAACAGTGTTACAAACAAAATCGTACCCACAATCTGGTCACTCCTTCCCGGTAATGTCTTTCCATGTCACATGGATCACGTTCATGATGAGTAAGGCACCGCTGATCGGAATCACCATGTATACATACCCCATGGGAACGAGCAGAGTGGGTGAGGTTTGTGTCATGCTTCTCGCAGATAACAAGTAGCCTTGCTGAACCATGACGAGAAAGAAGACGAGACTACACAAAGCGGCAATAACCAGCACCACCTTGTTCATGCGAGGAGACAAGTACTTTTGAATGTATTCCGTACCGATGTGTGCTTTGATCGACATCGCGTATGCTGATCCTAGAAACGTAATCCAGATTAGCAAATACCGAGCCACTTCTTCCGTCCAGGCCAAGGGCTGGTCGAGCAAAAAACGGAATAGCACCTGCAGGAAGACAGCGATCACCATAATAGCTAGAAGGGCAATGATGAAAAAACGAAGGATGCTGTTTATTTTGGAAACAAGGTTGCCCACACACAATCTCCTTTCGCAGGAAAAAGGGGAGAAAAGCCAGACTGGCTCGTCTCCCTTCTGCCGTTTATTTTGTATTTACAATTTGATCCACCAGCTCTTTGCCAAACTGCCCGGAAAATTTGTCGTAGACAGGCTTCATCGCATCGCGGAAAGCTTGCTTATCAACGTCCTCGGTAATGACTACACCTTTTGCTTTAATATTGGAAATGGCCTCTTCTTCCATCTTGATCATCAACTCGCGCTCATACTGACCCGCTTTTTTGGCTTCCTCTGCAAGAAGTTGCTGGACATCTGCCGGGAGCTTATCCCATACAGGCTTGCTGAACAAGATCATCGCCGCGGAGTACACATGTCCGGTCAAGGCCATTTGTGTTTGTTTGGATTCATATAGCTTGTAGGTCTGTGCGACAATCGCCGGATTTTCCTGGGCATCGACGACTCCTTGTTGCAGTGCCGTCAGTGCCTCTGTCCAAGCCATTGGGGTCGGCTTCGCTCCCAATGCTTCGAATGCAGCCAGATGGATCGGGTTTTCCTGCGTGCGTATCTTCAACCCTGCCACATCCTCTGGCTTCTTGATCACCTTCGAGCCGTTTGTAATATGGCGGAAGCCGTTTTCAGCCCAAGCCAGCCCGACGAGATTGGCGTTTTCCAAATCCTTGAGGATGTCCTGCCCGACTTGTCCGTCGAGTACCTTGTACGCCTGCTCACGGCTATCAAACAAGAATGGGAGATCCAACACACCCAGCTTCGGATGGAAGTTCATCACGGGCGCAGTCGAGGTAATCGACATATCCGCCGTTCCAAAGGTCAGTGCCTCTGTCAATTCACGCTCCGCTCCTAGCTGGCTCAGCGGATACACCTCGATTTTCACTTTTCCGTTCGATCGCTTGTCGACATCCTCGGCCATTTTTTTCAATGCCAAATGGTATGGATGATCCTCCGTCAGTGAATGCCCTGCTTTGAACACATAGCTTTGGCCGTCACTTTTCGGTGCTTCTGTCCCCCCGGCTTGTCCCGCAGGCGGGGCAGTCTGTTGACCGCCTCCTCCTCCACATGCCGCCAGAAATAAAGACACAGACATGATGCTCGCTAGCACGAAGCTCCCCTTCTTCCGAAACATGCGATAGTACCCCCTGTTGATTCTTTTGTTTTTTAAATAATATGAAAATTTAGTTCATTTTACTAGATCCCTCTTCCACCGTCTACATTCATGACTTCGCCCGTGACAATTTTGGATAGATCAGAAGCCAAATAGAGGGCCGCCTGCGCGATATCCTCTGGCTGAATCAACATGCCCAATGGAACACTGCTGATGAAAATATCTTTTTTCCCGGACTCTACCTCCGCTTCATCTCCATTGATAAACTTACCGAGCATCGGCGTCTCTGCCGGACCTGGATTGATGACATTGACCCGGATTTGAAAAGGAGCGAGCTCAATCGCCAGTGCCTTGCTCAACATGATAGCGGCCCCCTTGGACGCGCAATACGCATTCAGCCCCGGACGGGCGCGAATCCCGGCAATCGAAGCGATATTGATGATACTGCCTTTCCCCTTCTCCTTCATGTGGGGAACCGCATGCCTTGTCGTCAAAAAGATCGACTTCGTGTTCACAGACATGATGCGATCCCACTGCTCCAAAGTCAGCTCCTCAATGGGGGTAAACGCTTGGGGAACACCCGCGCAGTTGACCAGGACATCAATCGATCCGTACACTTCGAGCGTTTCCTTTACGAGTGCAGCAACGCTCGTATCGTCTGCCACATCCGTTTGCACCGCATGACCTTTCCCTTGTGGCAGCTCTTGAGCGACCGCTACTGCCACCTCTTTGTTCAAATCAGCCAGGATGACGTTGGCTCCCTCGTCCGCAAAAAACTTCGCAATGGCCTTGCCCATTCCTGACGCCGCCCCTGTTACAATCGCCGTTTTTCCTTGCAGAAGTTGCCCGCTCATAGGTTGATCACCACCATTCGCTCTTCTGTCATCTCTTCGACTGCGTAACGCGGGCCTTCCTTGCCCAGTCCGCTGTTTTTAACTCCGCCGTATGGCATGACGTCATTACGATAGGTCGATACGTCGTTGATCACCACGCCACCATACTCCAGCACCCGTGCCGCTTTCATCGCGATGTTCAAATCACGGGTAAAAATCCCCGCCTGCAAGCCGTACTCCGAATCGTTGGCTTGGGCAAACGCGTCATCGAGATTACTGTACGGAATGATCGTAACGATGGGCGCGAACACTTCCCGGCAAACCACCTTCATCTCTGGCCTTGTATCCACCAACACAGCCGGATAGAAGAGAGCTCCTTCCCGTTTGACAGGCAAGAGCGATCTGGCCCCTTGGCTAATCGCTTCCTGCACCCATTCCTCAGTACGACTCGCTTCTTTTTCACTGATCATCGGTCCGACATCCGTGTCCGGGTCTTCCGGGTTGCCTACCTTCAACTGTTGGACATGCGAGATATACAAGTCACTGAACTCTTCCATAACCGATTCATGCACGTAAATGCGCTGGACAGCGATGCACGCCTGACCTGCATTGTGAAAGCTGCGAGCGGCTGTTTGACGTGCTGCCAACTCCAAATCTGCATCGAGGTGCACGATATTGGGAGAGTTGTTGCCCAGCTCCAGCGCAACGGGACGCATGCCACTTCGCTCCTTGATGCGACGACCGACTTCTCCTGACCCGGTAAAGGTGTACATGGCAATGCGCTCTTCATCCAGCAGCCATTCCCCTACCTGACTGCCTGCCCCCGTCACGATATTTACATAGCCTTTTGGCAAGCCCGCTTCCTCCAGGATCTCCACCAATAGAAAGGTTGCGATAGGTGTGACTGTAGCTGGTTTAACCACCAGCGTATTTCCTGCGGCTAGCGCTGGCGCGATCTTGTGCGTGCTGAGCAGCAAGGGGTAGTTAAACGGCGTAATGGCACCTATTACTCCCTTTGGCACCCGAATGGTAAAGCCCAGACGGTTTTCCGAGCCTTCTGTTGCTTGCAGCGGAATCATTTCCCCGTGAATTTTCTTGGCTTCCTCTGCCGACAAGCGCAGTGTATTGATCGTCCGATCCAGCTCATTCATCGCATCCTTGCGCGTTTTGCCCACTTCGCGAATCAAGGATCGCTCCATCTCGTCCCGGCGTTCCTCCATTAGCTCAGAGGCTTTCAGCAAGATTTTGTATCGTTGAAAAGGGGTCAATTTGTCTGCCTTAAACGTCTCCCACGCAGCTTCCACCGCTTCTGTTACATGCTGCTGTTCAGCCTTGGCAATACGTGCGATGCACTCGCCCGTATACTTGTGAAGGACGGGAATGTAACTCTCGGCTTTCACACATTCTCCACCGATGTACAAATCATACGATCTCGCTTCCATGTCCTCTTCCTCCCTTATATTTATCTCGTTGTTTGATAGATGTGGCGAACGATTTCGTCTCCCAACTCTTTTGTTGTCGCCGTCCCCCCAAGATCAGGAGTGAGCACCTTGCCATCTTGCAGCACGTTTTCGATCGCGTTCATGATGACAGCACTGAGCTCTGGCAGATCGAGATGATCCATCATCATGGCGAGGCTCCATACTTGTGCGATCGGATTGGCGATTCCTTTCCCCGCGATATCTGGCGCAGAGCCGTGAATGGGCTCAAACATGGATGGATACTTGCGCTCCGGATTGATATTCGCGGACGGAGCCAAGCCCAACCCACCAACGATCGCCGCCCCGAGATCGGTCAAAATGTCTCCAAACAAATTGCTCGCGACAACGACGTCAAACGTTTCTGGTCGTGTGATGAAATACGCAGCAAGTGCGTCGATATGATACAGATTGGTCTGGATACCTGGGTATTCCTGACTGACTTCCTTTACGATCTCATCCCAAAATGGCATGGAGTGGTTAATGCCGTTGGACTTCGTAGCCGCGGTCACGCTCTTTTTCGAACGTTTTTCCGCTAGTGCGTAAGCGTATTTGAGGATGCGCTCTGTGCCGTACCGGGTAAATACATTGTTTTGCACCGCCATTTCGTACGGTGTACCCTGGTGCATGCGCCCACCCATGTTGGAGTACTCACCCTCTGTATTCTCCCGCACCACAACGAAATCGAGATCGGCATGACCCTTATAGCGAAGCGGACTTTCCAGACCTTTGAGCAGCTTGACCGGGCGAAGGTTCACATACTGCTGGAATGCTCGGCGAATCGGCAAGATCAACTCCCACACAGAGACATGATCAGGAACCTCGGGTGCCCCTATCGCACCAAGCAGAATCAAATCATAGTCTTTTAAAATAGGGAGTCCATTCTCCGGCATCATTTTACCGTGTTGGAGATAGTAGCTACAGTTCCAATCCATGACATCACGAGCAAACCGAATGCCGCCGTAACTCTCTTCTATGGCACCCAACACCTTCAGGCCTTCTTCCATGACCTCGGGACCGATTCCGTCTCCTGGAATTACTGCAATGGAATAGTGAAGCAACAGTCTCCCTCCTAAAAATCTAAATTTTTCGACTTTATGCAGCACTATTCACTTGCATGATTAATGCCAAGCTCCGGATCATGCACCCTGACCGCATAAAAGTCTTTCTTCTGTTCCTCTCCATGCATCACTCATCTGGTGACATGGCAAAACAACGCAACAAAATGTTGCAACACGCATTGCAACATTTGTTCTCGCCAAGCTATACCGTTTCATCCATTATGACTCTTCCTGATGGATCGGTTCCCCAATCTGGTATTCTTCTATTTTGCGGTACAAGGTATTTCGACCGATTTGCAGCATTTTGGCCGCCTTGCTGACATTACCGCCACTTTTTTCGAGTGCCTTTTCGATCGCTTTTCTCTCTGTTTCACGCAACGAAGGAATGGCTTGATCCGAAGACTCACGCGTATCGGCTTCCATCAATCCCTCCAGCTGGATGTGATCGCAATCAATGATGTCCCCCTCTGCCAAAAACACCGCTTGAATCAGCACGCCTTGCAGTTCCCGGATATTGCCCGGCCACGCATAAGCACACAGCTTATCCTGCGCCTCGGTGGTCAGTATGTACGGTTGTTCTGTGTCGATCTGCTGCAATAAATGCTCCGCCACCTGGATGATATCACTGCGCTTTTTCAACGACGGCAAATGAATGGAGACCCCTTTGAGCCGGTAGTACAGGTCAGCCCGAAAACGTCCCGCCTTGATCTCCTCTGACAGGTTTCGATGCGTAGCGGCAATGATCCGTGCATAAATGGGGCGGGATTGATTGCTCCCCACAGGGGTGACGACCTTTTCCTGCAAAACGCGCAGAAGTGCCGCTTGCGCACGCAAAGACATATCCCCGATCTCATCCAAAAAGATCGTGCCTTTTTTCGCCGCTTCAAACTTTCCGATTCTTCCTTCCCGATGTGCCCCTGTGAATGACCCACTTTCATATCCAAACAATTCGCTCTCGATCAAATTTTCTGGAATCGAACTGCAATTCACTGCGATAAAAGGCTCATGCGCGCGCGGACCTGTCTCATGGACCATTTGAGCGAACAGCTCTTTTCCCGTACCGCTTTCCCCCAAAATGATCACAGGAAAATCAACCTGTGCTGCCTTTTGTCCGAGCATCTTTGCCTGCAAGAAGAGCGGGCATGACCCAGCTAGACGCGGAAATGGTTTCAGCTGTGCTTTGGGTGCCGCAGACCAAAAGCGCAGGCGATGATCTTTCACATTGCGACTGGCACGCTCTTGCTCCGCACTTACTCTCGTTCCCAAGGCTTCCGCTCCGAGCTGCTGTTGCGCAGCCTCATTTAAGCCCACGATACGCTCGTCCCGATCCAAGCCGACGAGTGCCAGCTTTTCTCGACCGTCTCCTTGGCTTGATGAGGCTGGTAAGGCAATCACGCGCTCGGCATCTGATAACAAAAAGCGGTTTTGCAGAGCCTCTGCGATCATGCAAGCAATGGTTAGGGCAAACGGATGGGAATATTCTTTACGCGTACTAATGTCAATAATGCCCAACAGCTCACCCGCAGGTGAAAAAATAGGTGCCGCTGAGCATGTAAGAAAGCGATTTTCCAAAAAGTAGTGCTGCTCTCCCTGCACCTGAATCGGCTGTTGTGCGATCAGTGCTGTTCCAATCGCATTGGTTCCTTTGTAGTCTTCTGTCCAATTCGCTCCGATTTGTAGCTGTACTTTTTGTGCCTGGTTGGCGAAGACCGGATCCCCGATCGTTTGAATAATATTTCCTTCCCGGTCAGACAAGAGTGCGATGTGCTCTGTCGATAACAAAAAGGGAGCAAGCTTGTTCAAAAGCGGGAGACTTTCACGAATCAGAGGGTGATTATCTTGAATGATTTCTTTGATTCGTCGGGCAGAAATGATTTGATCATTGGCCTTCTCCGTAACCTTGAGGTTCGATTCCTGACAGCGCTTCCAAGATTGCTGAACAATCGTCGACAACACGATTCCCTCCCCCAAAAATCATTCCTTCTCAGTATAACATGAGAGTCTTTGCTATAGAAAAAACCAGTCGAACCACGAGCACATTTGTCCCAATACGGAACACAACATGATCCATTATGGAACAAATTCTCCCCACACCCACTCAAGAAAACGCTGTCATTTCGAGCTTTTTCACGTTGGTACGAGACTTGCTTTTAGAGAGGGCTGTAAAGAAATATGTGATATATGAGGAGGCGCTCGCAATGATCTATGCTCAGCCCGGCCAAGCCGGTTCCAAGGTGACGTTCAAAAATCGTTATGAAAACTACATCGGGGGTAATTGGGTTCCGCCAGTGAAAGGTGAGTATTTCGAAAACGTGTCACCTGTAAATGGCAAGGTCTTTTGCGAGGTAGCCCGTTCGACAGCCGATGATATTGAGCTGGCACTGGACGCTGCCCATGAGGCAAAAGACGCGTGGGGTCGTACCTCTGTTGCACAGCGCGCGAATATTTTGTTAAGAATCGCAGATCGTATGGAAGCCAATCTGGAGATGCTGGCAAACGCAGAGACGTGGGAAAACGGCAAGCCCGTTCGCGAAACGCTCGCGGCCGACATCCCGCTGGCGATTGACCATTTCCGTTACTTCGCCGGAGCGATCCGCGCGCAAGAAAGTACACTCGCTGAAATCGATAACGATACGGTCGCTTATCATTTCCATGAGCCACTCGGTGTCGTTGGTCAAATTATTCCGTGGAACTTCCCACTCCTCATGGCTACATGGAAGCTGGCTCCAGCCTTGGCTGCGGGCAACTGCGTCGTCCTCAAGCCAGCAGAGCAAACACCTGCATCCATCATGGTGCTGATGGAGCTGATTGGCGACCTGCTCCCTCCTGGCGTCATTAACGTAGTCAACGGCTTCGGTCTGGAAGCGGGTAAACCACTTGCATCCAGCAATCGCATCGCGAAAATCGCCTTTACGGGTGAAACAACGACAGGGCGCTTGATCATGCAATACGCTTCCCAAAATATCATTCCGGTGACGTTGGAGCTGGGCGGAAAATCACCAAACATCTTCTTCTCGGATGTGGCTGCAAATGACGATGCCTTCTTTAACAAAGCCATTGAAGGATTTGTACTGTTTGCGCTCAACCAAGGCGAGGTTTGCACATGCCCATCCCGTGCGCTCATTCACGAAAGCATTTACGACCAATTCATGGAGCGTGCCCTGCAACGCGTAGCCAATATCAAGCAAGGAAATCCGCTCGATACGGATACGATGATCGGCGCGCAAGCTTCCTTGGAGCAGGTAGAAAAAATCCTCTCCTATCTGGATATCGGTAAACAAGAAGGAGCCGAATGCCTGATTGGCGGCGCTCGTGCACAGCTTGCAGGTGATCTCGAGGGCGGTTACTACATCCAGCCAACAGTCTTTAAAGGTCACAACAAGATGCGCATCTTCCAAGAGGAAATCTTCGGTCCGGTCGTCTCCGTAACGACCTTCAAGGATACAGAAGAAGCTCTCGCCATGGCAAATGATACGCTATATGGCTTGGGTGCCGGTGTATGGACCCGCGACACGAACACAGCCTACCGCATGGGCCGCGAAATTCAGGCTGGCCGCGTCTGGACCAACTGCTACCACGCTTACCCGGCTCACGCAGCGTTTGGCGGCTACAAAATGTCTGGTATTGGCCGCGAGACACACAAAATGATGCTGTCTCACTACCAACAAACGAAAAACCTGCTGGTCAGCTACAGCGATCAAGCTCTGGGCTTCTTTTGATCCATGAGCCAGCCAGAAAAAGTGCTCGCGACAGATGCTGCACTGGCACTAATTGAACGGCTTCGCGCCAAACACGGTGACCTGATGTTTCACCAGTCAGGGGGCTGCTGCGATGGCAGCTCCCCCATGTGTTACCCGCTCGGTGAATTTCTCGTGGGTGAGCAGGACGTTCTGTTAGGCGAGATCGGTGGCTGCCCGTTCTACATGGGCAAAGCGCAGTACGAGTATTGGAAGCATACGCAGCTCATCATTGACGTCGTGAATGGGCGTGGCGGAATGTTTTCGCTGGAAGGACCTGAGGGGGTACGCTTCCTCACACGTTCACGGGTATTTCCAGACATGGAACCGGAATAAAAGAAAGACCGCTCCTGCCTTTTTGCTGGCTGGAGCGGTCTTTTTTTGTTTGGATGACTATCTCGATTTTTTGCGAGAGGTACGATTTGCAGGAGCAAAGCTTGCTCGATTGCCTTGTTTTGCATTCGGGCGTGCTGAGCCGCGTTGAGCAGCTACTGGCTTGCCCTTGGAATTGCTCGACTTGCGTTCGAACCCACCTGTTGCTCGGTTGCCATCCTTTGGCTTGCGATCAAAGCCACCTGTTGTTGCTCGTTTACCATCCTTTGGTTTGTACTCAAAGCCACCTGTTGTTGCTCGGTTACCGTCCTTCGGCTTGCGCTCGAACCCGCCTGCTGCACGGTCTCTGCCTTTCGCCTTGCTCTCAAAGCGACCTTCTACGCGTTCACGTTTCCCTGAATTACGCTCAGAACTGCCGCCTTTTGATTGACGTCTTCCATCTCCATCACGACGCTCTCTAGAGCCTTGCTGTCTTCCTTCAGCGGACTTTCCTTTCCCTCTTGCCTCTCTGCCCTGCTTGTCCCCACGCCGATCTGTTTTCTCGGCTCGCTCCCTCTCAGGCTTTTGCTTTTTCTGATCGCCCGACTCTCCACGATCCATTTCACGCCGCTCCAGAGACAGATTGATCCCTTCTTCAATCTCCCTGAGCTGCCCCCAATCCTTCGCCGCTACCAAGGTAAAAGCGGTCCCTTTTTCCTTGGCTCGCCCCGTTCTGCCAATCCGGTGTATATAGCTGTCCACATCTTCCGGGATATCATAATTGAAAACGTGCGTGACTCCCTCGACATCAAGCCCACGCGCTGCCACATCAGTTGCGACCAAATACTGAATCCTAGCCTCGCGGAATCGCTTCATGACATCCTCGCGCTTCGCCTGTGACAAATCGCCGTGCAGCTCGTCAGACATATAATCGAGACCTTGCAGCTCTGCATTTAACTTACTGGCTCTGCGCTTTGTTCGGCAAAAGATCACCGCCAGAAACGGCCGTTGTTCATCCAGCAGACGGCACAGTGTAGCTTGCTTCGCACGATCTGTGGTCTCCACTGCAATTTGGCGAATATCGTCTAGCGTGATGCGTTTGCCCTGCACTTTGATATTTTCCGGCTTTTGCATAAAGCGCTTCGCAAGTGCTTGCACCTGCTCAGACATGGTGGCCGAAAACAGCAAGGTCTGTTTTTCAAAAGGCGTATTTGCCATAATATCTTCTACCTCAGGCAAAAAACCCATATGAAGCATTTGGTCCGCCTCATCCAGGACAAACATCGAAACCTGCGATAAATCAATCGTCCCTCTTCGCAGGTGATCCAGTAACCGTCCTGGTGTCGCAATGACCACATGTATTTTTCCTTTCAGCTTTCTCAGTTGCTGATTGACATCTTGTCCACCATAAACCGCGAGTACTTGGATGTCTTCCAGCTTTTCCGTCAGCTTCTTTACCTCTGCCGTAATTTGCAAGGCAAGCTCCCGCGTAGGGGTAAGAATCAACGCCTGAACATGCGTCGCTTGTGGATCCGCTTTTTCCAAGATCGGCAGGACAAATGCGAGTGTCTTCCCGGTTCCCGTCTGCGCTTGCGCGATTACGTCTTTTCCTTCCAGCACAACAGGAATTGCTTTTTCCTGAATCGGTGTAGGCTCGTTAATCCCGTTTGCTTGCAGAGCATCTATCAGTTCCTTATGTATTCCCAATCTCAAAAAATCAGTCAGTTTCGCCATCTCCATTCATAAATCGATCCGTTATTACTTCGTACATACTGCCATGCCGATAAAGTATCGCACACCATCGCGGGGTGTTTTTTCAAACGTAACGCCTCTCTGATAGTACATATCCACGTCAGAATAGCGTACAAACAGCTCCGCGAACTCTTCCGGCGTCAACTGATGAACATGGAAGGGCTCACTCGTCTGCATGCCCCGTCCTCTGCCAAAGGGACTGGACAGCACAAGCGTACCACCTGGTTTCAGCATCCGATACAAGTTATCCATAAACTGCAAATCGTCTGCGACATGCTCAATCGTCTCAAAGCTCAAAATCGTATCAAACAACCCCAATTGCTCGGGAAGCGTTGGATCAAGCGCGTCACCCTGCTGATACGTAATCTTTTGATGGTTGTATTCCCGATTGGCATACAATATCGTTGCCTCATCGTTGTCGACTCCGATCAGTTCTGTCAGCTCTCGTTTTCGATCCTTTGCGATCATATGACATCCATAGCCGGTACCGCAAGCGATATCCAGCACTCGACCTTTTACATAAGGCGCGGCAAAATAATATCTGGCTATATGCTCCAGCAGCATGCCATTCGTAGGTTTTAATAGCTTGGGGATAATTCTCTCCCCGGTCCATTCCAGCAAAGCCATCACCAATTTTCTCGTATTCTTCCTCACATCTTACCTTATTTATCGACTTGATCCTATCAGCTAGCTTTTCCTGAACGCGGTTTATTAAGAAATTTGTAAGACATTTCATTACTGTTTTGTTAGAGCTGGGCGTTAAGATAGTACCATGAATGCATTCATAAGGTGGGACGAATCATGACCAAATATCAAGTCCTCGTAGTCGACGACGAGGCTGAAATCCGCGACGCAATCGAAATCTATCTCAAAAATGAATCCATGACCGTATTCAAGGCTAGCAATGGACTGGAAGCGTTGGAAGTACTGGAGAATGAAGAGATCCATCTCATCCTGATGGACATCATGATGCCAAAAATGGACGGAATGACCGCCACCTTTCAAATTCGCCAGAAAAAAAACATCCCGATCATCATGCTGTCTGCCAAGTCAGAGGATACCGATAAAATCCTCGGACTCAATATCGGTGCCGATGACTATGTGACGAAGCCTTTTAATCCCTTGGAGCTCATCGCCAGAGTCAAATCTCAGTTAAGACGTTTTACCAATCTGGGAAGCGCTCAAATGACAGAAGATGAGATTCAGGTGCGCGGCTTGACCTTGAACAAAAGCACAAAAAATGTAGCGATTGACGGTAACGAGGTCAGGCTGACGGCTACCGAGTACAAAATTTTGGAGCTGTTAATGGAAAATAAGGGTCGGGTGTTTTCGATCGAGGACATTTATGAACGGGTCTGGAGAGAGCCTTATATGAACGCGGAAAACACGGTGGCCGTCCACGTGAGACGCATTCGGGAAAAAATAGAGATCAACCCGAAGGAACCTAAATACTTGAAGGTGGTATGGGGAATTGGATACAAAATCGAAAAATAAACGCTTTGCGGTGCCCGTGCTCATTGTTATGATCGTGAGTATTTCGCTCGCTCTCCTGACGATGGCTGATCTGTACCATAAACGCGAGAACCTCCAAGAGGATAATTACTTTCAAAGCTCAGGCTTTAATCGTGAATTAGAGACATTTGCCGAGCTGGTGAAGAACGTTCATGTAGATTATGCAGATTACACTCCAGGAAAGCTCGACGAGAAGACTGCGAATCAGCTCAAAAAAGAGCATGAGGAAATCCTCCGGTCGATTAAGGAAGATAACCAGCTCTCGGATATGATAGAACAGGCAAAAAGAGAGCGTGACAACGAGAGAGTCGCTCAATTAACCGAAGAACATTCACGCAGCTTACAAGAAGACATCGCGAGAGCAATGTCGCATTATCAGGAGCAGGTGAACAACAAAATCGCCGAAAGAGATGCAGAGTACGAGGAACGAAAAAATAGCCTCACTCTTCGAAGTGGCTCCTTCAAATACTATGTCACCGATAAAAAGAACAACAAAGCTTACACCAATCTCCCTCAAGAACCTACAGAATGGGAACTGGCCCGATATGCGCGCTATACAATCAACCTCCCGAATACGAACGGGGATCTGGAAAGCATCAATCGCACTTATCAACTGAATCAACTAAGTGGTATCTTTTATGTCCCAAAAGAACCAGACGGATATAGTCAGGTCCACACAGATGCACTTTACTACGATTCCATTCGGGATCGGCTGATTAGCGAGGTTGTCCTGCTCGGGGGCACTCTGCTCATCCTTGCACTCTGCTACTGGTATTTGCCAGTAAGCAAAGCGCTAGAAGTACCGATTGTAGCGAAAAGCCTGGCACTGTTCCGCTTTATCCCGTTGGATATTCGAATGGCGCTGGCGTTCGTACTTGGCTTTACGTATTTCATCATGATCGCGAGCACGCGCTTTTTCTTCTTACCAATTGATGCTGAGCATTTCTTCACCCTTGCGTTCGTTTCGTTGTTTACTGCTTACCTGCTTCTACAATTCATGGAGGCATGGCTTATGTACAACCAACCTGAGAGATTTACGCAGCAGTGGCAAAAGAGTATTTTAGCCAGACAGCGTGTTCTTCTTAAAGAAAGCTACGCCAACCGCGGCATGTTCTTTAAAATATCCACCTTGTTCATCCTGACTGTCATGTTTGGGATGAGTATCGGTTTTGGATTCGTCGGCCTAGTCGAAGGCTCTGGCACCCTACTGTTTTTTAGCTTCTTGTATGGCATGTTCTACATGGTCGTCGTTTTCCCATACACGCTACGCCGTTTGGGACTGATGAACCGCATCATGCACGGTGCCTCCGAAATGGCGGGGGGAAATCTGAACGCTACGATTCAAAAGGTGAAAAAAGGGAAGTTATCTGATCTCGCGCACTCTCTCAACAACATCACAAAGGGACTCAAGCACGCGATGGAAGAGCAGATGAAAAGCGAGCGCATGAAATCCGAACTGATCACGAATGTCTCCCATGACTTGAAAACACCGCTGACGTCGATTATCAACTACGTGAACCTGCTCAAACAAGAAAATCTGACGCCAGAGGAACGAAAAAACTACGTGGATGTATTGGATCGCAAAGCAGATCGACTGCGCGTTCTCATCGATGATCTGTTTGACGCAGCGAAAATGTCCAGCGGCGCGGTTGAGCTAAATATCGAGCAAGTGAATGTCGCATCCCTGCTCAACCAATCCATTGCAGAATTCAGTGACAAAATCGAGCAATCGACGCTCACCTTCCGCGTAACGACGGAGCAACCAAAGATTGTCGCCCCTCTGGATGGCAAGAAAACGTGGCGCGTATTTGAAAATCTAATCGGCAACGCCCTGAAGTATTCCATGCCGAATACGCGCGTCCTGATCCATTTGGCAGAGACACAGGATGAGGTCATCCTGACGTTCAAAAATGTCTCCGCCTATGAAATCGACTTTGATGCACAGGAACTGTTTGAACGGTTCAAGCGCGCTGATCAATCCCGACATACCGAAGGCTCTGGCCTCGGCTTGGCTATCGCAAAAAGCATCGTAGAATTGCAAGGCGGCAGGCTGTCGATCGAGATTGATGGCGATTACTTCAAAGTCATGGTCGTATTCCGCAAACACGCGTAAGGATCAAATAGGAAAGCCAGTGCCCGTTCGGCAGGCACTGGCTTTCTTACGTGATTTTCTCCCTGTTAGATGGCAAAGTTCCTTTCAAATAGGGACTCAAGCCTTTCAGCCACTTCTTGCTCGTCGGCCCCCTCCACCTCAAACATAATTTCATCTCCGGTCTTTGCCCCCAGAGCCATTACGCTGAGGATGCTTTTGCCATTCGCCTGCTTGTCATTGTAGATCATCTTGACCGACGAGCTATATTGATTGAGCAGGTTCACCAAGACAGAAGCAGGGCGAGCATGGAGACCTCCACTCACAGCTACTTCCAGATTCATTCGGATCAATTTCACGCCTCCCTTCCTGTCCAAACTCTTACAGAAAAAACTTCTCGATGACTTCTGCTACCCCATGCCTATCGTTCGTTTCCGTGACATGCCGAGCCAGCTGTTTCAGATCATCAGGAGCATTGCCCATCGCCACACCCATTCCGGCGAATTGGAGCATCTCTGCATCATTGTAATTGTCACCTACAGCAACGATCTCGTCAGGCTGAATCGCAAGTCTCTCACTCACTACCGCTAGACCACTTGCCTTGGAGATGCCCACAGGCAATATTTCCAAATTATTCGCGCCCGATGCCGTCACGCGAATCCCCGAAAGCTCGGCTTTCTCCAGCTCTTGTCTTGCTGCCAACAGACGCTTTTCGTCACCCGTGACGAATATTTTCGGAGCACACACTTCATGTTTTCGAACGTATCCGGCTATCAATCGCGAGGCCTGAATTTTGAGCGGGTATTGATTTTTCCAGAGCTGGCGCAGTGTCCAGGCATTTAACAACGGAAACAAGTCCGTCCACTTCCACGTGCGATTCGTGACAGCATAAGACTCATGCAGCAGCATGACATCCAAGCCATGCGAAACGAGTATATCTGTCATCCTCGCCGCTATCTCATACGGAATACGCTGTACATACAACACCTGATCCGTCTTGGGATCTGCGACGTATGCGCCATCATGGGAAACAAGTGGTGCGCTGATCTGGAACTGCTGCGCCAACGATTTGGCAGATGGGTATGCCCTGCCAGTTGCCAATGTGACGTGGACGCCTTGCTTCACTAACTGGGTAATGGCCCGCTCTGTTACTTTGGATAAGGTATGGTTCGACATCAAAATCGTTCCGTCCACATCCAAGGCGAGGAGTTTGTATTTCACACGAGTCCCATCCTTATGTGACGGGCTTGAAAAACTGGGGCAGGTACTCCTTGTGCGCCTCAAGCATCTCATCGAGTATTTTTTTGGCGACCACATCAGACGGCACCAGCGGGTTAATATTCATCGCCAATAGCGCCTTATGGTAATCACCCGTTACAGCTGCCTCCGCTGCCACTCGCTCAAACGACTTGATTTGCTGTACGAGTCCACGCACGGGAACAGGCAAATCACCAACAGCCAAAGGAATCGGTCCTTCTCTTGTAATCACGCAGTTTACCTCGACCGCCGAATCATCCGGAATGCTGGCAATCGCTCCATTGTTGCGAACATTTACCGTCTGGATATCGCGCTTGTCGTTGTAAATGGAGTAAATGAGATTGCAGGCAGCTTCACTGTAATAGGCTCCGCCACGCTGCTCCAGCTGCGGAGGCTTAATATCTAAGTCTGGATCTTCGTAGAGTGCGAATAGCTCCGCCTCCACCTGCTTGACCACTTCAGCCCGCGTACCCTTCTGCTCCGCTTCTTCCAGCTCATGCTCAAGCATCGTACGGGTCTGATAGTAGTAACGATGATACGGGCACGGGAGAATCCCCAATGCTTGGATGAAATCTTTATCCCAACCAAGGTCCAAAATGTTTTGCATCGTAATACCCGATTGGTCGCCCGTTATCTTATCGATTACCTGGGAAATGACGTTTTCCCCATCCAGGTACACACCCAGTCCGAAGATCATATGATTCAATCCGGCAAAATCAATATGAACCCGTGATTGCTCGACCCCTAAAACAGTAGCAACACCCATTTTCATCCCGATGGGAACATTGCACAGTCCAATGACCTTTTTACGGTTGGTATACCGCAGCACTGCCTCTGTGACCATACCAGCCGGATTCGTGAAGTTAATCAGCCAAGCATCTGGACATAGCTCTTCCATGTCACGACAAATGTCCATAATGACTGGAATGGTACGCAAGCCTTTGAACAAGCCGCCAGGTCCATTCGTTTCCTGACCGATCACCCCGTATTTCAAAGGAATACGCTCATCCTTGATCCGCGCATCCAAGAGTCCTACGCGCATTTGTGTCGTGACAAAATCAGCGCCTGCAAGTGCTTTTCTGCGATCCAAGGTCAAATGGATCTCGATCGGTACCCCTGCCTTCTCCACCATCCGTTTTGCAAGAGCGCCCACAGTTTGAAGTTTTTTCTCGCCCTCTGGAATGTCAACCAGCCACAATTCCCGCACGGGCAATTCATCGTAGCGCTTGATGAAGCCTTCCACCAACTCAGGTGTATAGCTAGACCCTCCACCGATCGTTACAATTTTGATTCCGCTCATACTCCTGCCTCCTTGCCTGCATGGATTTGGCTGTACATCTCAACAAACTCCGTAGCCAAATCCTTGACTGTAATCGCGTTCATCAAATGATCCTGGGCGTGAATCAAGAGCATGCTGATCTCCGTTTTTTCGCCCGCAATTTCCTTCTGGATAAGTGCCGTTTGATTTTGGTGTGCACGACCGAGCTCTTCTCCCGCACGCTTCAACGCGTCCTCTGCACCTGACAAGTCTCTATTTTTAGCCAGGGCGATCGCTTCCATTGCCAGACTCCTCGCGTTTCCTCCGTGAAGTATTAGTTGAAAAATAACGTCTGTATGGTCCAAAGCTATCTCCACCTATCCAAGTTCGCTAAAAGTCACGAGCTGTATTTTTTGATCACGAATGTATTGCTTTAACTCTGCTGCTGTTAAGATTTTCAATTCTGTGGTTCGTTGCTTTGCGTATGAACTACCTGTCAGTACCGCTTCGTCCAAATAAGCAGGGTGCGTCATGATCTCCACTACAGGATAATCTGCCATATCCTCTACGATCCTAACGAAGGATTGTACGGTTAGGTCATCTCCATAAAAATGATGAGAAAAGCCTTCTGTCGTCAAAACACTCGACTGGTCTCGCTGCTCCTCCGTCCCGGACATCCACGGATAGCGAACTGGCACTCTATATTCCTCTGCCAGCTTCAGAATAATCGGCAAAACGGCTGGATGTGCATGCACATGGTGATGGCTGTCAATGTGTGTTAAAGTAAGCCCCGACGCCACGAAAGCCCCTAGTTGAGCGCGAAGCTCCTGCTCAATCTCCTCCGGTACAGCGGCAATCAAATGATCTTGCCCGCGTCGAAAACGCCCCTCTCCATCCGTTAGCGATGGTACATCCTGACTGACTGGCGATCCGCATGTGAGTACAAGATGAATGCCTACTCCGAGCGTTGGATGTTCTTTGGCCAGCCCTACAGCGTGCTCGAACCCCTCCATATTGACCATCAAGGTCGCAGAAGTAACGACTCCTTCTCGATGCGCTTCGACGATGCCCAGATTGACGCCTTTGGAATACCCAAAATCGTCTGCATTCACAATCAATTTCATAGATAGCCTCTCCTCTAGCGATTACATAGTCACAGCTGTATCGGAAGCAGTACCCGCTTTTTCTTCGCTAACTTTTTGTTTATCCCACAGTCGGAAGAACGGGTAGTAGATCGCGAGCGAAATGATGAAGTTCACGGCTTGGAGAACCATCCCTGACACTTTTCCTCCCGTAGCCAAATACCCGCTGACAAGCAATGGTGTCGTCCACGGAACAGATACCCCGCTAGGCTTTGCTACCCATCCGAGCGACATCGCAAAATAACTGATAATGACCAATATGACAGGGGTCAGTACAAAAGGAATGATCAAGAGCGGGTTCATAACGATCGGCATACCGAATATGACGGGTTCATTGATGTTAAACAAACCAGGTCCGATCGAGAGCCGGCCGATGTTTTTCATCTGTTTACTTCGTGCCATGAATACCATCAGGAAAACGAGGGCCAAAGTTGCACCTGATCCGCCTGCATATACCCACATGTCAAAAAATTGCGTGGTAACGACGTTTGGCAATTCACCGTTCGGATTTGCCTGAAACGCCGCTCTGTTCTGGTCCATCAAGGTAAGCCAGATTGGACTCATAATTCCGCCGACCACCGCAGCACCGTGCAAACCGACGGCCCAGAGCACGTGAATAAGCAACACGCATATGATGGCTCCAATCAAGCTGCTACCGACCACACTCAATGGTCCGACAAGCAAATCTTTTACAATATTATGAATACTCTCGAAGGAGGTGTTTTCCAGAAGAATCCGAATCAGCCAGACCACGACAAGCACAGCACCCGCAGGGATCAATGCCACAAAAGATCGAGAAACGGCAGGGGGAACTCCGGGTGGCATGGAAATGACGATTTTCATTTGGATGATTTTGCGATAAATCTCCGTTGATAAGATCGCCAATATCATGGCTACAAAAAGTCCCTGACTCCCCATTAGCGTAAGAGGAATGACGCCGCCAACCTCTTGGGCTGCACTCGCTCCCTCAGGGGTGAACATGATTTTATACGGAGTGGCGAGCAAGAAGGATGCGACAGAGATTGCTCCAGCCGACAGCGGATCGACCTTGTACTTCTCCGCCAGTCGATAGGCGACGCCAAAGCTAACAATCAAACCCATGACGTCAAAAGTAGCACCTACCGGATACAACAGCTTCGTTCGCCATTTCTCGCCGAAAATACCACCCATGAATTCGTCATAACCGGGTATCGGTATGAAGCCAATGATGAGGAAAATGGAACCAATGATCAACAAAGGCAAAGTAAGGATAATTCCGTCACGAATGGCCTGCAGATGCTTTTGCTCCGCCATTTTCCCTGCAATCGGCATCATGCGGTTTTCCATAAAAGAAACAAATCCGCCCATACGCATCCCCCTCCTACTGTTTTAGACGAAGTGCAAACTCAAGCACGTTTTTCCCGTTCAACGTTCCGTAATCAACCGTACTGATTACGTCTACAGGAATTCCTCTGGATGCCCCTTCTTTTTTCATCTCTGTCAGCTTGTAACGAACTTGTGGCCCCAGCAAGAGCACTGCTGCTTGATCGATATGATGCTTCACTTCATCTGCGGAAACTGCCCATATCTTTGCGTCCAACCCTTTTTCTTTGGCAGCTTCCTCCATTTTTTGAACCAGCAAGCTAGTCGACATACCTGCTGCGCAACACAATAAAATATTCATTGTACCCCCTCCTCTCGACGATATGCCTTTTTGTAAGAGCAAGTTACATGCCAAAACACCAAAAAATGTATGCGCTTTCCAAAAACACCGCATGGTTAGGCATATTTCGCGGCCTCTTCGCTTGTCATCCCTATTAGTGTTTTTATGTAAGCGCTGTAGTGTTTTGTTTTGAAGGTGGAAAAATCAAAAAACAAAACACTGGTTACGCCAGTGTTTTGTTGTGTATAAAGAAATTCATGATAAAACAAACGTCATCTTCGCTGATCACGACCTCATACTTGTCTTCCAGCGGCAATAATTCATGTCGGATTAAGCTGTACAGCTTGCGGTTCTCCAGCAAAAAACTATCTTTTTGAATATACGCTACGGATTGCGTTCCTGCTTTCAAGCGATCAACCAGGCAGCAGATGTGCAGGTACGCCCCAATTCGCGTGTCAAAAACCAAAGAATTGTTCAGTCGCTCTTCCATACGGCCGACACACATCCTCACGTCAGCGAGAACATCTTGTCCCTCTACCATTTGCAAGTGCTCCCCCAGCGACTCTTGCATCTTCAGATAGGCCTCTTCCAGATCGATCACTTTCTGGATGTCAGCCATCGCCTCTCCGTTCAAAACATCGTCCATGCTATGGTGACGCAATTCGCGATCGAGAATGTAATTGCTCACCACGAAGAGAATTTTCCTCTCCTCCTTGATTTTTCGAAGCTGATTGCGGGCTTGTGCCTTATCGATCAGTTGCAGCGGCACAAATTCCAGCAGGTTATCATCGTACCTGAGCCTCGATTCCAGCAGCTTTTTCAAAAACAAGGCACTGCCTTCCCCAGACAAGCAGGCAGCGACGATCGTCAGCGCCGGAACATGCTTTTGCACCTGCTCTTTCGGCTGCTCCTCCCGCTGGTAGAGTGAAATGCCCAAGACATCTCGGTAAACATCCTCCAGTGAATGACCGAGCATGGCCTTTCGAGTGGCCTCAATCACATGTGGCGTGCTGACCATCGGAATGACCTTGACTGGGATGCCGATCTCCCGCTCGATGATCTCGCCAAAGCCGAGCAGCGACCCCATATCTACGAGCAACAGCAATCCAGCCTTGCTCCCGATCTCTCTAGCTACTTTCAGCGCTTTTTCCAAAACACTCATGGAATCTTCTTCGAGCGGCAGATCGATGGCTCTCGCATATTGTGTGACTAGCAATCGGTTCGTCACATCGACCATCGCTGTCGCGCCACCGCTGCCGTGCGTAATAACAAGCACCCCGATTGTTTCCCGCTCTTCCTCCATGCTGACATCGTCGAGCACGAAAAACATGGTCAAATATCCAGCCTCACCAATCGGCAGATCCATGAGTATCGCTTCTTCTATCATGCGTACACACTCTAGCGCCACAGCAAACTCTTTCTTGTATTTGATTCGCACATGGTTGATTTGCGGATTTACGATCTGCTTGCCTTGTGCGAGGCGCTCCTTCGACGTCTGAATATGCAGCGCGAGACCAAAGATCACCTTCTGGCTCAAAATCTTCTCCAGCTTGGCCTCTGCAAAGCGAACGATCTCTTCCACGAGGTGAATGATGAACGGGTCGATAATCCGGGCCATGTCGCCCTTGTTCACGCGTTGGTGGACACCTTTGATAAAGGTCGTAAAATAATTCTCGATGTCAAACTCCAATTCTTCCTCACTCACACCGAGGTTTTGCAGTTCATATATTTTTTGCTCGATTTTTTCATAGACACTGTCCGTCGTATCCTCTGTTTCTCGCCCGATCCAGATACCCTCTTTTGATGGCTGCACGACATAGCAATTGTGCTCCGTCCCAATGATTTCATCTAGCTCCTGCTTGTAATCCTTCACCAAAAGCAGCCCTTGCTTGACATGATGCGGCAGGTCCTGAACCGATACGTGCAGCTGATTCTTTTTTAACGAAATGAATTCGGCATAGGCGCTGGCGCAGGTGAGCTGAATATCCGTTTTTAACTGCCCAATGTTATTCGGGCAGTGATAGCACAAGAATGCCTGCACAGCATTGGCCGATATCTGAATCTCTCTCCCCAACCGAAAAGCTTCTTCTTGAAAAATTTCCATCGTAATACTAAAACGCTCTTCCAAGCCACGCTCAACCAAAGAGGGCAGCTTGATGACCATGGGAATACGCCTCATAAACGTTTTTAAGAGACTCGACTCCGGATTTTCTGTCGTGGCCATCACAATCTGGACGTGAGCCGTCCGCTCCATCTCTGTTTCCCCTACGCGGCGGAATATGCCCTTATCCATAAAGGTAAAAAAGATTTCCTGTCCTTCCGCTGGCAGCCGATGTACTTCATCGAGAAATAGAATGCCACCGTCTGCCTTTTCCACTAGTCCTTTGCGGTCCATCTCCGCTCCGGTGTACGCCCCTTTTTTGACTCCGAACAATTGACTGATCAAGAGCTGGGGGTTGTTAGCATAATCGGCACAGTTAAAAATCACGAAAGGAGCATGCTTATCCAGGCGTCCAATATCAACGGCAAACTCGTGAATCATCCCAGCAAACCACGATTTGCCCACACCGGTTTCTCCCAAAATCAAGCAATGCATCCCTCGCGGCGGATACAAGACGGCCGCCTTTGCCTGCTCAATACGCGTGATCAGGCTCTTGTTGGTTTTCGCCAGTCTGTCCAGCGATGTCTCCGCCAAATAGAGCGAATCGTTTTCTTGCTTGGCAAAAAACAGCGTCGGACGCCCTTCTTCCTTCTCGATTCGGCCTTCCTTCCACAAACGGTTCAAATCACTGCTCACATTCGCTCGACTCAAGCCAAGCCGATCAGCCAACTCTGAAGCGCTTACTTTTTTATCAGGACCAGCGTCTACTAACGTCTGGAATATTAAATCTAATCGTTTCACTCTATCACCCGCCGTTGAATAGATAGAAAGTCACGAAACTCACAACCAATCCTTTTCATTTCCACGAATATTTGGAAAAACCTGCTTTCCTATGAATATGATGGGCATATATACATGCGATTTCGAAGATTACGGATAGCTATATATATTCTGAATATAAACACCTGAATGCTTGTCCATCCTTTAATTTTTCCGTGTCCTTTGACTTATGTACGATATAATAGATAAATAATGTTTGACAGGAGATAGCAAATCCATGATGGTTTTCATCTTGTTTACCATATGGGCATTAGGTCTGTTCGTTCTGTTCACAGACCCGAAACGAACGTCGATCCGCTGGGCTTGTGCGACTGCCTTTGTTGGGGCTGGGGGCTTTATCTCAGGCGTGATTGACGAGACGATCATGCCCTATTTTGCAGATTACCTGGCCGCAAAGCCCGGGACCACGAACACCCTGATATTGGTGAGCCGCATCTCTTCTTTTGTTTGCCAAGTGGGTTTGCCGTACACGTTTCTCATGTTTGCCGTACATTCAGCTGAATTTTTGTCTCGCAAAGTAAAGCTGACGATACAATACGCAGCTCTTCTCATGCCGCTTGGGATGCTTTGGATTACACCCATTTATCCCGAGCTGCTTTTTAACTACTGGATTATGGTGGCATGGGTAATTCCGTTTTTTCTGTTCTCCTGTACGCTGCTTATCGTGCAGTACATGCGAGAAAAAGATCCACTCGTAAAAAAGAACAGCTTTTTCACGAACGTACTCATCATCATTCCGTTGTTTTTCGTCTTTATTTTCATCTATGTCATGCGTATCCAGAACGATTACGAAGCTTGGCGCTACAACATGGTCGTGGTCACAATCCAGTTTATCCTGATCGTTGCCATTAGTTTGAAATACGGCTTCCTTGGCGTCCGTCTCCGCGTAGAAAAACGACGTCTAGACAGTACCTTGCGCGCCTTGACTTCCGGTGCACAAATCATTAACCATACGATCAAAAATGAAGTAGGCAAAATATCGCTATATGCCGACCGTATCGAGACATATGCAGATGAAACCAACCAGCCGTCGCTAAAAGAAGACGCGCTTGTCCTGATGCAATCCTCGCAGCATATGCTGGACATGATGAATCGGATTCAAAACCAGCTGCGGGACGTCGAGCTGCGCGAAGAACCATGTGACCCCGGCCAAATTATCGGGCAAGTCACACAAACTCTGACGCCCTACACCCTAAAACAACAGGTAGAAGTCGTTAGTGAATTAGACGAAACCCTTCGCTTATATGGCGATGGCGTACAACTGCGCGAAGTTATCACCAACTTGTGCATGAATGCGCTGGAAGCCATGAAGTCGGGCGGCAAGCTCCATCTTCAGCTATTTTTGTCCTACAAGCATCTCATCATCACTGTCGCGGACACAGGCACAGGCATTACCAAAGAGAACCTACCTCATGTACTCGATCCTTTTTTCTCGACAAAAAGGACGGGACAAAACTTTGGTCTTGGGCTCTCCTACTGCTACAATGTCATGCAAAAGCATCAGGGCCAACTGGAAATCTACAGTGAGCAAGGCAAAGGAACCACCGTTTTCCTGTTCTTCCCGAAAAAGCGCGTCATCACAAACGACTCTGAATAGCGAAAGGACGCTCACACATGAATCCAATCAGGGTATTTTTAGTAGAGGACGACCCGGTCTGGCGCAAAGGTCTCATTGACTTCCTGAACAAAGAACCGGATCTCACCGTAGTAGGGGAAGCCGGGTTCAAAGCAGAAGCAATCGAGCGCTTTTTGCCTGCCCAAGCGGATGTCGTCCTGATGGACATTAACTTGACCGAGAACAATCTGGACGGGATCGAGACGGCAATCGAATTCATGGCACTCCAAGCTGACAGTAAAATCATCATGCTCACCTCTCTAACAGACGAGGCAGTAATCGTGGAATCCTTCTCAGCGGGTGCCGTCAACTACATCAGCAAATCTAGCTTCAAGGAAATACCCGATGCCATCCGTGCTGCTCACAACAGCCAATCTGCCATTCACCCTACGGCAGCTGCGGCACTGCGCAACGAATTTTTGCGTTTGAAAAACGATGAAAATCAAAAGCTGTTATCTCCCGCAGAAAGGGACATCCTACAACTAATCCACCAAGGTCAGACGCAAACGCAGATTGAACAATCTCTCCACATCACGAAGCGTACGATCAAAAATCACATCAACCGAATCCTAAAAAAAATGGGCGTCAAAACAAGCAAGGAAGCGGCCGCAAAAGCCAGCCAAAAAAAGCTATTCTAGGTCTTATTACCAGGTACCAATAAATGTTGGTACTTTTTTTACATGCTCCACTCCTTACAATAAAAGCTATAGAGCAACGAATTATCCTTTGTAAAGGTGTGGTCCACATGGCCCTTATTTATTCTTTCTTAAAAATGATTTTAATGCTGTGGTTTCGCCCTCGTGTACTTGGACTCTCCAAAATCGACTTGTCGAAGCCATCTCTTATCACTCCCAATCACGTCTCCTTGCTAGATGCGGTACTCCTATCCTTTTGCTTGCCAAAAGAAGCGACCTTTGTCGTCAACACGGAGATCGCCAAGCGGTTTGCGTTTTTCCTCCGCTTCCGCAAGCACATCGCGATCGATCCACTCAACCCGTACTCCATCCGCCACATGCTCCGCGTCCTCCGCAACGGACAGACGCTGGTGATTTTTCCAGAAGGTCGGATCACGACGACGGGCGGCATCATGAAAATCTACAGCGGTGTCGGCTATCTCGCTCTACGTACTGGCGTACCAGTTTACCCGATCATCATTAATGGCCTGGAACGTTCGATCTTCTCCTATTTGAAAGGAAAGCTGAAGCTCTCCTGGTTCCCGGATGTGACCATGACAGTAGGCACTCCGTTCACTATCGAGCGCGATCAAAACCTGTCCATGCGCGAACAAAAAGCCTCGGCCAATGATCGTATCCTGCGTATTCTCCAAGAAGGCCTGTTTGAGAGCCGGATGAAGCAAAACGTGAATCTGTTTGATGAAGTTCTCGAAGCAGCTCGCCTGAATGGTGCAAAAATGGAAATCGCCAAAGACTTGACGTCATCGATCGACTACAAGACCTTGTTAATCGGCAGTTACTTACTCGGCAACAAATTGGAGCCGATGCTCTTGGGGAAGCCCGTTGTCGGTATATTTCTTCCCAATTCGGTAGGCCATCTCGTAACGCTGCTATCGTTGTTCCGCATCGGGACCACTCCAGCCATCCTGAACTTTTCGCTCGGCATTCGTTCCCTTTTGGATTGCTGTGAGACTGCCCATATCGATACAATCCTGACGTCGCGCGTATTCATTGAAAAAGGGAAGTTAGAGCACATCATCGCAGGTCTTTCACCGAGCATGAAAATTTTTTATCTCGAGGATTTGAAAGCATCAGCGACTGCTTTTGACAAAGTGTCCGCGCTCTTCTCTTATTTGTGGAAGAAAAAAGCTTCGGCTACTACGAACGAGCTGATCCTTTTTACTTCCGGCAGTGAGAGCAAGCCAAAAGGTGTCGTACTCACGCATACCAACCTGTACGCGAATATCCAACAGGTTACCTGTACAATCGATATTACGAGTCGCGACAAGTTTTTCAATGCGCTACCAATGTTCCACAGCTTTGGACTAACTGTAGGAACGCTTGTGCCAGTCATCAAAGGAATTCCAGTCTTTCTATATCCAAGTCCGCTGCATTACAAGGCGATTTCGGAATTGGTTTATGATCAAAACGCGACGATCCTCTTCGGAACCTCGACCTTTATGGCAGGTTACGGACGCATGGCTCATCCTTACAACTTCTACTCCTTGCGCTACGTATTTGCAGGAGCAGAAAAACTAAAGGACGATGTGCGCAAGCTGTGGATGGAAAAGTTCGGTGTACGGATTTTTGAAGGCTATGGGGCAACGGAAACAGCCCCGATCCTGTCGCTCAACACCCCGCTGGCTAACAAACCAGGAACCGTCGGTCGTTTGATGCCAGGAATGTCCGCCAAGCTGGAAGCAGTAGAAGGAATCGATGCTGGCGGAGAGCTTTTGGTGAAGGGTCCGAACGTCATGAAGGGTTATATGATTCACGGAAAAGGCTTTGTTCCCGCTGAGGAATGGTACCACACAGGTGATTTGGTTACAGCTGACAAGGACGGCTTTCTCAGCATCCAATCCCGCCTGAAGCGCTTCGCTAAAATCGGCGGCGAGATGGTTTCGCTCAATCTGGTTGAAGAACTGGCTATGCAATGCTTCGGACACTCTGGTTTTGCTGCAATCAACGTGAATGATCCGCGAAAAGGTGAGCGTGTCCTGCTATTTACCACAGATGAATCGGTTCAGCTGAGCCAATTGCGCGCGTATTTGACGGAAAAACAATACTCGCCATTGCTCATACCGGGTACGATGCAAGTCATCAAGGCTCTACCACTTCTCGGAAGCGGCAAAACGGATTACGTCAGCTTGAAACAACTAGCGGAGACTGGAGGAAAATGATGTGAATATACGATTAAAACCACTACAAGCTCTGTACTTCACTCAATTTCTATCGGCCTTTGCCGACAACATGATTTTGTTTGTCATCGCGAATCTGCTGCGGGAGAACGGTTTTTCTCCCGCGATGCTTGCACTCGTATCCATTTCATTCTTTCTCCCTTACGTTTTTCTCGCGCCACTGGTTGGGCCTTTTGCCGACAAGCATGCCAAGTCAATCGTGCTGGTGATTGGCAACCTGATTAAAGCGCTTGGTGTCGTCTTGCTGTTTTTCATTGACCAGTCGAGCATCATCATGCTGATGTTGTGTTATTTCACAGTTGGAGTCGGAGCGGTCGTGTATTCTCCGGCCAAGTACGGAATTTTGCCGGAGCTGACTCGAAATGAAGATGAACTGTTTCATGCGAATGCACGCATCGAAGCCTATACGATCTTTGCGATTCTCACAGGGATCGGTGGTGGTGGAGCCATCGCAAACATGACAGCGCCGCTTATCTCCTCAGGAATTTGTCTGCTGATCTATCTGCTGTCGCTCGGTATGACTTTCTTCATTCCGCGTATGAGAGGGAATTCATCGATTCGCTATGGGGCAGAAGCACGGCGCTTTTTCATCGACTTCCAGCACCTGATGAATCGCCCAGAAACGAGCTTTGCCCTGATTGGAACCGGAGCATTCTGGATGTCCTCTGCTGTCCTGCGCGTGGCCGTACTCGCTTGGATTCCCCTCGCGCTTGGGATTAATCCGGAGAGCTTCTCTGTATCGCTGATTCTCGCAACGACATCCATCGGGATTATCGCCGGAGCTTTTCTCGCTCCCAAGCTCATTCCTTTGTCTCATTTCACTCGATCGCTGACATACGGATTCGGAATGTTTCTCATCATCGTGCTATTTCCTTGGACGAATAACATCTTTGTTGCCATCTGTTTGTTGCTCCTCGTTGGATTCATGGGTGGCGTGTTCATTATCCCGATGAATACCGTCTTGCAGGATGAAGGCAAGCGGATGGTCGGCTCTGGAAAAACGATTGCGATTCAGAACTTCATCGAGAATCTGCTAATGGCAGTAGGCTCCGGCATTTACTACTTGATCACCTATATCGGAATCTCCATCTCTGGTGCGATTGTTGGTCAAGGACTGCTGCTGCTCGGGTTCCTGTTGTACTTGGTGAAGTATCGCAGAAGAATCGTTCGTTGACAGATTGGCGTCATAGAAAAAGAAAAAGCCGTGACTACTAGCGTCACGGCTTTCTTGCGTTCATCTCTGTAATTTCTTTTGCTGCGTTTTGGTTGGCGGTGTGACCGACTTTTCCGCAGCCTTTCTCGCTTCATTCAGTTGATGATAAAATTCGCCTTTGGTTTTGACGGTCGCCAACTTCGCTGCATCGACTTTTACTTTTGCAGACAGTTCGGCGATTTCTTCTTTGGTTACCGCGTCCTTGATGTTGATGGAAGCGATATTGGTGTATTTGCCATCTGCTGTTTTCGGAACGCTCAGAATGCCTGCATTGATCAGCTCTACGACGTCCTTGCGTTCAGGTGCAGTGGTATCCATACCTGTAATCTTCCAGTTATTTTGTACTTTTGGCTCGTAAACGCCCTTTTTCACTTCTTTCAGATACGCAATAGCGCGATTGCGGATCGTTCCACCCGTTTCACCAAACGCCGTATTGTCTTTGGAAGACCACAGTTGTTCGAACTTGCGTCCTTCCAACGCGCCACCTTTTGCCTGCAAAGCCTCCATCCGGTATGAGTTCATTCCGAGCTTCAAGGTATCTTCCGCTTTGATCGGAGTCTCATCGAGCTTGCGCAGGTTCGTGATGCGGCTGCCATATGGCTTCGTCAGGTCGATTTCGTATTTCACGCCACCGAAGAAATCGTTGGTGCTATATTTGGAAGCGCGGCGTTTTGGATCAAAGCTTACTGTCACGTCACCAGGGCGCGTGGAATTGAAATAGCCCACTGCCCATTCCATATAGTCCTTCAAGTCTTTTCCGGTTACTTTGTAAACAGTGATCTCGCCACCTGCGTATTGGTAGTTGTAGGCGATATCCTTTTTCTTGATCGGACCAACATCCAGCTTGGCTTTGTCATTGTCGATCTGGTGGGCAACCACGTCTGCTTTGCTGTAGTAGAGCATCACTTCATGGAAAAAGTCAGATAGAGGCGTCTCCTGAATTTGAACCGTCGGGATGCCCTCGATCTCGTTTTTCGGTACCAAGTTCATACCTTTGAGCTCTGCTACGACGATGTTGGCATCTGCACGTGCGAACTCATGGAAAGGCTTGAGCTTGGTCTCCAGCTCTGCATCGGATACCGCTGGTGTGCCATCTGCGCCTTTTACAGGGAGCGCTGTCGCTTCCTTGTCAGTCAGCACGAGCTTGCCATCTTTCTTTTCAAAGGTCAGGTCAATGCGGGAGATATGAGTAGCATATTTGTCTGGCTCGGAAATCAGGACCCCGTTGATCTCTTCCTTTTTCACAAGCTTGTGCATGTGACCTGCAAAAATCGCGGTCAGTTCTGGAACGGCGTTCGCGATATCTGCTACACCCGTACCCGGAATTCCGTTTTCATTCTCGATGCCCATGTGCATGAGACCGATCATGACGTCTACTTTGCCTTCCAACTCTTTTACAGCTTTCTTGGTTTCTTCTACCGGGTTTTTGATCACGAGGCCATCCAGATGATCGGTACCTTTTTCAAAATCGGTAATCATCGGCGTATTCATCCCAATGACGCCGATTTTTACACCTGCGCGTTCAATGATCGTGTACGCTGGCAAGAAACGCTCGCCATTTTCTTTATAAATGTTCCCTGCCAAAACAGAGCCTTTGTATTGGCTACTAACCTTATCCAATACATCGAGCCCAAAATTAAATTCATGATTGCCAAAAGCCCATGCGTCATAGTTCATTTCGTTCATCGCGACCATGATAGGAGACTGCGGTTGGTCGTTGAAAAGCTCTGCCGAGTTGTCTTGGATCGAATCACCTGCATCCAGCAACACCGTGTTCGGATTTTCTTTGCGAATCTCTTTAATCATCGTGAACAGCTGCGTCATGCTGCCATTTTGATTCGGGCCATCCAAAGCATAATCCCACGGCATGAATCGTCCGTGAATATCAGATGTACCCAGCAGTGTAATTTTGGTTGGTGTTTCTGCGGCCTTTACCGGTGCGGCGATCCCCATCATCGCACTGCCTAGCACCATGGTTGTAAGTGCTACACTTAATAAGCCCTTCGCTAGTTTTTTCATGTTTTCCCCTCTGTCTCTCTTAATCTGTCAATGCCCCTCGATGGTGTTGCTCTTATTGTCCTCCTATTCTATTATGTAAGAAAATTCTGGGTTGCTATCTAACTATAGCAGGCATATGAAAGGAAAAATAGCAAAAAAAGCCGTGACGTAAATGTCACGACTTGATCGCTGCATAGTTCTGCAAACACTCCAGAAAGAGTTCTCCGTACTTCTCAAATTTCGCCTCGCCTACTCCTTTGATCTTGAGCATGGCCTGTTTGTCAGTCGGGCAAACACTGCTCATTTCCTTCAAGGTACTGTCTGGGAAAATCACGTATGGTGGTACTTTTTGTCGCGTCGAGATTTCCTTGCGCAACGCGCGCAGGTGCTCGAACAACTCGTCATCCTCTGTCAGCTGAACAGGACGTATCGAGATTTTTTGCATGACGCGCTCTTCGCCCCGCAGAACAGGCAATGCCCGCTCCCCCAGCTTGACGATTGGATATTGGCTCTCCGTTACTTGCAAATATCCTTCGGCAATGAGGAGCTGGATCAAGTCTGCGATCTCTTTTTCCTTGTATTCCTTCATCAGACCGTACGTAGGCAACTGATCGAAGGAAAACTGGGTGACCTTTTTATTCTTGGAGCCTTTCAGTACCTGCGCGACGAGTGCGGCACCGAAGCGCTCTCTCATACGTTTGACGCAGGAGAAAATCTTCTGCGCTTCAAGTGTAATATCGGACAGCTCTGTCTCATCCGTGCAGTTTCCGCAGCGCCCGCACGCGGCAGCATCTATTTCGCCGAAGTATTGCACGATGTTTTGCTGCAAGCAGCGCGGCGTCCGACAATAGTCGATCATTGCGTACAGCTTTTTGTATTCCAACTCCTTGCGTTCGTCCAGCACTTGATTCTGCTCGATGAAAAACGTTTGCGTCTGGATATCCTGTGGCTGAAACAGTAGAATACACTCACTTGGCTCCCCATCACGTCCCGCACGGCCTGCTTCTTGGTAATACGCCTCCAGGTTTTTCGGCATGTTGTAATGAATGACGTAGCGCACATTGGACTTGTCGATGCCCATCCCAAATGCGTTAGTCGCGACCATCGTACGGACGTCATCAAACAGAAATGCTTCCTGGTTGGCTGCACGCTCCTCCTCCGTCAGTCCTGCATGGTATTTGGTCACAGCAAAGCCACGCTTGTCCAAATCTGCATGCAAGGCGTCCACGTCTTTTCTCGTTGCCGCATAAATAATGCCAGCCTGCTGTTTATTCGCCCGCAAGTACGCCTGGATGAATTCTCGACGGTTCTCTCCCTTGCGTACAGACAAGATGAGATTGTCTCTGCCAAACCCTGTGATAAAAAGGCGTTCGTCCTTTAATTCTAGCTGTCGCTTGATGTCCTCGGTTACCTCTGGAGTCGCTGTCGCCGTCAAGGCTGCGACGATCGGGCGCTGTGGCAAGGATTGAAGAAAACGAGCAATTGCCAAATAGCTCGGACGGAAATCGTGCCCCCACTGCGAAACGCAATGCGCTTCGTCCACTGCCACAAACGAGATCGGTACATCTTGAATCAGGTTTTGGAACGCTTCGGATTCCAATCGCTCTGGGGCGATATACAACAGCTTGTACTCTCCTCGCGCCGCCATACGGAGTCGATCGCGAACCTCGCTATAATCCAGTGAGCTGTTAATTTGAGTGGCGGGAATGCCCATGCTGACTAGCACGTCGACTTGATCTTTCATCAGCGAGATGAGTGGGGAGATCACGATGGTTACTCCTTCTTGGAGCATCGCTGGCACTTGATAGCAGATCGATTTCCCGCCACCTGTTGGCATGATGCCTACGGTATCATGTCCGGCTAACAGGCTCGTGATGATTTTCTTCTGGCCTTCCCGAAATGATTCGTAGCCAAAGTACTTTCGTAAAATCTCTTGCGCTTTATCTAACAAAGAGAATCACCTTCTCTTTCGATATGAATTTTCAATGGTTTTCTATTAGTGTAAACATAGGCATTGGGACATAACAAGAGGGGACTGGTTTGTTTGAGTCAACATTGTGGAGGAGAAGAAAAAGCACAGTTCTCTTCGACTCTGACACGCCAGCGTGGGGGATTGACTGTCCGTCTACACTTCAAAAAGGGGACCGTCGAGCCAAAGCCACCCTACGGGCGGAAGGTTCTCAAAGAAGAAGTGTTCGACAAGCGTGGTCCCCTTTTTGAAGTTCCGACTGGGTAGGCGTTGTCAAGGTCTACGAGCCCTGTGCTTTTTCTTCTCACCGGCTTTGTTGGTTCATCCATACCTTTTCAAAAATAGTAAAAAAAGCACCACATGGGTGGGTGCCTTATAAGTAGACTACGAAGTTACTGAAATGATGAACCGTTTTTTCTGTATTACCCAAATGAACAAGTACACGATATATCCGATCATCCCGCCCGCTGTGTTCAAGAGCAGGTCATCGACATCAAACGTTCCTACATTCATCACGAGTTGTGTCAGCTCCACACCGAGGCTTAACAGCAGGGATAGCAGGGTGACTCTGAACAGTGAGCCAGCTTTTTTTGGAAACAGGAGTGGCAGCAGAAATCCTAGCGGCATGAAGGCGATCACGTTGCCTACGAAGTTCACCGCACTATGCCAGCTTTGGTAATTTCGAATCGATCTGACATAGTTTTCGATTTCATGAAACGGCACCAAATTACTTTGGTAACGCAACCGCTTCACAATCACAGACGGATCGCTCCAAATGATTTTCCACTGATCTACTAGCAAGCTGGTATCCAAACTGCCGAATTTAAACAGCAGTATTTTCACGACGAGAAACAAATAAAGGGCAAACACTGCATAACCAGCAATAGCAAGCAGCTCTGTCGGTCTCTCTATTTTTTGCACGTTATCCATTGTCAAACCCTCTCTCCATCAGTTTTTTTGTCTCTGTAAAACGAGTGGCACCTTCTTCAGCGCCCATCACAACGGAAATGAGCCGCTTGTCCCCCCGCTTCGCTGTAGCCGTGAAAGAGTACCCCGCAGCATTGGTATAACCCGTTTTTAGCCCATCTAGCCCTGCGATACTCCAATCAGCGTTTGCCCCATCGAGCATGAGGTTTGTATGGGTTGGCTCGACCGTCCATTTGACAATATCGGGGAAGTCGTTGAGCAAGTGGTACGCGAGCATTCCTACATCGCGAGCCGTCATTTCATTTTGCCCATTTCCAGTATCCAATCCGGTCGCATTCACAAACGAGGAGGACCTCAGATTCAGCTCGGCTGCCTTTAAATTCATTTGTTCCGCAAAGGCAGTTGTGCTGCCTGCCAAATACTCGCCGATTGCCACCGCTGCATTGTTTGCAGAGCCAATCGCCATCGCTTCATACAAGTCTTTTATCGGATAGGCTTCTCCTGCGACAAGATGGACCCGTGCTCCCCCAGTCGCAGCCGCATTCTCCGATACGACGATCTCGTCGTCCCAATCGACTCGCTCTTCCTTAATGGCTTCGAGGAGCATATATTCGGTCATCATTTTTGACATGCTTGCTACCGGGTAAGGCGTATCCGCATTTTGTGCGTACATGATTTCTCCTGTCTGGCTATCCAACAAAATCGCTGCCTGTGCATCGACCTTCTCGTATGTTTTTGCCGTTAGCGTAATAGGTCCTTGGAATTTCCAATCTGCTTCTACTGCATCTGAATCGCGCAAAAGCGTCAACCCGACGAATATGGTCAGCATGAGCAAAGCCCATGTTGTTTTCCTCATAAAAAAAGCCCTCCTACACCTGCAAAAACAAAGGCTGTAACCTTCATGCAGTCAGGATAGACTTTTGGATTAAAATAAACGGAAACGAAAGGTAAAGAAAAAGTAAAGCTTTTCTCAAAGGCTTGAAATTGTATGTGGGAGCCAAACCGTGAAGGTCGTCCATTCCTTTGTGCTTTCGACGGAAATGCTGCCTTGGTGCAGGTCGATGATGCTTTTAGCGATAGCGAGACCGAGACCCGAGCCTCCTGTCTCTTTCGAACGTGAACCCTCCACCCGAAAAAAACGTTCAAACAAGCTCGGCACATATTCAGCCGGGATCGGAGCACCGTTATTGGCGACAGAAATCGCGATACCATCTCCTTGCTGGAAGACGCGAATGACAATTTCCGTACCATCGCGTCCATATTTCACGGCGTTGGAAATAAGGTTTTCCAGAACCCGAACGAGCTTGTCGGTATCTCCTGCCATTTCAATTTTTTGATCAGGCGTATCTACGACTAAACGCAGCCCTGCCTCATTCGCTACGAGTCGAAAGCCTACCGATACTTGCTCAACCAGCTCTACCAAGTCAAACTCCGTTCGGTTTAAATACGCCCCGCGATTGCGGACCTTCGTGTACTCAAACAGATCATTGACGAGCACGTTCATCTGCTTTGCCTTCTCGTAGGCGATATGGGCGTAATGCTTGAGCTTCTCTTCGTCCTTGTATTTGTTCTGCTCAATCAGCCCCAGGTAGCCAATGATGGAGGTCAACGGCGTTCGCAGATCATGGGAAACGTTGGTGATCAGCTCATCCTTCGATTGTTCCAGCCGCCGCTCCTCCTCCATCGCATCCAAGGCGCTTTTGACCAGAGCATGGATGCTATCGACGACTTGGCCCAAGCTGCCGTTCGGACGAAGGGAAATCTGGTGATGATAATTTCCTTTTGCAATGAAATGCAGCTCGTTTATGATTTGCTCCATCTGCTTTTGTTCCAGGTACTTGCGGATACGAACGACAGACCACGCCACAAACATACCCGTCGCCAGCAAAATGATCGGGATTTTGAAGGAGTTGATATCGAAATTGATCCGCAATTTCCAGATGAACTCTCTGATTTGCGGGATGGTGTACAAATAGTTGTTGGCAAAAAAATCAGCCATCTGAAAAACAGCGTAGATGATCAAGAGGCCAAGTAGCAAATCGAACAGGATGCGGATAAAATCCTTGGCTCTAAGCTTCAATTTTATAGCCGACCCCCCAGACCGTCTGTATCACCTTTTCGCCATTTGTCGCCTTCTCCAGCTTTTCCCGCAGGTTGCTGATGTGCACCATTACAGTCTTGTAGGAAACGAAATTCTCCATTTTCCAGCAACGGTCAAAAATTTCTTCCGAGCTGAATACTCGATTCGGATGACTTGCCAGAAGATGCAGGACGGAAAATTCCAATGCCGTCAGCTTGATCGGGGTGCCCTCTTTTGTCTGAACGAAGTGACTTTGCCTGTCGATAATTAACGGCCCCACCTCAATCACATGATCCTGTTTGCTTGCCTGCGTGTAGTTCGACCGTCGGAGGAGAGACTTGACCCGCGCTATCACTTCCAACGGATTAAACGGCTTCGCCACATAATCGTCTGCACCCGTCATCAAACCCAGGATTTTGTCCATATCATTCGTTTTGGCACTCGCCATCAGAATGGGAATGGTCGAGTTTTTTCGTATTCGCTTGGTAACTTCCAGCCCATCCAGATTGGGCATCATCACATCCAGAATGACGAGATCGATGGGCTTCTGCTCCAGTCTCTCCATCGCTTCCAGACCGTCAAAAGCCTTTTCGATCTCATATCCTTCGTTGCTCAAATAGATCGCCATCAGCTCTACAATCTCTTTGTCGTCATCTACAATCAAAATCCTCACGGACAAACACCTCCGAACTCGTGCATGGTAGATATAGATAGCATCACTATAACAAGAATTGTTAAAGAAAAGGTAAAGCCAAGTGATTGTTCTCTAACATTATCGCCATTCCGTTCACGAGACCAACCGAGCGAATGAGAGAGCAATATTTCAAACATCCCCTTGTGTTATAACTAACTTGAATTTGAATCAAGGGAGATGAAACCATGCGTAATTTGAAAGGAAAAATTGCATTGGTAACCGGAGCAAGCCGCGGGATTGGTCGTAGCATCGCATTACGTCTGGCACAGGATGGCGCATTGGTCGTCGTACACTATGGAAGACGACAAGAAGAAGCAGAAGCAGTCGTTCAGGAGATTGAACGAACAGGAGGCCAAGCATTCGCAATCGGTACGGACCTGCGCACTCTTGACGGCATTCGCGATTTCTATGCGACATTGGACGAAGAACTGCAGAAACGTACAGGAGATTATCGTTTTGACATTCTCGTAAATAACGCAGGCATCGGACAAATCTTAACGTTGGAAGAGGCTACCGAGGAATCGTTTGACGAAGTCATGAACATCAATGTCAAAGCACCGTTTTTTATGATCCAACAAGCTTTGCCCCGCTTAAGAGAGGAAGGCCGTATCATCAATCTCTCATCCTTCGTGACTCGTGCAGCTTCCCCAAGCGTGTTCACTTACAGTATATCGAAGGGAGCTGTTAACACACTGACGCTCGCTCTGGCTAAACAACTGGGGAGCCGTCATATTACGGTAAATGCGATCTTGCCAGGCATTATTAACACGGAGATGAATGCTGGCACGTTGCAAAATAATCCGAATGGGCAGAAGTACGCCGCTGGACTTTCTACCTTCAACAGATGGGGAGAGCCTGATGATGTAGCGGATATTGCCGCCTTTCTCGCTTCCTCGGACGGCCGTTGGGTAACTGGTCAATTGATTGATGCAAGTGGTGGTTCGCATCTGTAATGGTTCTCAAAAAAATAACCGATGGCCACAAACATGGGACCATCGGTTTTGTTCATGAAGATATTATTCTTTTGGATGAATCATTTGTTCAGGGCGCACGACTTGATCGAATTGCTCTTCGGTCAGCAAATTGCTCTTGATCGCCGCTTCCTTGAGTGTGATGCCTTCTTTGTGAGCCAGCTTCGCTACGGCTGCTGCATTTTCATAGCCGATATGCGGGTTCAGTGCCGTCACCAGCATCAGCGAGTTGTTCAGGTTTTCTTTGATCACTGTCAGATCAGGCTCGATTCCTACTGCGCAATTGTCGTTGAAGGACTTCATCGCGTCTGCCAACAATCTTACGGATTGCAGGAAATTGTAGATGATCACTGGCTTAAACACGTTCAGCTCGAAGTTCCCTTGGCTAGCAGCAAAGCCAATGGCAGCATCGTTGCCCATCACTTGGCATACAACCATCGTCATCGCTTCGCTTTGGGTCGGATTCACCTTGCCTGGCATGATGGAGCTGCCTGGCTCATTCGCTGGAATGATAAGTTCACCGATTCCGCAACGTGGGCCGCTCGCCAGCCATCTCACGTCATTAGCGATTTTCATCAGATCCGCAGACAGTGCTTTCAGGGCACCATGTACATGAACGAGCTCATCATGGCTGGTCAGCGCGTGGAACTTGTTTTCTGCGGTCACGAATTGGTGGTTGGTTTCCATGCTGATTTCTGCTGCGACCATTTCACCGAAGCGCGGATGCGCATTGATGCCTGTTCCTACCGCTGTACCGCCAATCGCCAGCTCACGCAAGTACTCATTGCTCTCCTTGATCATCTTTTCCGATTTTTCCAGCATGCGTACCCAACCGCTGAATTCTTGGCCCAGCGTCAGCGGAGTCGCGTCCTGCAAATGCGTACGACCGATTTTGATAATATCCATATAGGCTTCGCTTTTTTCTTTCAACGTTGCTTTTAACAGCTGGATTGCAGGAAGTACTTGCTCCTCGACAGCAACCAGCCCAGCCATGTGCATCGCTGTCGGGAATGTATCATTGGAGCTCTGCGATTTATTCACATCATCGTTGGCGTGGATGCGAGCCGAGCTGCCCTTCTCTTGCAGCAATTGGTTCGCGCGATGAGCAATGACTTCGTTGACGTTCATGTTGGATTGCGTGCCGCTACCTGTTTGCCAGACAACCAGTGGGAAATGCTCATCCCATTTTCCTTGGATCACTTCATCTGCTGCCGCGACAATCGCTTCTGCCTTTTCATTGTCGAGCTTACCCAGCTTTTGATTCGCCAGAGCAGCGCTTTTTTTCAGGATGGCAAACATGCGAATCAGTGGAAGTGGCATTTTTTCTTCGCCGATTTCAAAGTTTTGAAAGCTGCGTTGTGTTTGGGCGCCCCACAGCTTATCCGCCGGAACCTTGATTTCTCCAATCGTGTCCTTTTCAATTCTGAATTCCATCTCGCATCCTCCTTGTATAAACAACGGTTTCTCATATTCTCTATTAAAATGATAATGATTTTCATTCTTGATATCAAGAGATGAAGTGTTAAACCGAGAAAAATGAATAGTTGTCCTCCAACGGTTGTGGTCGGGGGAAGCCCTGCCACATGTCTTCCAGTCGCCTGTATCCTCTCTTCGTTCGGGCGGTCTCCTTCCAGACATGTGACAGTGCTTACGTACAGCTTGTGTTTAGTAGATGCTTTTACACCCTTTTTTAGTCATACAAGGGGGTTTCATGAAGCGTTTTTCGCATCATAGACTTTGCTTTCAAAAAAACAAAAGCCGCGTAGAAGAAGTGCATTTCCAGTCCAAGCGCCTCTGGAGCCCGACCCAGCGCAGGGAAAAATGGCGGGGAATTTCAGCTTCACTTATGGAAAACTTCTTCGAAACATCTACGTTTGAAGCGCTCCCGCCATTTTTTCCTGAGCGGACAGTCTACACCCTCAGCAGGGCGGAGGCCGAAGCGTAGACTGGAAATGCGCTTCTTCCCTCACGACAGCCACTTGAAAATGAAATGAAAAAGACGAAAGCCACACATGGCCTCCGTCTTCTATTATTCCTTTTTATCTGCTTTCTACTTCTACAGAAACAACATGATCTACCGCTTTCAGCAGACTGTAAATATCCGTCGTATACGTGTTTTCCGATGCCGTAATCATCATTTCCAGCTTTTGCAGACTATTGTCCAAGTCTTTGACCTTCACCCGTTTCACTTGTAAATCGAGGTGCTTTATCTGCTTGAACACCAAATCCAAATCGCCCCCACCTTCGACCACAATCTTGATCGACAAATCTCTTTGTCTGAGCGATTCTGGACCAATCAAGCGAAGAAGGATCGGGAACAAATTAATCGCCAAAATAATGAGGATCGTCGCGGTCACTGCCTCAAAATAAAACCCTGCTCCTACTGCAATCCCAAGTCCAGAAGCCGCCCAGACCATCGATGCTGTGGTCAAGCCCGAAATGACATCATTACTCCGGCGTAGAATAACACCAGCCCCAAGGAAACCTACACCGCTCACAATTTGAGCAGCCAAGCGCAATGGGTCCATATTTGTGTGTCCAGGCAAGGAGAACCGATGCACGGATTCAATCGAGACAATCGTAATGAGACAGCTTGCAACCGAAATAACCATGCTGGTTTTTACCCCCAGCGGCTTGTGTTTGAGCTGTCGATCCATACCAATCATCAAGCCTAGAAATAGTGCAACTCCTAGTTTTAGCAAAAAATCATACGTCGTGAATATCGAGAGTGACATAAGTCTCTCCCCCCATCTGCTTTGATGTCAGGTTTTCTTCCATCGTCTATGATAAGAAGTATATCTGGTCTTTCACCTAGTGTAAACGGGGCTTTCATTCTTCATGCAAAAAGCGGAAAACCCCCACATTAGGGATTTTCCGCTTATCTGTTTCCTTATGAATGGCTGCGAATCATGCGTTTCTGTAACGACAGCAGACGTCCAAAAAGGAAGATGGCACCGGCAGCCAATCCCGTAATCAGACCAATCCAGTATCCGAATGCTGCAAGCGAAGTGAATTTCGCCAAAATGTATCCCAAAGGCAAGCCAATCACCCAATAAGATATCAGCGCAACGATAAAGGTAACGGTCACATCCTTGTACCCGCGCAGTACCCCTTGAATAGGTGCTGCGACGGCATCAGAGATCAGGAAGAGGATCGAGTACATCAAGAAATGCTGGGCAAGCTCCAACACCTCGATGTCGGTCGTATAAAAACCAGCTACCTGCTTGCTAAACATCAGCAAGCTGATCCCGAACAAAAGGGCGATCCCAAGAGCGATACCTATCCCCAAATAACTGTACTGCTTTGCGTCCCGGAACCTTTTGGCTCCGACCTCAAAGCCGACGACAATCGTCAACGCCATGGATATGCTCAATGGCACCATGTACAGGAAGGATGCGAAGTTCATCGCTGCCTGATGCGCAGCAATCGTAATCGTGCTGTATTCACTCATGAACAAAGTGACGGCCGCAAAAATGCTAACCTCACAAAAGATCGAAAATCCGATGGGAAGCCCCAGCTTCAGCAACTCTTTCCATGCTTTCATCGAGATCCGGTGAAAATGGGAGAACAAACCGAACTCAACAAATGGGTGTACGCGATTCACGACAAACAGAGTAATCAGCAAAATACACCAGTATGTGATGCCAGATGCAAGCCCGGCACCGATTCCACCCAGTCGAGGCAAACCAAAGTTACCAAAGATAAGAGCGTAGTTTAAAAAGACGTTAATCGGCAACGAAAGCAGGGTAATGAACATCGTTACTCGCGTCTGTCCTAATGCGTCAATAAAGCAACGGAGCACCGTATAAAGAAACATCGGGATAATTCCAATAGCGATTGCATGCAGGAAGCCGCGAGCAATTGTACGCACCACAGGCTCCAATTGCATCCAGTTCAGGATCGGATCAAGCACCAAACCACCGACGATGATGACACCGATCGCAATCCCCACACTCAAATATAAGGCCTGCATAACCGTGTAAGGCACCTGATCTCGTTTCCCTGCCCCAACCATCTGCGCAACCATCGGCATGACAGCCATCAAAATCCCCGTCAAGCCTGCTTGAACAGGTGTCCATAGACTAGCCCCGATCGCTACCCCCGCCAAATCTGTCGGACTGGCATGTCCAGACATGATGGTATCAGCGAACGTCATCGAAAATAGCGCCAGTTGTGATATCAAGATTGGAAGCAAAACAGCCAAAAACTGTCGCCATTTTTCTTTTAGCGAATAGGTTTCATTCATTTTTCATATCCTTCTAACCTTATAAGATGGGCTTATCATTCAAATTATAAGTATATCAAAACAAGTAGGAATCGGCAAAATAGTGGCTGCACTTACACAAACAAAGCCCAGGCGGATCACCTGGGCTTTGCACCATTATTCAACCAGCTTCCATACATCGGCTTTCCCTGGCTCTTCGCCTTTGGTCCACCATTTTGCCTCATAAACCTTGTCTCCGTAGTTCACTTGCGCTCCGCCATCATACGCTTTGCCGGAATCCCACGACAGTACGACATCGCTCACCAGTTTCCACGCATCGGAATGGTCTGGCTTTTCTCCAGTTACCCACCATTTTGCTACGAATTCCAGTCCATCATACAAGACGCGGTCTCCCTGTACATACACAGCTGAGGAATCCCACTCGGCGATTTCACCTGGTACTTCAGGCTTTTTCTCCTTTGTGCTTGCAGCAAAAGGTGCACTCTCTTCGGAAATATTTCCTGCGGCATCAACTGCCTTGACTGTATACGTATAAGATGTTCCTGCCGTTAATCCTTTATCGACAAAGGAAGGCTTTTCAACTGTCCCTACGCGGGAACCGTCACGGTACACCTCGTATTTCACCACACCAACATTGTCACGGGAAGGACTCCACATCAGGTCGATTTCTGTCTCTGTTGGATTGTGGGTCATGATTCCTGCTGGTGCAGTCGGCGCTTCTGTATCCACGATATCTTCTGCTTTTGTGCGAACAGTTAGTGCCTTGCTAGCGTTAGACTCTTTCCCTTTGCTATCAACTGCCACAACGGTATAGCTATAAGCCGTAGCAGGCGTCAAATCTTTGTCCGTGTATGCTGTTTCTTTGGTAGATGCGATTAGTTTGCCATCGCGATACACGTCGTACTGCTTGATTCCGTCAGTTGCCACGGATTTTGTCCAGCCAAGCTCAATGCTTGTAGTTGTTTGTGATACAGAAATCACATTACCTGGAACGGTAGGCTTTTCTACGATACCTGTTCCATTGTTAATCAAATTCACGTCAATTGCCTGGTAAAAGGCCATGCCCGTATCGGCAATTTCCCAAACACCCAAAATAATGTGGTAACCGCTACGATCTGTCGGTACATTGCACGAATGCGTTACCGTGAATGGAGGTCTTTTCCCTCCGTCCTGGAATGAGCAGAACAGTTCCAGATCAGCTCGGGAAAGTGGCTTGTTTGGATTCCAATCTTTTTTCGTGATGTAATATTTCCACTCCGCTGTACTATGCGGGGCTGTCAGATTCCACGTAAACGAATTTTGTCCACCCTGCAAGGTAATCTTGGTCCAGCGATCTGCTGTTTGTGTGTAAAGCTCAGGATAGCGACCTGCACCGGTAAATTCACCATCGGCAGGACCAGATTGGGGGAACGAACCGATGCCCTCAACGCTTTGCGGTTCATACTGAATTTGACCGCAGCCTGTGTTTTGCCCCGTCTTACACAAGTAAGAACGACTCGCTGGCGATTCGATGTACCCGTGTGCCGAGGCTTTCTCAGCAAACACGAGAGTAGCTGCGCCTGCCACCAGCATCATAGCCAGCATGAACAAAAGCGAAAGCCCTTTACTGAACAGTGTGTTTCTCAACCCTACGTTATCCATTTATTTATCTCCTCTTTCCTGGATTAGGATCGAATACCATGTTACAGAAAATTTTTCCAGTCTCCCAGATTCTGAATACCTAAACCAAAACCTACCAAATACCCGAATTCCAGTAAGAAAATAGGGAGATGATTCAGGAATGTATACCTATGCATGAAAATTTATATGCTTCTTCCGGGACTATTAGATCAAAAAAAATTGCTTGCCGAAAACTTTCTTTTCAGCAAGCAACTTTTTTACATCAACAGCAATGGAACTATTTTCCCGTCGTTAACATCGATCAACCCCAGATCCGTCAGCTTCAAGGCTGGACTGACCGGTAAGGAATGCGTGCTGATCGACATGATCGGGTTGTAGTGATCGTAACCGAGCGACTCCATGGCACGGCGTAGTTGTTCGACTTCCTTTGCCGTTTTTTCCAATGGTTCCTCTGTCAGAATGCCTCCGACTGGCAAATGAAGGCTCGCGATCACCTTGCCATCCTCGACCACATAAAAGCCGCCCTGGTTGCGGATGACTTCATTAGCTGCGACCATCATATCGTGCGGATTGTGTCCGACAACCAAGAGATTGTGGTTGTCATGCGAATAGCTGGTGGCTACCGCCCCTCGTTTGATCGTATCGCCGCTGATCAAGCCATAGCCACGGTTACCGTTTTTGCCATAGCGTTCAAAGACGGCGATCAAGCCGTACGGGCTCTCCTCCCACAAGAGTTGTCCTTCCCGCACCTCAGCGATTCCACGGTGATCCTCTGTAAAAGTAGAACCGTTTTGAACAAGCATGACCCGACATGGATAACGATTGTCCGGCACCTCTACTGTGACGCGGAAGTCCTGCTCTGTAAGTGGTGATAGCTTGATGCTCTCATAAAAATGCGCAGGAAACTGCTTCTCTTTGACTACTTGTCGGTACTCTTCCTTGACGTCATAAGCTTTCTTCCCATTTTTATAGACGCGTTCGATCTTGAGTTCATGCAGATCAGACAGCAATAGGAAGTCCGCTATTTTTCCAGGAGCAATCGCCCCTCTATCCGTCATGTTCATACGTCTAGCTGGGGTAAATGTACTCGCGTAGATTGCGCGCTCTGGCTGCATGCCCATTTGAATGGCTTTTTTCACGATATGGTTCAAATGTCCACGATTGACCAAAGAATCGGTCATCACATCATCCGTCACAAAACAAAAATGCTCAGAAACATCTTCCTTGATCAAATAGTCCATGACTTCATCCGTCATCGATTTTTCTTGAATCTCTAGAAACATGCCCGCTGCGATTCTCGCTTCCATGCCCTCACGTGTCTGATGCGTATGATCGGAGTCCACTCCCGCATAAATGACGCGATGAAGGTCCAAATCAAGCAATTTCGGGACGTGCCCCTCGATGACGAGCTTTGGATACGTCTTGCGGATATGCTCCAGGATGCGATTCGTCTTGCAGTCAGGGTCCTTGATGATGTCTACGTAATTCATGATTTCGCCAAGGCAAATGATCTCTTCAGAACGCAAGAGCTCGTCCATGTCTGCAATCTCGACAGACCCACCTGTCGTTTCCATTGAAGTAGCTGGTACGGAGCTCGGGATCGCGTACAGCATATCAACGACACAATCACGGCTCGCACGAATCATCTCTTTGATCCCTTCGATTCCGAACACATTGGCCATCTCATGCGGCTCCGGTACGATCGTCGTCACTCCGTTTTGAATCAAACCATAGGAAAACGTCTCCGGCGTCACCATCGTGCTCTCAATATGCAAATGAATATCGACCAGACCAGGAATCATGTAGCGGCCTTGTCCGTCCACGATCTCGGCAGCTTCAAATGTTTCCGTACTCCGCTCACCAATATAGAAGAATCGTTCATCCAAAACAGCGACGTTTCCTTTGATGAACTTTTTAAAATAGCTGTTAAACACTTGGACGTCTTGAATCAACAAATCGACCTTCACGTAAATAACCTCCTGTCTTTAGTCCACGAGTACCACTTTGTCTTTCGGAAACAGCAGATTGACGTTTAGGCCAGTCTTGTACGGCGTCTCCATCTCTTGATTGACCGTGAAGTCACCCAACTCTGTTTCCACGACATATTGATAGCTGCGTCCCAAAAACGTGCTTACCTTTACCGTCCCGCGCAGACGGTTCATTCCCAGCTCGGTGCTCTCTTCTGTCGTCACGAGGAGGTCATCTGGTCGCATTGCGCATTTTTTACCGGACGGATTCGCCGTACCCGGATTTTTGGACGCGGTAAAATGATGGTCACCGACACGCAGGCCGATTTCTCCGTTCTGCTCAGTACGCTCTGCGAAGTCGATGAAGTTGGTAAAACCAATAAAGCGAGCAATAAACTCTGTCTTTGGATATTTGAAAATCGTGGCTGGATCGTCGAGCTGCTCGATCACGCCCTTGTTCATGATCGCCACCTGATCTGAAATGGAGAAACACTCCTCCTGGTCATGCGATACGTATACTGTCGTAATGCCCAGCTCCTGCTGAATGCGACGGATTTCTACGCGCATGTTGATCCGCAGGTTGGCATCGAGGTTACTGAGCGGCTCATCGAACAGCAGCAAGTCGGGCTGAATCACCAGTGCCCGCGCAATCGCCACGCGCTGTCTTTGACCACCAGACAGTTCCTTCGGGAAACGCTTTTCATAGCCGCCGAGACTCACGACTTCGAGAATTTGCTGTACCCGGGTCTTTACCTCTGTTTCATTGATCTTGCGCAGGCGCAAACCGAATGCCACGTTATCGAATACAGAAAGGTGTGGAAACAGCGCATAGCTCTGAAACACAAACCCGAAATTGCGCTTGTTGACCGGAACGCGCGTATAATCTTTTCCTTCAAACATGAACCGGCCATCTTTTGCTTCGAGAAAACCCGCAATCAGGCGCAGCGTCGTCGTCTTTCCGCAACCGCTCGGACCGAGCAAAGAGATGAGCTGTCCTTTTTCGATATTGAGATTGAAGTTTTGCAAAATATATTGATTGTCATAGGCAACCGATACGTTATCCAGCGTGAGCAATGCCATGAGTTGATGCCTCCGTTATCGTTTTGTAAAGTAGGAAAGCCCCATCAGACGTTCAATGATGAACATGAGAATAGCCGTAAGAATCATGAGCAGCACGGAAATAGCGGCGATCGTTGGATCGAAGTTGTTTTCTACGTACGTCAACATCTGGATCGGCAGCGTGCTTACTCCTGGTCCTGTCATGAAAACAGAGATATCTACGTTGTTGAACGACTCCAGAAAAGCGATCAGAATCGCAGCAATAATTCCGGAGCGAATATTCGGCAAGACGACTTTGAAAAAGGTTTCGAGACGACCTGCCCCAAGGCTTAAAGCCGCTTCTTCAATGGCGAAGTCAAAGTTGGACAAGGATGATGCAATGACGCGAATGATAAACGGAAGCATCAGCACCGTATGACCGACGAGAAGTCCCGCATAAATCGGCAAATTGTACACGACAATGACGTATTTCAGCATGGCAAAGCCCATCACAATACCCGGAATCAGGACAGGTGAGATGAAAATGCCATTCAAAATGCCCTTGCCGCGAAAATCAAAGCGACTGAGCGCATAAGCTGCCGGAATCCCCAATAAGAGCGCCAAAAGATTTCCGAGCAAGGAAACGAACATCGACGTCTTGAATGTCGTCATGAACATTTCTACATTAAAAATGTTTTCGTACCACCGCCAGGAAAAGCCCTCCGGCGGAAACTTCAAGACGCTCCCCGGCTCAAACGACGTAAAAGAAATGATAATGAGCGGCCCTAGCAAAAATAGAAAGACGAGAGAGGTAAACAGGGCCAACCCGCGATTTTTCTCCTGCATAGTTTCTACCCCTTCGGATTTAATTTCGTCGCCAGCTTGTTCATGAAATAAATGACGACAAATGTAATGACAATCATGATCGTGGCAATGACGGATGCCAAATGCCAATCATTAAGCGTAATCGCATTTTGATACAAAAACGTGGAGATGACCCGCTGTTTTCCACCTAGCAGGGCCGGCGTGGTGTAGGCAGTCAAGCTTCCGACAAACACCAGAATGCTACCAATGATGAGTCCCGGTACACTAAGTGGCACAATGACCTTCCAGAAGGCAGTCAACTTGGAAGCACCCAAGCTCTCCGCCGCCTTCAGCAAATCTGGGTCGATGTTTTCCATCACCCCTACCAGCGTAATAATAATCAGCGGCAGGAACAGATGAATCAAACCAATCATCATCGCAGTCGGCGTATACAATATTTCCAACGGCTTATCGATGAGCCCGATTGCAAGCAGCGAGCTGTTCAATAAGCCCTTTTTTCCGAGAATAATCATCCAAGAGAACGACCGCACGACAGAGCTGGTCAGCAAAGGAAAAATCGCCAAAGCCAGCAGGATGCCCTTTTTGCGTGGGCCTAGCTTGGAAATGTAGTACGCGGCAGGGAAACCGATCAGGACACACGCAATCGTCGTGACCAGACTGACCTGCAGCGTCGTCAGCATAATTTTCAGGAAGTACGCGTCGGTAAGAAATTGGAGATAGCCTTGAATCGTAAAGCTACCATCTTGATAAAAGGTGGACGCAATCGTCATCACAATCGGAATGACCATGAACAGCGTCAAAAACAGCACACCCGGCAACAGTAATAAATAAAGACCCGTTTTTCTCATCTGATTAACTCCTGTTCACGGTATCGTCAGGCTTTCAATGCGCCGATAAAACGCGCAAAGAACGCATCTGCATCTACGTCCAGACAGACGTTTATGTTCGGTTCTTTTTGTAGGCGGTTTTGAAAGTCGCAAACCGTTTGCCCATCACACAGCTCACTTCTCGTTTCGATATCTACATACAGCTTCTTGGTCGCCACCAGCTTCGGATCGAGTGCGACTGCGACAGCCAATGGATCATGCATGGCGCACGCATAGATGCCATTTCGTTGAAAATAACGATGGAGGTAGTCAGACGTACTCTGTCTTACGTACTCGCCCATCGGTGTATCTCCTAGCTCACGAATATGCTCCTCGTTCAGCAGCACTCTTCGCGTCACATCCAGTCCAACCAGCGTCAATTGTGGGAATCCGGCATGAAACACAACCTTGGCCGCCTCTGGATCGACGTACATGTTATACTCCGCAACCGGCGTCACATTCCCGTGCTCGCGGACCACTCCACCCATGAAAATGACTTCCTTGACGTGTTGGACAAGCTCCGGGCATTTTTTCACCGCCAGTGCCAAATTGGTCAGCGGTCCCGTCATGATGAGCGTAATCTCGCCGGAATGAGCGAGTACGTTTTCCACGATGAAATCAGGAGCAAAGCCAGCAGTTGGCTCCTTGTAAACCGGAACACCTGCCAGAGCACCGCCCAAGCCATCTTCCCCATGCACGGCATGCTCGAAAAACAACGGCCGCAGCAACGGTTCAGATGCTCCACAGACGACAGGGATTTGCTCGCCGACTTGCAAGAAATCGAGAATTTTGCACGTGTTTTCTGTGGCTTTTCGCAGCGACACGTTTCCATTCACCGTAGTAATGCCCACCAAATCGAATTGCCCGCTCTTCACAGCGAGAATGATGCCAAGCGCATCATCAATGCCCGTATCCACGTCAAGAATGATCTTTTGCACGAGTGGTCCTCCTCACGTTCATTTCTCATGAAAACGAGGGTATATCCACAAATGTCTATACCCTCGCCCTTGTTTTTCTATCGCTCGTTATTGCGTGATTTCACGATTCCAACGGTCAATCCATGCTTTAGAGTGCTCGTTAACGAATTTCATGTCCATCATACGCAGCTTGCTTACGGTTTCTTCCCCGTACGTTACGCCTTTTGCTTCTTCTTCTGTCAGTTGAACCGTTTTGTTTACAGGGGAATCGATTTTTGCTTTTGCTGTTTTTTCCTGAACTTCCTTGCTCAGCTGGTAGTTGATGAAGTCTTCTGCGAGTGCTTTGTTTTTCGAGCCTTTTACGATGTTAACCGTATTCATGACCGCATATCCGCCGCTTGCAGGTTGTACGAAAACAGCTTCCGGAACAGCGGCTTTGATGTCTTTGAAGTACATTTCCATGATCGGTCCTACGCCGATTTCTTCTTGTCCAAACATGTTCACGTATTCGGAGGTCTTGTCGTAGAACTTCACTACACCTTGGTTAACTTCTTTCATTTTCGCGAAGGCTTGATCCTCGTTAAATTCCTTGCTGCCCGCTATCTGGGAAGCACTGTCGAGAACCATTGGGCCAGTTGTGGACGTAATGCTTGGCAATGTCAGCTTGCCTGCCAGTTCTGGGTTCCACAAGTCTTTCCAATCCTTGATCTCGGTTTTCACGAGTTTTGGATTGTAGGCAATCCCGAATTGGCCAATCGTGTAAGCTGGACCGTACTCCTCGCCCAGTGGTGCTTTGGCAATATCATAGATTTGATCCAGATTCGGGATGCGGCTGCGGTCGATTTTTTCAAATGCGCCACTCTCAATCCCTTGCTGTGCATAGTAGTCAGAGAGGTAGATCAAGTCTACATCGGAGCTTCCTTGGCGAATTTTGTTCAGGCGCTCTGCATTGTTCCCGATTTCCAGTACGATTTTCACGTTATGTTCTTTTTCAAACGGCTCATATACTTCTTTGCGGAAAAAGTCTTCAGAGAAGCCCCATGTGGAGATGACCAGCTTTTGTGGCTCACCCTTGGCTTCGCCGCCAGCCCCACCCGCTTGTGGTTGATCGTTGCTGCCACAGCCAGCGAGAGCCAGTGACATCATAGAAAAAGACAGGATTCCAGCAAGTAATTTTTTCATCGTAATTCTCCTCCAGTTGGGTTCATTTGATGACAAAATATGGTGGTACAATAAAAAGAAAAGTACCCTTGATTAGAACGTATCATTCTAAACAAGAGCACTTTTCTTCGTAAACAAAGAGAAGTGACACCCGTTTTTACGCAAAGTCTACGGTCTCCCCTTAAGATAGATCAAAAGAGAAAATCCGAACGATTGCGTCAGGTATTCAGTTCTGATTCAGCTAAAATAACATTCGTGATCGCCCACTGCGTAGGCGCATCATAGTCCCGTAGCACGGCTTCCAACGGCAACCCCATCTCTTCCTCCAGTCGCTCTCTCAGTCTCTTCTTATAAAGAAGGGACATGCGAAAATCGACTTCGAGCTTGAGGGCCGGCGCTTCTCCTTCCAACGCTTGTGAGCGCGGAGAGCGGCGATGCTTGGCTTGGAACGTAATCATCTGGTTTTCAATCGTGACTCGGAGCAAAGTCGTTCCAAATCCGAACAACTCTTTTGCTATCTCATTATAGATGGCAGACAGCTTTTTTCTGGTTTCATTGGAGTCCACTAGAGTCATGTCATCACCTACGATAGCTGGTATCGGGTTCATTCGCTCTCATTATACATATGATTTTTTAATTCTTCAATATAATATTCGTATTTTGATCAATTTCACATTTTTCCACCAAGTCATTCGTTTGCAAAAACAGTTGACACCTAAAAATTCAGTCGTTATAATCCAACTATCCAAATAAGAATTAGCGACAATGTTTGGAATGATAATTTCATAGCACATTCTCTTATGAAGAGAGGTTGAGGGACTGGCCCTATGACACCTCGGCAACCTATCGCAAACGATACGGTGCCAAATCCAGCGGAATTTATTCCGACAGATAAGAGAGGTATTGTTGCAGTGTGGTTACATACTCGCAGTTTTCGCCTCTTCTGTCGGAAGAGGCTTTTTTCTTTTCCATCTTACATCCAGAGAAAAGGGGTATTTTCATGAAAAAGACTGGTCTTCTGCTCACTACGCTACTGCTCGCTGCATCGCTCGTAACGGCTTGCGGCGGTAAACAAGAAGCTGCTCCTGCTAACGGTGGCACTGCTGCTGAACAAACCTCACTCAAAGTGGGCGTCACTGGCGGCCCGCACGAAGAGATTCTCAACAAAGTGAAAGAAGTCGCCAAAGGCAAAGGACTTGAAGTCGAAGTCGTCGTTTTCAACGACTACGTACAGCCGAACCAAGCTCTCGATAAAGGAAATCTCGATGTAAACAGCTTCCAAACCATCCCGTTCTTGGCGAAGTTCAATCAAGATCATAAAACAAAAATTGTCGAGGTCGGAAAAACCGTCACGTACCCGATGGGCCTGTACTCCACCAAGCATAAAAAAGTCGAGGACATCCAGGCAGGCGGCGTTGTCGGCATTCAAAACGATCCAACCAACCGAGCACGCGCCCTGCTGCTCTATCAGGCAGCTGGCTTGATTAAGCTCAAAGATGGCGCGGGCGACAATGCAACGCCACTGGACATCGTAGAAAATCCAAAAAATTTGCAATTCAAAGAGCTGGAGGCTGCTTTCCTGGCACGCTCGTTGAGCAACGTAGAGGTAGCTTCGATTAATACGAACTTCGCAATGGAAGCTGGCTACTCCCCGAAAAAAGATGCGATCTTCGCTGAGACGGCTGACTCTCCATACGTGAACATCTTGGCAGTCAACGAAACCAACAAAGACAACCCAGCTATCAAAAAGCTGGTAGACATTTACCGTTCGGAAGAAGTGAAAAAATTCATCGACGAACGTTTTGAAGGGGCTGTACTGCCGTCCTGGTAAGATCGACGCCAGGAACATCAAGAACAACAAGGAGAACTCGTTATGATACAGCTAACCGATATTCATAAGTCGTATCAAGTAGGAAACAAGCAGGTAGAAGCATTGAAGGGCGTATCCCTTCAGGTAGAAAAAGGGCAAATCTACGGGGTTATCGGCTTTAGCGGAGCAGGAAAAAGTACCCTGCTCCGCACCATCAACCTGTTGGAGAAGCCGACCAGCGGTTCTGTGATCGTCAATGGCCACAACATGCTGACCCTCAAAGAAAAAGAGCTGCGGCAAGCTCGCAAAAAGATCGGGATTATTTTTCAACACTTCAACCTGCTCTCTTCCTATAATGTCTTTGACAATGTGGCGGAAATCTTGCGGATGAATCGCGTCCCCAAAGATGTCATTAAGCGCAAGGTAGAAGACCTTCTCGGCTTGGTTGGCTTGTCTGATAAAGCAAACGCTTATCCTTCTCAGCTATCCGGTGGACAAAAGCAACGGGTGGGTATCGCTCGTGCACTTGCGACTGATCCGGAAATCCTGCTCTGTGACGAAGCGACTTCTGCTCTCGACCCGCAGACGACTGAATCGATTCTGGAGCTGTTGCTCGACATCAATCGAAAGTTCAACCTGACCATCGTGCTCATTACGCATGAAATGCAGGTCATTAAAAAAATCTGCGACCAAGTAGCCATCATGGAAAACGGTGTCGTCATCGAGCAAGGCTCTGTTCTGGATGTTTTCAGCAATCCGCAAGAGCAAACGACACGTAATTTTATCAAAACGGTTTTCGACGATCAGGTACCACAGGAGATTTTGTCCAAGATAAAAGAAACCGGACCCGTTTCCAAAATTGTTCGCGTTGCCTTTCGCGGGGATGCCGCTCTCGATCCTGTTCTAGGAACACTCTCTGCACGTTTTCCGATTAGCACCAATCTGTTGTACGGCTCGATTACGACCATTAAGGGAACGGCGCTCGGCATTTTGCTTTTGCACATTTCTGGTGAAGACCAGGCCATTCAGGATGGCATTCGCTTCTTGCGTGAATCCGTCTACCGCGTAGATATTGTGTCACCAGAGGAGGTGCGGAGTTAATGGAGCGTTTGATTGAAATGATTCCGGTATTCGGACAATCCCTACAAGAAACCGTCATCATGGTTGGGTTTTCATTATTCATTGCGACATTAATCGGAATTCCGCTCGGGATTTTGTTAGTCATCACACAGGCGAATCACCTTTTCCCGAACAAAATCATCTATCACACCCTGAATACGATCATCAACATTGTGCGCTCGCTGCCTTTTATTATCCTGATGGTTGCGATCATTCCTTTTACGGAGTTGATCGTGGGCACTTCGATTGGGATTGAAGGAGCAATTGTGCCGCTCATCGTCTATACCTCGCCTTACATCTCACGCTTGATGGAAACGGCCCTGCATGACGTCGATCGTGGCGTTATCGAAGCGTACCAAGCGATGGGCGCATCCCGGACGCAGATAATTTTTCGCATCATGCTGCGCGAAGCACGGCCTGGCATCGTCCTCTGCCTGACGATTGCGACGATCGGCTTGATTGGCGCTACGGCTATGGCGGGCGCAGTCGGTGCTGGTGGGCTTGGCGATCTCGCCTTGCGCTACGGCTATCAGCAATGGGACATCGAAGTCATGATCATTACTGTCGTTATTCTCGTCGTCTTGGTCCAGCTCATTCAATCGCTGGGTAACTGGGCAGCTCGAAAACTGAAAAAGAGTGCGTAAAACGAAGAACCCCTGACATGATCGCTTGTCAGGGGCTTTTTTGTAGGTATTTAGACTGATCGTCACTGAAAGCTCATTGGAATTTCGTCCGATATTCATGTAGACTTATATATACAAGTCATTAAACTGAGAGGGGCTACTCAAATAACATGAAAAAACTCATCATGATGTTGGTTGCCGTAATGCTCGTACTCGCTCCAGCCGGAGGATTCATTGATCATGCCGACGCGAAAGGCTATAAGTCCGGGAAAAAATCCTTCAACTCTAATACGGCTCCTACGAACACGCAAACGCCTAACAAAGCTGATACAAATGTAAATGCTTCAACAAATAAAGGTACAACAACAACTCCTGCTGCTACAGCAAGCAAAAGCGGCGGATTCATGAAAGGTCTCATGATTGGTGGTCTGGCTGGTTTGCTGTTCGGATCCCTGTTCGGTGACATGGGTATCCTGGGCTCCATCCTTGGCTTCATGATCAACCTGATGGCGATCCTCGCTGTGATTATCCTGATCCGTAAAGTGATCGTCTACTTCAAAACCAAGCGTGAGAAAGAACAGGAACTGAACGCATGGAAAAGATAACATTTTCCGAACAAGATATCATTAATGCGATCTGTATTCACGCAGCCTACAAAAAGCAGTTGAAGCCACAAGACATCTCCGTCGAACTGATGTGGGACGAAGAATACGGCTTTTCTGCTGAAGTACACTGGATGGATCGCCAACAAATCTTCATCGAGATGAATATGATTGAAGCGATTCGCTACTATCTGGAGACCCAGATGCAGCGCAACCCTTATTCCGCCGGTATCGAGCTGGTATTGGACGACGAACACGGGATCATCGCTCATATCACCTACTAACACTGGATAATCATTTGTTAACCCAAGGCCAATTTGTTCACGCATGTGAGCAGGTTGGCTTTTTACTTATTGAATTTGACCTCATTACGTTATATACTTTATCTTAGTGAAAATGATTATCATTACTACGATTAATTATAATTCGTGTTCAAAAAGTCGTCTTTTCAGCACCGAGAAAGTGGCGAGAACCTGAAGAAGGAGGAGCGGAGTGTAGGGAACCTACATGAGCACCGGACTTCGAAGGTGAACGCCAATTTCGATGTCGAATACGCTCTCAGGACTACTGCGTGATCAAAAGACGACTTTTTGAACAACCTCGTTACAGGTACATACTTTGCTTAAAAAGGAGTTGGCCCATTGTGGAGCGCTTATATACGCAAAAGCTGGACATCGGATACGGTGAGCTTTCCATTGTCAAAGACTTGAACATCAGCATTCCTTCTGGAAAAATCACTGCACTGGTCGGTGCAAACGGTTCTGGTAAATCGACGATCCTCAAAACTCTCGCCCGGATTATGAAGCCAACAGGCGGACAAGTATTTTTGGACGGAAAATCGATCCACCAGCAATCGACCAAGGAAGTCGCCAAGCAACTGGCGATTTTGCCGCAAAACCCAACCGCACCCGATGGCTTGACCGTGTCTGAGCTCGTTACCTATGGCCGCTTCCCCCATCAAAAAGGCTTCGGCTCTTTGACCAAGGAAGATAAAGAGATCATAAGCTGGGCGATCTCCATGACCGGCATGTCCGATTTCCATGATCGTCCGGTTGACCAACTATCCGGCGGTCAGCGCCAACGCGCATGGATTGCCATGGCTCTAGCGCAAGGAACAGACATCCTGTTCCTGGATGAACCTACGACCTTCCTGGATATGGCTCACCAGTTGGAGGTTCTCAAGCTCCTACAAAAGTTGAATGACGAAGAAAATCGTACGATCGTCATGGTCGTCCACGATTTGAACCACGCAACCCGTTATGCACAGCACATGGTTGCAATCTCTCGCGGTACCGTTGTCGCTGAGGGAAGCCCTGCTGAAGTCATGACGCCTGAGATGCTGCGTAAGGTATTCAACATCGAAGCAGACATTCTAATTGATCCTCGCACGGGTGTACCGCTCTGCCTCCCTTATGAGCTGTCTCATGCAGTAGATCAAAAGCAACCAAGCGAAACCACTACCCAACCTGTTTACACGGAAGAGCGCAAGCTGGTTGGAGCCAGATAATTGTTAGATTCCACAAGCAAAAAGCCGGTTTTCACCACGTTTTATGGTGTAACCGGCTTTTTGCTATACCTACTTGCAGTTAGTCACAACTCCGCCATACATATACCCCGTATATGTATGTTAGTATTTGTTTGCAAGAAAAATATCCCATTTCAAAGGAGAGATCATCATGAAGGTTGCCATCTTGCTTTTCGACGGCATTACCGCATTAGATGCAATTGGTCCATACGATGTATTCGCTGCTACGCTGAAATGTGAAGTGAAGTTTGTCGCTAAGAAAAAAGGGTTAATCAAGCTTGACTCCAATATGGGCTATTTACATGCCGATTACAGCTTCTCTGAAGTTACTTCCGCTGATATTCTTGTTGTTCCCGGTTGCAGTCCGCCCAATTATAAAACCCCTATGAATGATGAAGAAACTCTACAATGGATTCACCACATACATGAAACAACGAAATGGACTACGTCTGTTTGCAATGGCTCTCTGATCTTGAGCGCCGCAGGCTTGTTACATGGAGCTGTAGCCACCACTCATTGGGGGTCCTTCGAACTGCTCCAATCCCTTGGAACCACTCCAACAGAGGAAAGAGTCGTTCGTCAGGGCAAAATCGTTACAGCGGCCGGTGTTTCCTCTGGTATCGACATGGCACTCCAATTAGTTGCATGGGAATTGGGAGAAGATATGAGTAAAGGAGTCCAATTGATTTTGGAATACGATCCCCAGCCACCGTTTGACTCTGGTTCACCTAAGAAGGCACCTGCTTTATTGGTAGAACAAATCAGAGGGATGTTACAGGAGTTTGCAAAACGGGAGCCCCGGGTATAAATCAGCACGTTTTAAAAAATGAAAAGGCGACAGCCCAGGGAATGTCTTACTCCCCTCGGCTGTCGCCACTTTCTGTTCTAGCCTCTTACCACTTAACTTCTTTCAGAACTTCGTCTGCCATGCCAGCGGTAGATACCAATCCGCCACCAGACAAGTACCAGTTGCTAGAATCCAGGTAAATGATGTTGCCAGTTTTGAATGCTTTCGTGTTCTTAATCAGGTCGTTTTCTACAGTTTGCTGTGTAGAAGTAGACACTTCTTTATTCTTAGAAATCGCGTTACCACGATCAATTACGAACAGGTAGTCTGGATTTTTTTCTGCGATATATTCAAAGGAAACGCTTTGACCATGGTTTTCTACAGAAATGTTTTTGTCTACAGGCGTAAATCCGAATTCACCGTGCAGGATACCAAAACGGGAACCAGCGCCGTAAGCGTTCAGCTTGCCTTCGTTAACCATAACGATCAGAGCAGTCTTGCCGCTTGCCGTTGCTTTTGCATTCAATTCCTTGATAGATGCATCAATTTTGCCCAACTCTTCTTCTACTTGTGCTTCTTTACCGAAGATGGTACCCAATGTTTTCATGTTCTCTTTGAAAGATTCCATGTACTTCGCATTGTCTACACCCATGAAGATGGTTGGAGCAATTTTGTTCAGTTCTTCGTAAGCATCTTGTTGACGTCCAGAAATGAAGATCACATCTGGTTTCATTGCGTTGATTTTCTCAAAGTCTGGCTCTTTCAAGCCACCAACGTTTGTGTATTTCGCATCTTTGAACTTTTCCAGGTATGCAGGGATGCTGGAAGACTGTGCAACACCCGCTACTTCGATACCCAATTTGTCCAAGGAATCCAGAACACCGTAGTCAAATGCTACAACGGTTTTTGGATTCTTTTTCAGTTTTGCTTCACCCAATTTATGCTTGATCGTAACTTCTTCGGATGTTTGTGCAGCTTCAGGTGCTTTTGTTGCGTCTGCCGCAGGTGTTGCAGGAGCGGCGTTATTGGAGCCGCATGCAGCTGTGAATACAGCCAACAGTACTGCCATAAACAGCATGAGTAATTTTTTGTTCACTTCTCTCACCTCTATATAGAATGTAAAAGTATATAAAATTATTGATAGCTTGCTGATGAAACCCCCGGCAGGCCATCAAAATTTTAACGATAGGAAAATGGAGCTTACGCGAAATAGACACAGATTTTATTTTCTTCAATGTCTTCGATATGGATATCCATGTCATAGACATCTTTCAAGATCGGTCGTGTGATGATCTCGTCTGTAGTGCCTTCCTTCACGACCTTGCCATCCTTGAGAGCGACGATATAATCCGAATAGACGGAAGCGAAGTTGATATCGTGAATGACAATGACAACTGTTTTGCCCCTTTCGTCTACCAGACGTCGCAGCACTTTCATGATCTGGACGGAATGCTTCATATCCAAATTGTTGAGCGGCTCATCCAAGAGGACGTATTCCGTATTTTGAGCGACAACCATCGCGATGTAAGCGCGTTGACGCTGACCGCCACTCAACTGGTCGAGGTACTTGTGTTGAATGTCCGTGAGCTCCAAATATTGGATAGCCTCGTCTACATACTTCCAATCCTCTTTTGTCAAATTGCCTTGTGAATACGGGAAGCGACCAAAGCTGACCAGCTCACGAATCGTCAACCGCACCGTAATGTGGTTCGATTGCTTGAGAATCGAGATTTTCTTCGCCAGCTCACTGCTCTTTGTCTGTCCAATCTCCTGACCCTCAATGAAAACCTCGCCTTGATCCTTGGTCAACAGGCGACTAATCATCGACAGCAGCGTACTCTTTCCGGCCCCATTGGGTCCGATAAAAGACGTGATTTTCCCCTTGGCAATCTTCACAGAGACATTTTCCACGACATTTTTGCTACCATACTGTTTTGTGACATTCCGGACTTCTATCACGCTTTATTCTCCTTTAACAGAAGATAGATGAAGTAAACCCCACCAATAAAGTTGACGATGACACTGAGCGTCGTGGAGAACGCAAGTACACGCTCCACAATCAACAAACCGCCAACCAGTGCAATCACACTGATTAAAGCCGAGCCCAGCAGCAAGTATTTATGCTGATAGGTTTTCATAAACTGATGGGCGAGATTCGCTACCAACAGTCCAAGGAAGGTAATCGGTCCAACGAGCGCTGTCGCGATTGATACGAGAATGGCAATGACGATGAGAAACCGCTTGATGACAAAATCGTACGGAATCCCCAAATTGATCGCCTGATCCCGACCGAGTGATAACACATCCAAGTACTTGATGTATCGCCAGAAGTAAATCATGATTCCGATGACCAGAACAAAGCTCGTAATCAACAGGTCTGTTTTTACATTGTTGAAGCTGGCGAACATTCGGTCTTGCACAACCAAAAACTCATTCGGATCAATCAATACTTGCATGAACGTGGACAAACTGCTGAACAATGTGCCCAAGATCAATCCGATGAGGAGCAGGAAGTAAATATTTTGCCCTTCCCTTTTAAACAGGAATTTGTAGAGCAAGCCTGCGAAAAGCACCATCCCACCTGTCGAGATTAGAAAGTTCACGTTGTTGTTCATCAAGGTGAAATGGGTGGAGCCAAACACAAAGATCACAAATGTTTGGATGAACATATAGAGCGAATCGAGGCCGATGATGCTAGGCGTCAAGATTCGGTTGTTCGTGATTGTCTGGAAGATCATCGTAGAGAAGGCGATGATGCAACCGGTTAAAATGACGGCAAGAATTTTCTTAGCCCGCCGAGGAAGGACATAATCCCAGTTGCCACCGGCGTCAATCATCATAAAAATGGCTATCAAAGCAATGGCCACAATCGACAGGGCACCTATCTTCGCTTTCATTGTTCATATGCCTTTCTTCTCATGAGTAAGTACACGAATATCCCGCTGCCTATGACCCCAACCATCAAGCCGATGGAAATCTCGTATGGGAAGATGATGAGGCGTCCCAGGATATCACAAGCAAGTACAAACACCGCGCCAAGCAAAGCGGTATGAGATAAGCTTTTTTTCAGGTTATCTCCCAGGTAGATCGTAACCAGGTTGGGAATGATCAGCCCCAAAAACGGGATTGTCCCTACCGTGAGAATGACTACCGAAGTTACACAAGCGACGATGACCAATCCAATGTTGACGACATGCTTGTAGTTCAACCCGAGGTTGATGGCGAACTCTTCACCCATCCCCGCAATGGTGAATTTGTTCGCATACAAGTAAGCGACAATCACCAGCGGAATACTTATGTACAAAAGCTCGTAGCTGCCTTTCATAATGGTGGAGAAATCTCCATGCAACCAAGCAGACATGTTTTGCATCAGGTCATGCTTATAAGCGAAAAACGTCGTGATGGATCCGACGATGTTTCCAAACATCAGTCCCACTAACGGGATGAATATAGAGTCTTTAAATTTGATTCTTTCAAGAATCTTCATAAAGACAAAGGTTCCAAAGAGAGCAAATGCAAAAGCAACGAGCAGCCTCACCCATGAGCTCGCATCAGCGAACACCAAGAGTGAAACCAATATTCCGAATCGAACGGAGTCCTCTGTCCCTGCTGTCGTTGGAGAAACGAACTTGTTTCGGGTCAGCTGCTGCATGATCAATCCGGCGATACTCATGCTGATCCCTGCGATGATAATGCTGATCAAACGCGGAATCCTGCTAATCCACAGCACTTGCACTTTGTCATCTGTGAGATTGAACAAATCCCACGGAGAAATATCTTTCACACCAATAAAAAGTGAAACGAACGATAGCAAAATAAGTGCTACAATCAAATATCTCTTTTTCATCGCGTCCCTACTCTTCTTACTTTTTCCTGGAGTAATGTTCCGTATTGACTCGAGTATTTACGAGAGAGAATAATTCTCATCATCATTAATAAAGAGATTCATTCTCAATTAGAACTACCTTTGTTATATTAGCACTTCTTTATCGGAAGGGAAAGCTTTTTTTCATTAGTCGGCTAATTTTTCCCTCAACCTGTCAAAATACCGACAAGAACAAGAAAACCGCCAGGGCAAAAACCCTGACGGTCCTGATTTATTTAGATGTGAACGAGCCTTTTATGTTTAGAACGGTTCGCTCTCCGCTCCCGTCATTCTCAATTCGTACATTTCCTTCGACAGTATCAATGACCATGTCGCCGCTTTCGTCGGATATCTTTATGTCGCCCTTATGATTTCGAATAACCATATCGCCCGATTGATCGTGAATCTCTACATTTCCACCCGTATTTTCCATGAAGATATCACCCGAGTCATCCTCGATCAGTTTGAGGGCAGACGAATCCTTGATCGTAATGTCACCGGACTGATCGCGAATCTCTACCTCTCCGTTCGTATTCGTTAATTGAATATCACCGGAGTCATCCTCAATCGTAAGCTTTCCTGTTAGATTCGTCATGTCAATATCTCCTGATCCATCAGTAAGGGCTATCGGCAGCTGGGCAGGAACGATTACCGTTAGCGTCATATCCACATAGTTAACACCGATATCTGTGTTTATTTCGGATCGTAGTGTTGCGGTATTCCCATCCTTCTCGAGTGTAAGGATGATTTCTTCGGGTTTGACATTTTTCGATTTGATATCCGCCTCTACATGAATCACGGTTGCTTTTTCATCACCTTTGACGATCAAATCGCCTGAATCCGTAAGAATCTTCAACGTCTCGATGGACTCCGCAGGTAATTCAATCTGTCTTTTTTCTTCATCAATCTTGATCACGTTATTGTTGATCGTGCATCCGGCCAAACCGATTCCTACAGCGATGAGACCTACTCCTATCCACTGTTTCATTTGTTTCATTTTTGTTTCCCCTCGATACTGGTTATTTTTACAAGATAAGTTCTATATCATCGTAGCAAAACAGCGTAGAAGAGAAATCAGGCTACAGCGTTGTTCTCTCGTCAGTCTGCAGACGGATATTCCATTGTATAGATCGCGTCTTTTCCCTACACTATATGTATGAATATTTTACCAATTAAGTTGCCGCGGAGGGTAAAACAATGGACTTGAATCGAATCCACTTTGTGAAGGATGCTTTTCCGTGCTTTTCCCTTGTTCCGGAAGGCGCATGGCGCCATCCTGACATAACAGTGGAACGCTTTTCTCCCCAGCTTACGATGCAGCAGGGTCATCTGTTTGCCCACGCTGCTTTTGTATTGTCAGGCAAGGTCCGCATCTATATCATCAGCGAGTCAGGACGCGAGGTTACGTTATATCGGGTACAACGCGGGGGAGTCTGTGTCCTCATGATGGCAAGTATTTTAGGCGAGACGGGCTATGAAGCGTCCGCACAGCTAGAAGAGGAAACCGAGCTGCTGCTTTTGCCTGTAGATGTCTTCAAAGAATGGATGGATCGCTATAAGGACTTGCGTCAATTTATTTATCGAAACATGATTAACCGAATGGTCTCCGTCACGTCTCTGGTCGAAGATATCGCGTTTAAGCCGATCAACGCCCGCATCGCCGAATTATTGCTCCGTCGTACCACTGATTCTAGCAACCACCTATCGGTTACCCATGAAGCGATTGCCATTGAACTCGGGACTGCCAGAGAAGTAATCAGTCGGTCACTCAAGGAGTTTGAGAAAGCCGGATGGCTTCAATTAGGACGAGGCCGAATCGCTGCTATTCGCCGTGATGCCCTCCAGGAAAACCTTTTTCCTGGTGATTGGTGAGAATGGTGAGTAAGTTACAGAAGCAAGTATCTTCCCTCTCTACAATGAAGTCGTAGCCACTACCCATGGAATGGAGAGGATGTTTCATGTCAAAAGCACGTTCGTATTATGAATCAGCAAATTTGTCGCATATCCCTGAATTGATGAAATTGGCCCCTGAGGCTGCCGCTTCTTATTTTTCTCTCGAGCGACAAATCTACCAGCAATCCCACCAGCTCCCGGTCAAAACGAAAGAGTTGATTGCCATTGTGGTCGCTCACGTGACTGGCTGCCCCTACTGCATCGATGTTCATGTCAAAAAGTATAAAGAGCTAGGCGGCACCATGGAGGAAATAATGGAGGCTCTACTCGTTGCCGCAGTGACACGTTCCGGTGCCATCTTAAGTCATGGGGTCAATGCCTTGCTCGCCTATCGTGATGCTCCCGGCAAGCCAGATTGCTTTTGCTAACCCAACTATATCACCCATTTGGAAAATAAAACAAACAAATCCAGTTTCATCACAAACTGGAATTCGTTTGTTTTTTATATGTTCATCTACACTTTTTATGATCAAATGATTGCGACATTTTTCCTATCAGTGTTATGGTAAAAGTAGACTACTTACTAAGAATAACTAACCGTTTCGATACAGGAGGTTTTATGGCTCGTATACTGATTGCAGACGACTCCCTTGTAGTACGAGATTACATGAAAATCATTTTGGAACGGGCGGGCCATCAAGTCATTGCAGAAGCAACAAATGGATTGGACGCCTATCAAAAGTATGCGACCCACCTCCCCGACGTGGTGACGATGGATATCAATATGCCAGGAATGAATGGCATAGATACTGTCAAAAAGATCATCGGCACCTTCCCCGACGCCAACATCATTATGGTCAGCACCAACGGATTAAAGCCGCTCGTTTTTGAAGCAATCAACGCTGGAGCGCGCCATTATATTCTAAAACCGATCGATGAAGAACGACTTTTGGCTTCCATTACGAATTCTCTTTAGTCGATCAAACAAAACAACTGAGGCACGGTCGCCTCAGTTGTTTCTATGGGTCTAGCGAATGTCTTCCAACGGGATTCGGAAGGTAAAACGGGTGCCCTCACCTTTTTGAGTATCAACCTGAAGGGTTCCACCCAACTGCTCAACCTCTTGCTTAACAATGGACAGGCCAATTCCTCTGCCCGATACGAGACTCGCATTTTCTTGCACCGTGGCATGCTCCGCCATTGCCAACTTTAGCTTTTCCCTATCTCCGCCCCGCCCATCATCACGAATCGTGACGCACAAGGAAGTATCCTCTTGCCAAATGCGGCATTGAATCTTGCCGCTGCGTTCTTTTCCGCATGCCAATCGTTCTTGTTCTTCTTCCATTCCATGATCGATGGCATTGTTGAATACGTGAACCAAGCTCCTCGCAAAATTCTCGAATCGCTCCGGATCCACCAGTACTTCTTCTGCATCCCATTCGACCGGATCGATGGTCTTATTCAAACGGATAGCGAGCTCACTTACATAGTCTTCATACCTTGACAACATGTCCTTCATAGGACGATAGCGAAGCTTGCGGATGCGGTGGAGCAGCTCCTGCTGAGCTTCCCCCTGTATCAGACTGGTGATCTCATGCTCGAAGCTTTCCCATTGCTCTTTTGCAATGGTGTACACATGCTCGTTATGATCCAGGAACCCGACCCCGAGCTTGTGCTGCATGATCGACAAATCTTGTTGCATCGCAGCCTGAACCTCTGCGAATGACTGCTGGGCGCGCACATCCTCGTCGGAGAGGCGTTCTTCGGACTTTGCCCATTGAATCAACCACGATTCCAAATCATGCAGCTTTTGCGGTGTATGAATCAAGTGTAATTGGCTGAAGTCACCTTTAAATTGATGAATCTGAGCGACCAATTTGAATAGTTTCTCGGAATCCGGGATCTCTTCTCCGAGGACTCGCTTCCACCCATCCTCAAAGAAAGCATCAAAAGCTCGCAGTACCTTTTGGAAGAGCGGGAGACTAATCGCTACAGTTACGACCATATTCAACCTTTGCCATTCTCGCTCCATCTTGGATTTGAGCGCCCGTTGCTCACTCATATCAGTCAGGATCAGCATCAAGCCCTCTGGCGAATCTCGCCGATCTTCATAAATCGGCTTACATGCCAGCTTCAACGGCATTTGATTGATCTGGATTTCCGTAGGAAAAAGACTGAGATACAGCTCTTTTTGCCCTTGGTCTTTTGCTTCAAAGTACTTTTCCAAAAGGGATTCAATAAACATGCTGTCCTCTGGACGATCTGGGTATAGTAGCTCAGCGACCGACACCCCAGCCAGTTCTCGACCAAAAATTCGTAGACATTCCCGACTGTATTCGGAATGGACCAGCAGGTTTTTGGAAAAAGACAGAAAGCCTTGTCCCGCATTGTTTAACAGATTTTTATTCGCTTGCAAAAGGGCCTGAATTTCATTGGTACGCTCTGTCACGATCTTTTCCAAGGATTGATTCCATTGCTCCAGTTGATGATACAGTCTCGCATTTTCAATAAAGGTCGCAATTTGCGAGAAGATCAGTCTGAGCGGCTCTGAGCGTTTTTCGTTGAACATATGTGTCGTTTCGTTGTTCTCCAAATAAATGATGCCGATCATTTTTCCTTGCTGCCAGAGCGGGGAGCATAGAATCGATTTCGGCTGGTGCTTCGCAATGTAAGTATCGCGGAAAAAGACCCCTTCAACCGAAGCGTTGTGGAGCACCAGCATCTCTTCTGTACGAATGGTGTAATTCACGACGGCGACAGAGAGCATCCCGCTATGTTCATACGGGACAGACTGCATGATCTCCACGTCCAAATCGACAGAGCCTGCCGCTTCGATGAGCCATTCACCATCTTTTTTCAGCAGGAGGATTCCTTTCTCCGCACCTGCATTGCTCATCACCGTGCGCAGCATCGTGGCCAGCAGCATTTCCAAGCGGAGCTCGCTAGCAATCGTTTGCGATGCCTTGATGACACTCATTAAATCGACGAGGTCTGCTGTCTGGTCAGTCGTGGCAATCTCGGCGGAAGCCCCCAAGTTTCTTACCCGTTGCAAAAGATAAGGGTACCGTTCCCCAATCTCTCGTGCCTTGGCAACCGCTCCCCAAAGCATGTAAACCTCGTGTGCCTCAGTCATGTATACCTTCGCAATCGTATCGAGTCCGAGTGCCAAGTAATGCTGGGCAGCCAATTCATTTGCCATTGCCTCGTTTTGCAAGAAAACATCTTTTTTGGCGAGTTGAACCGCTTGTTCATAAAAAGGACCTGCTTCTTGTTTTTTCTCAGTGACACGCAGCCACTCAGCATGCATCAACAACCACTTGTGCTGAAAATTTTCCGGGCATTCCTTTGCCCACGTCTTCATCTTTTTGATATTTGCTTTGATTTTTTTCCCATACTTCGATTTGTCCTGTCGGTTGGCGTTCTCATAGAGCCCCGTCAATGCCAGTGTTTGCATAAAAACTTGCTGGCTGACAAGAACTTGTCCGCTGACTGAATCCATCCATTGCTCTGCTTCACCCAGCAGCTCTGCAGCCTCCAGGTGGTTCCCGTACATGAGATGAACCATCGATTTATAGTAGTGGTACATGTACCGCTTGTAGCTGTTTCCTTCTTTTTGCAGGTTGCTTACATATGCCGCTTCGTCAAATCCATCATGGCAAAACGCCGTTCGTTCCTTGTCGGTCCACCGTGTAAAAGTATGCAGCGCCTGGCGCAATAACAGGAGTCGATCATCGTGATCAACGACCTTGATTTGTTGAATCATATCGCTGTATTCCTCGATTTGCTGCTCCAATTCTTCCACTGGCACACCACAGTAGAGCATGGCCTCCAAAAGCCCATGGGCATTGTAGGCAGCATAAATGTTGCCGCCACCATCCAAGCCGAGCTGAATCGCTTTTTTCAGGAGAGGGATATTCGTCCGCGCATGCTCGCACCAGTGATTGATCAGTAAGGCAAACGCACCATACGCCTTCGTCATGGCGATCGGATCGGCGAAGCTGTCTGCTACACGGCAAGCCAATTGCCCAAATTCGTAAGCCTCTCGATAATTTCCGAATTGAGCAGCTTGTACGATCCCGTAACCGGTATAACCGTTCGCCGAGGCGACCGCGTTTCCGTGTACGAGCGACAGATGAAGGGCACGCAAAATCGTTAAAGCAAACCAATTGAGATTAACATAGTAAGCAGATGGGCCTGCGTAGCTGATGATGCTCATCGCCATCTGATAATTTTCATCGGGAACATCCGGCAAATACAGCAGCTCATCTATTTTCCGGCCTTTGAGGCGGCGTTTGATGTGAAACATTTCCTTAATGATATCGAGCTTGCCAGGCTTTTTGGGAATCGGTACGCCCAATAACCCCAAGGCTTCGCTTGCGATCTCCATGACACGAGGAAATTCAGCCAGTCGTGTATACATGCGAATTTCCATTTCCAAAATGCGTACTCGTTCTCGGTCTGTTTTGGCATGCTGCATCCCGCGTTCAAACAATTGTTTTGCCTCATCCAATTGGTTACAGAGGTACGTCGTCTCCGCAGTCAACGCACACAACTCCATGGTCAGATCATGATTTTGCTGCCAGCCCTCTTCCCCGACCAGCTCGAGACCACGTTGGAAGTACTGCAAGGCGGACTCAAATGCCGCAGAGAATTTCGCTTTTTGACCAGCGAGTAAATGACAGTACGCTACATGAATACGCTCCGCCTGATCCTCCAGTATCTCTTTGCCCCGGTACATATGATCGCAAATTTCGAACAGGGAGCCAGATTCGCTCCCTTGGGACATTTCCCACATCATCCTGCCCAGCTTGACGTGAGTCTGTCCGCGCTCTGCCTCTGCTAACAACGAATAGGCGGCCTGTTGAATACGATCATGCACAAAGCGGAAACGAATCTTCATCTGAGACGCCACTTCTTCTTCCACGAGCGCAGCGTAATTCAGATATTCCGCTCCTTCAATCGGATAGATGAGACCTTCCTCAATCGCAGGCCGTATATGCTGGATGGCTTCTGACTCCGTTTGATTGCGTGACTTGGCTATCAAATGAAGCAAAAACGAGTTACCCAGACAAGCAGCATAACCGAGCTGCTGCTGAGTGGAATCAGGCAATCTTCTCATTTTTTCTACGAGAAAATCGGCCACGTTTTCCGTAGTACCCAGCTTCTCGATTTCTGCCAAATCCCATTGCCAGTTCCGTTCTTCTCTCACATAACACAGCAAGTTCCGATCATACAGCGTTTTAATGAATTCTCTTACATAAAACGGATTCCCAGCAGTTTTCTGCATGATAATCGTAACCAGCGGCTTCGTCATATCCGGCTCACTATGCAACGCATCCGCTAGCATCGCATTGAATTCGGGTTCTCGAAGCGGCAATAACGTGAATTGACGCAAAATGCGGCTCTTGATGCCTGTCTCTGTCAAAAGGGCAATCAACGGATTCATCGTACTGCCATCATGCTCACGATAAGCGCAAATCAGCAGAAAATGACTGATCTGCATATCCGCAACCAACTCTCGGATCAGGAAAAGCGAAGAAGAATCCGCCCACTGCAAATCATCTAGGAACAAGACAAGAGGATGGTCTGGTCGCGCCCAAATCCGAATAAAGCGTTGCATCACCCATTGAAAGCGATTTTTTGCTTCTGTTGCAGGTAGCTCAGGTACGGCAGGCTGTTTGCCAATCACTGCCTCAAGCTGTGGAATGACATCCACGATCACTTGACCAAGTCCTTGCATGGCGTCGAGTATCATCTCTCGCCAAGTGAGCAACTCGCGTTCGTGGCCTGCCAAGAGCTGCTTGATCAAGTCCTGAAAGATTTGAATGATGGCCGAATACGGAACGGCCTGATTATATTGGTCGAACTTTCCTGAAACAAAACGTCCCCGGCCTCTCAAAAACGCTTTTTGCGCTTCTAGCACGAGAGCAGATTTACCTACGCCTGCAGAGCCACTGAGGACAACCATCCTCGTAGCGCCGTTCGTAACTTGCTCAAATGCATCGATGAGCATCTGGATTTCTTGCTCACGTCCATACAGCCTCTCTGGAATCCGCAAGTGATCAGCACGATCTTCTAAAGCAAGCGGAAAAGGCGTAATCAAACCGTTTTGTTCAAGCTGGTCATAGCAGCGCTGCATGTCTGCCAGTAAGCCAGACATGCTAAAGTAGCGATCCTCTGTATTTTTTGACAGACACTTCATCACAATGTCCGATAGAATCTCTGGAACGGATGGTTTTACACTGGAGGGAGCGAGCGGCTTTCTCGCCATATGAGCATGTATGAGTTCAAGCATGTCCGAAGTTAAAAAGGGCAGCTTTCCAGTCAATAACTCGTAGAGCGTGACACCAAAAGAATAAATGTCGGAGCGGTAATCGACGGTGCGATTCATTCTCCCCGTCTGCTCCGGTGAGACGTAGCGAAGATTCCCCTTCCATTCTTTTGGATTCATCACACTTTGGTATTCTTGGTGGCATTTAGACGCCAACCCAAAGCTAACAAGCTTTACCTCATAGGTTTCAGGATGAACCAGGATATGATCGGGATTTACATCCTTATGAATGATTCCGTGCTGATGGATTTCTTTCAAGCAGGAAGCCATACGGACCGCAATGAAGAGCATCTCCTTCAGCGACAGTCCTTTCATTTTCATAAGCAAGGAGAGCGGCACTCCCCCGAAATCTTCCGTAATCATTACCGTTTCACGGTTGTGAGTAACGAGTTCGATGATCGTTTCCACTGCATGGGATTCCAATGATTGAAGAATGCGATATTCATGCTTCAATTTCCACAGAGATTCTTTATGGGAAGATCCTTCCATCGGTACTTTGAATAAGACAGGGAGATTGTCGTTATTTCTGTAACCCCGATAAATTCCCAATTTTGAATGAGTGGAAAGAAACTCTACCACCCTATACCCTGGAACCACGATCATGCCGCTCATACTATCCACTCCATCTTTAGGTAGAACATCCTATCTTTTTAATTGTTGCCCCGGAACAAATAATCTATATTTAATCTATATTCTGTCTTAAAATAATCTCTTTTTACTATTTTTCAAGGAGGTATAGTTTTGTCAAATCTAAGTCGCAGTGTAAGTAACCCACACAATAATGAAGTAGTTACCTTTTTGAAGACAACGGAAGAAACGAATGGCGAATATTTGTTATTCCGTACCGATCTTCCACCGGATAACGGGATTTTTCTACACTATCATACAAAACTTGTCGAAACCTTTGAAGGTGTAATTGGAAATTTAGAGGTAACCATTGCTGGAAAAAAAGTAATCCTGAAGCCGGGAGAGAAGCTAACCATTCCGACAGACAAGATTCATGGGTTCCACAATCCCTCTAACGAATTCGTCAGCTTCGATGTGGAAATCCGTCCGGCAGGTACTTTTGAAGCGTTTGTCCGCTGTGGATACGGGCTCGATACAGATGGGCGCAGCTTTTATTTGCCGATTATCAAGCAGAATATCCCGAAAAATATTCTCCTCTTGGGAACGATCTTTCAGATGGGTCAGTTTTACCTCCCAATCATTCCACGCTTCCTGCAAAAAGGCATGTTCGCTGTGTTCGCTGCACTGGCTCGTTGGACAGGTTCAGAAAAGTCGCTGGAAAAATACTACAAAACCTCTACAGCTACACCAGTCTCCCATACCGAAATCGAGCAAACAGCGCAAAAGACGTTGCAAGGATAAAATGGGAAAGACACCATAGGATTACTCCAGCTTGGTGTCCTCCACGCTTTTTATATCCACATATTCCAACCTGGATTCATTGTTTTATCGTGTAAGCTCGTGTAACTGCTTCACCGTATCAGAGCGTGAAGCTGCTCTTGCACGTTGTTTTGACACATGCCTCCATGATAACAAATGATACTAGTAATTTCCAAGTTCTCGAATTTTTTTAATGAGTTTACTGCCATTTCCATATCGAGAGTGTTTTGCGGAATCGGTCCTCGCAGTGCTTCGTTCATGTAGACCATAGCATCACCTGCTATCAAGGTCTTGCTATCTTGTACATAAAGGCTGATATGCCCCGGCGTGTGTCCGGGAGTATGAATGATGCGAATTCCCCCACAATACGGCAGAATCTCTGCGTCTGCTAGTGTCTTGTGCACCATTGCCTTTGGCGGATTTTCGCAAAGCCGTTGCAAGTGCTCGCGTTCCTTTTCAGGCAACATCGCAAGTAATGGGGCCATGCTTTTGGGGTTTGCTTTGAGGAGAGGGCGTGTGCCTTCAATATACGGCTGATCTAGCTCATGCGCGTATATTTCAACCTGTCCGCCAAGCTCACGAACGATTTCTGGAAGACTGCCGATATGATCAATGTCCTGATGTGTCAAAATGATAGCCTGTAAACGCTCAGGTGGTATGCCAGCACGGCTCATCTCCTGACGAATGGTCTCCCATGAACCAGGCATTCCTGTATCTACTAATACCGCTTGATCATCATCCCAAAGCAAGGTGGGATAGATCACCATCGGCTTGCCAAATGCCTCTCCTTGTAACGGAATCATTTTCACACCTGTGTTAGCTTTCATACCCTATTCCTCCTCACACCATTTCATCGCACAACTACTTTTTATCACGGAGCGAGGAGTTATTTCAACAGAAAAATATTTTATTATATCACAAATAAAAATATTTGTCAATATATTTTCGAGGCATTTTCTTGTACAACAACGACCCCCGAAATACGCGGTCGCTCCTACCAGAGCAGACCGCGTTGGCGTTTTATTTACTTAAGGTGTCGTTGTCTGAACAGGCTGACCGCCCGTTGATGCATCTTGGCTTCGCTCCCCAAGAACGCCACGAACAGGTTGGATGTCAGGCTCGTCCACCATCAACCGATAAACCGGTACGAACACAGCCGGAGGACGGATCGGTTCAGGCTTTGTTTCAGGTGGCTGTACATGCGTACTCGTACCTCCCCAAACCATGTAGCCTCCCCACGCTCCAGCACCTAGCAAGACAACTACGCTGGATATCACCGTAGCTTTGTGCCGAAACAGCTTCACGAGCGGATTGGCTGTTTCGCTGCGTACCTCGTCCAAAAGCTTGCGGAAATCAGCATTTCGGATCGCATACCACCGTTTTCGCCATTCTTTGTCCCGCAATCTCTTACCTTTCTCCTCAAGGAAGAAGGCCTTCAGTGCTTGTCTGTATGCAGGCAGCAAATACTTCCCTTCGAAAAACATCCGCTGGCTCATTGTCCATTGGATAAAGGACAGTGTAACGGATTCCCCACCATTTTGCTGAACATACTCCAGCAATTCTGCAAACTGGAAGCCTTCCTGACCAAAATGATCTTCCCGGTAAAAGACCAGCGGCACCTGCGGGAACTCGTCCGCATGGAGCGGTTTACTCAACATATTCTGGATCATTCTTTGCTGCACGGAAATCGCTTCCCGATCCCATTTCCGGAAAAACTCCGCCGGGTGTGGCGTGCTTCTCTCTTCGTGCAGCTTCGCCAGGTTCAAGAGCATTTCTTGTTTGTGGCGACTCTCCATATCCAGCGTTCCGAAAAAGCTCTGTGGCTTCTCCTCCAAAAGGGCGATGAGAACTTGAAAATCATCCTTGGATAGCGTGTCTAGCGCGACGAGCTTCATCAAGGACTTGTCCAGCTCATCCAACAGCTCATCGGCATAGCTGCGTGCCCCATCGATGCTTTCAAAGAACTGATGGATGGTAATGGCGGCAGTGAGCTTTTGACGTTCACGCGCAAATAGACGCAATACTTTTTCCGTCGTGGTAGCAACAAAAACGGCATTGCGCATAGCTTGCGGTTCTGTTTCTGTCCAAAACCGAATTTCTTTTAGCATCTGGTCCAAACTGGTCACGGCGGCTACCCGCTCGGTCATATAAGCCTCAAAGAGCGGCTTCACCAACTGTGGATAGCCAAAAATCGTCCGCATCATGAAGCCAAACAGCTCCCGGATGCTGGACAAATGCTTGTACACTTCTGCCACGTAGCTGCTCTGTCTCGAGGTCTTGGCCTTCATCAACACGTCCATCAAGAAGCGGATCAAATCCATTTGCAGACGTTCCTGCCTGGTGACACGGTAGGACTCAATCATTTGCTTGATCGTCTCGCCGTCAGGCAGCTGTTTGGACGAAAGCGCCTCTACCTCGATCCTCATCAGCATTTCCTGAAGCTCGATCATCCGTTTCTTGCGTGTCAGGCTGCTGTGTCCCAAATAGCTGTTCAACGCCTGCCAAACGCCCGCCCGCTTGCTCTCATACACGGACGTTCGTCCCTTTTCAATCAAATACAGGGCACACAGCTCATAGTACGTGCGAATGTTCAAGGCCAGTGCATGGTCTGCTCCAGCCAGCACTTCCTCACAAAATTCGTGGAACGCATCCAAAATCCGTGGCTCATTCACATACTCCCAAGCAAAGTCGAGGTATTCGTGTCCTCCGTCCTGCAAATCGACGTTCTGAACGCGACCAAGGGCGAAGTCGAACAAAAAGTCTTTGTCGCTGTGCCCCCCGCCTGGGCGTATGCTTCCTTTTTCCACGAACGTGACGTGGATATGCTTCTTGCTCTGCGGCTCGTTGCTAAAAGTGAGAAACCCAAAATGTCTGCGCATCTCATAAGGCAGACAACTGTACAAAATCTCCAACAATTGAGCAGCACTCTTGGATGAGGCACTAATATCCACATCCAGGCTGATGAACACCTTCTTTTTCGCTGCAAGCGAGGACATCACCGCAAAGAGGAGCTGTTTGAATAAACGCTCATCGACGCCCAGTTGCCCAAGCAGCTGTTTTCGGTCTTGCGATAAGCCTTTTTCAGAAGGGATGTCATCGACGGTAGGAAGCTCCTTGCCCGCTGCATCGTCGTGACGATTCGTAAAAGAGCGCACTCCAAAGATCTTGCCCGGATTCTTGATAAACTCATCCCGACGCTCTACCGGAATGACATAGTTGTGGCTAAAAAACGTATTGCGCTGACCGGTAAAATCCGCTCCGACAAATACACTTCTACCGAGAACCATCTCTCCTGATTCGGCCTGGAAGCTGACAAGCGCCTCCGGGAAGAGCGCCAGATTGCTTTCCGCCCGCTCTTGAAGCTGTCGCGGCGCATCGTACACGCAAAACGGATGGAGCGCCTTTTTAATGAATTGGTTATCCAGCCCTGGCGTTTTGGCGACAGTATCGTATCCTTCGTTCGAACGGAAAACCCCTTGTCGCCCGCGGGTGTAGTACTGCTGCAAAATGGGCTGACGGTTGCTCACTACCGCTCCCTCCCCTCGATGTAATCAAGCTGGTGCATCAACCAAATAAACGGTTCATCGACGCGAATCGGCGTCACGACACCACTCACCCTTTGATTGACGGGATTGCTCCCCAGCGCAGATACAGCGAAATAGGCCGTATTCGTAAAGTAAACATCCAACGCGTCTTTAAACGGTCTATCCACCTTTTCGATGAACCGGCGGATCTCCCCATCGATGTTCTCAAATTCAGTCGTATTTAAATATTGTTCATGGACAAAATTGCGGAAAACGTTGCTGTTGGACTTGATGTATTCGCCGTCGTCTTCCTTGATCAGATGCAGCATGTCGCTCTTCGTCAATACGACAGCAGTCGGAATATGTGTCTTGCTCTGCTCCTGATAGCCGATGAAGTTCTCAAACAGCGTAATAACGACCTCACGCGGCTCGTCGTACCTTGCCGTGAATTCCCCGGGCTCATCCCCTGCTTGCAACATGACCCGATCGCGAATTGTCTTGATTTGCAGCGGATCAACCAGGAACAAGATGCCTGATGAGTTTTTCACATGCGCCGCATACAGCTCCAAATACTCGCGGTCGACCATTCCCTCGCCCGCTACGTCAAAAAACACCAGGATCAACGGTGCCTTGTCGCTATCCTTGAAAATGAACTGGAAGATGAACGGCTCCTGACGCTTTTCTTTTTGCGTAGAATCAAGCAACTGTCCGCGTTCAAACAAGGGTGCCTCATAGTTCTCCCGGAACTTGCGGCTAATCTGCGCATTGAGCGGCATACACGCTGCATCGAAGTGATTCGCAGTCGTGTTCTGCAAGGTATGGATCAATGAGGTCATGTAAACGGACTTCCCGACTTGGGATGCCCCGACAATCGAAATAATGTTGCTCGGCGCTTTGCCCGCTGTAATCGGCAGCTCGTTGTGGCATTTCGGGCATAATCTGCGCTTGGAAACCATGCCATACCGATCGGTCACACCTGCGAGGACGTTATCAACGTACAAATGGTTTTCCTCCGGGATGGATTCAGGATCGATCACCGCTTCCAACTCATCGACGGCATCGAGTCCGAATTTATCCCGATACGCATTGAGAATCTCATCCTCCTGCAACGCGTAGTCTTCGTCGTCCTGACGATGATGTGTGGCACGGAAGACAACTTGGTCTGGTCCGTATTTGGCGAAGCAGTACGGACAGACAATATCGTAAAAAGGAAGCCGTTCCTTGACCTGCGGCTTCTTTTCAAACATGTTTTTCAAAAACGACAGCATGGCGCATCCCCTCCTATTCAGGAATCAGTTCGTACATTTCTCCGTATTTTTTCCCGTCCGTAAAAAACAGGCGGACAACGTCTTTTTTCCTGACCTCGATCTCCGGCATCAGATTGACACCGGGCTCGAGATCGCGAATGAAATTGTATCGGGTACCATCATCCTTGTGGGCGGGAGGAGAGCCTTCTTTTTTTACGTAGCAGAGTACGTCCCGCGCGATCGGAATCTCTGAAAAAATGCGAATCTGCAACGATTGATGCTTGCTAAACCAGCTTCCGCCCCGTTTGAACGAGTAGTAGATTTTGGCCTTTCCTGTGCTGACGTGGATCACATGGGCATCCCCGTCTGGCATGAGCAGAATCGGCTTTCCATTTTCCAATCGGCAAGGAAAGATGCGGTATGTGTACCGGCCGATGCCGTCCGTTTTTTCCCGCAGCCCTTTGTGGACTTTGTATTCCTCTCGGGTATACAGCTTGAACTGACGATCATCCAGTTCGTTTACGTCAAAAGGGGCGCCAAACTGCGACTTGTGCACGTACACGCACGGAATATCCTGCGCCCAATGCCAATTGAGCACGTATTCGTTCCCTTGATACTGGCAGGTGACGTCCTTGATGAAGGTTTCTGTTGTTTCCTCCCGATTAATCATGATTCATCATGCTCCCTTTACTCAAACCGCTTGCTGCTTTGGTTCCCGGCGTCCAACGCGCGAGGGTTTTGTCTGGTGTTCAGTCTGCGCTTTGCAAAAGACGATCCACCACTCGTGGAAGCTGGCACAAAGAGAGTGAACAATGTCAGGATGACAGCGAGCAAGGAGCACGCCAGCAAACGTACAACCATATCGAGCAAGTCGATTGACGACAGTCCCATTTCCAAAACGAGTCCAGCTAACAGTCCTGATACCGCCCCGCCAATCGTGAAGCTTTTGGCCAGATGGCGATTGTCAAAAATCAGACCCAGCGCCAAGCCGAGCAAAGCACCGATGATCAGAACACTGACCACACGGGTAATGGCGTAAAACATGCTTTCTTCTGTCGCTCCTGTCCGCTCGGAAACGATATTGCGGTCTGTTCGGCTCATATCGTAAATCTGACCAAAAATTCCTGTCATTTGATCAGCGTGTTCAACATTGAAGTAGCTGCCGCCAGTCTCAGCAGCGATCTTTTGAAGCAACGCCGTTCCGTCTGCATCGATTTGGCTCATGCCTACGGTATGGACAATCACTTGGTTTTGCTTGTAGGGTGCAAGTGCAGCAGGGACATCCAGATCACTATAGCCGTCTGACATCAGCACGACCGTACTATTCGCCATTTGATTGGCTTGCAGCTGATCTAGCCCCGCTTGCAGAGCCAGGTCGATCCGGGTGCCTCCATCCGTTCGCGGATATTGAAGCAGCTTCTTCACAATCTCATCCTTCACGGACTGGCTGCTCAGCTCGGTGAGGGGTTGCAGCACATTCGTTTGATCGTGAAACGTAACCACTGCTATGTTCATGTCACTGTCCATGCGCTGCACCATGTCGGCTGCTGCTTTGAACAATTGGTTATCCGGGTCAGACGACTGCATGCTGCCTGACGTATCCAGAACCATGACAATATTGTTGGCCCCACTGGCCTGTTGAAATGATGACCCGTACAGCAGCTGAAGCAGCATGGCCACTACGCCCACCATCAAAAACGTGCTGGGCACGAGCATTTTCCAGGAAAAGCCCAGATAGCGTTGCTTCCAACCGACTCCATTCAGTCGTGGCGAGATCATTTCCGCAATGAGGCACATCAGTCCTACGAAAAAGGCATATTGACCAAAATAAAGTCCCATTAACAACCATTGCGGTATTTCTCCGGACAGCTTGCCGAGCATGACTTCCCCGACCAAAAATCCGATCACGCCACCTACCAGACTACAAACTAGCATGAGTAAGCTTACCCTTCTCTGACTCATGACGACTCATCTCCTCCCACGCGGCGAAAGACAAACCCGCTGTCCTCATAGGAAGCATGGTATTTCTTGTTATTGCGGTAGAACATCAACTCTTCCATGCCGAATCCACCCATCAGGTTCATTTTTTCTATCCCGCTTTTTTGTTCCTCGTGGATGCAGCCCAGCTTGTAAGTTCGTGTGCTCTCATCTTTGTGCAGCGCATATTGGACGAAGTCGTTGTGAATATCGGCAAACAAGTACTTTTCCTCATAGCGATGCTTCTGCAAGAAATGGAACACTTCGATGTGAACCGCTGCGCGCTCTTCCAACACCAATGCGAGATCGAGGAACAAATCCTCCTTCGTCAGCACGGTTCGGTTATCATAAGCAGCCCCGACGTTGGCACGCGCAAGCAGCTCCGCCTCAAAAGATAAAGCAAATGGCGCTCGGGTGAGAATCTCGTTCCGGCAAAACTGACACAGCCTCTCCACGAGTCCGGCGAGTCGATTCCCGCTGAGCAGAGCGCCGCTACCAATATACCGTTGTTCCATGTAAAAATCACTGCCGCGCGAAGCTTCCAATGACCGGATTGTTTCATGGACCACCGATTCGTAATATTCGTCGACGTTTTTGCCCAAGTAGTCAGTCGCTTCTCGAACACTCGTCTGGGCGATTTCCCGCAGTTGCTTATGCAAGGCTTCCAGCTGCTCGACTTGCTCACCTAACTGCCGGTGAATCTGCTCTGCCTGTTTCTCATAGCTCACAAGGATGGAGAGCATCATCTCCCAATCCAGCAGCTCCAGCTTTTTGCCATAAACAGCGTCCAGCAAATGGCGAATGAAGGTCCGCACACGCTCCTTATCCCGTGTGAAAAATCCTCCTACGCGAATATCCTGCCGCTCCACTCGCTCTTGGTAGAGATCGACAAGCTCGGCTTTAATCTGTTCAACCTGTCGAGATGTCTCTCGAATTCCTGTGCGGAGCTCATCCAGCAGGTTTGCTCCATTGGCGTGTTCGGCTGTGAGATAGTAAGCTGCATACAGCCCAAGCCGTTCATCCTCGATAATTCCTTTCTGAATCAAATCAGCCAAGGACTCCTGAGACAGCATGTGATCCAGACGTTTACGCGCCCCGGAAACGACATTCGCCTCAAAAAAGGCTTGGCTGCTACCGTCAAACAAAGCCAGCTCCGCTTCACGCATATTCATACTGCAAAGCTCGCTGTAGCTGATACCAGAGGTCATGAGCCCCGTCATTTCCTCCAGGATGTGATCCTCAGGGAGAATGCCAGCCAATTTTCGCTGCAAATCATGCGCCGTCAATCCGAGCTTTTCTCTCGCTTTTGTTTTCGGCAATACCTCGCCGTCTTGTAGTCGCTCCCAATAGCGGTCAAATACGGCGGATAGTACCGTCAGCGCAATCGCATGAGTTGGTCGCTTCACTTTGGATAGTCCAGCAGACGCGAGCTTGGTCTGCCCATGATCAACTGTGATGCTGCGCATAAATTGCAGCTTGTTATAGCCATCATTGCTTTCATGGAACTCCGACTCTACCTTTTTGTTGTTCAAAAGCACCAGCTTGCTGATCAGCTCATAATTTTCCTGCATGCCGCCTTCGATAAACAAGCCATGCTCTGTCTTGTCACTCAATAGGTACGCCAGTGAAAATAACGGTGCGTTCACATGCTCCACAGGCAGTTTCACGAGATCCTCCGTTACCAAGAGATTCGCTCGATAACTGTAGTCGCTCCGCTGATAGCGATTGACCTCTTCCAAAAAGCTGACTGAGAGCGCTGTCGAAAACCCGAATGCTTCCCCGTTGTTCTTTTCTTGAAGCAGGACGTACAGGTCAACAGATACGTTTTTAAACAGCTCGTTGAGGTAGCCCTTAAGTAACAACGTCAGCTCTGGCAAAAGGATCGTGGCAGGATCATCCGCCCTTGCCACGACCGCTATATTGACTTGCTGAAAAGCAGTGAACAACTTGCCCATTTCCGCTACCCGCACGCTTGCCAGCTTCATCACCTTGTTCAGCTCCATGGTGACAGTTTCATCGAGTAAAAAACGCTCGTGGATCGAAGTACGCATCTTTTTCTTGTCGGCATCTGCCTGCGGCAAGCGGCACCCGATTACTTGCGGATGCTCCCACGTTTTGTCCTGATACGCATGGACATAAAGAACACCGTGACCATTTTGCCAATTGCGCTCGTTGTGGGCACGAACAGCTTGCAGTGCCTCTACGCTCTTATCCCCGAGAAAAAGGAAGAGCACGGGGTTTTGAATGCTTCGCTGTCCGTTTCCGCTATCCAGTTGTCTTTCCAAATCCGTAACGTATTGGGTCGCGAACTCTCCAATCAAATCCCTCATGCGTCCTCCTCGGTTATCAAACAATCTTGACTGTTTATTGCAGCGTCTTGCGCATATCGTTTACTTTTGACCAAACCTTTTTGTAGAACTGGAACAGCTCTTCACCGTTTACGTATTCATCGCGGTCGTATTCCAGATCGTTTTTCGTTTCTTGGAAGGTCGCCGCAATTTCATCGAGTTTTACCAGCAGTTGCTGCGTATCCTCTGCGGAGGTCATCGCGTCACTGCGTTTTGCAGCCTTGCGCTGGATGGTTGCCATGTTCTTGTGATCCAATGCGCGGAACTTTTCATAGATAGCGAATTCGACGTGCTTGTTGACCTTCATCAGGTTGATGAATGGCTCCCACGCATCTTCTTCCTCATCCTTGTCGTAGACGTAGAGTGCACCGCGCTTGCAGATGGTGCTTGTGTAAAGTGCTTCGATGAATCGGGTCACCAGCTCTTCTTCGTCCTTGATGGCACCTACGATCTGCTCCAGCTCCTGGATTTTGGCTTCGATTTCTTCGTATTTGCGCACTTCCTGTTCGATCAGGCGAATCTGCTCTGGATAGCGAATCAGGTTTTCTTTCGCCATCTCTTCATTGATACTGCCGAACACATCACGCGTAAATTCTTGCTCCAGACCATCTCTCAGGAAACCTTTGAGCTCAACCAATGCACGCTTGATCTCGCCAGGGCTCAGCTTGGTCGCGTCTCCTTGCGCTTGGTGCTTAGCCAAGAAAGTGGCCAGCGAGAACGGCTTCGTCACGATGGATTCATAGCGGTTGCTGGTCTTGCTGTCGCTGCCTTTTTCGCGGATAGCTCCATAGCGCACCGCACGGTCAAACAGTTCGCGTACGTTGGCGTTGTACGCTTTGATTCGCCCATTTTGGTACGTATCTCCCCACGATTTTTCCGGAATAGGGGATGGGAGGTACGCCCAGTTGTTCTTTTCGGTTTGAACGAGGTGGCGTCCGATACCCTCTCTATCCAGAATGGTACGTTCGTAGCTTTCCTCGTAGACCTTCAGCGGTGTGTAAGCAAACAGTGGAACACCGTTTTTCGTATTCAGCCAGAAGATGCGGTTTTTGACTTCGCTTTCTTTGACGGTAAAGCGCGATCCGCTAATCGCTGTGTTTTGATAGTTTTTAATCCCCTTCAAGATCGATGGTGCTTTCAGCGGCACGGATACAAAGCCCCAGGAAGGGAAGTGCATATTGCCGAGATTGTTGCTCAGATGGAAGACCGGGATCGCCTCTTCATCCAGCTTGCTCGCAATCTTGCGCTCTACGATGCGATCGAGTGTCTCGTCCTGACCGTATTTGATCACGAGGAATTCTTCCATCGACTTGGTGATCAGCTCACCGAATTTCTCCGAGAGGAATTCGGAAATCGAGCTGACGATATCCAGCTCCTGCTCTTTGACCCACTGATCGGAGTGTCGCAGCAGCTCGCTGGTGAAATCGCGGATCAGATCATCCGCATCTTTTTGTTCCAGGATGTTGCTGACTACCTTGGAGATATCCGGCACACTGACGATGTTCCAGTAGTATGTCTTGTTGCCAGTGCGGTCGCTCTCTTCGCCGCCTTTGATCAGGATGTCGCCGTTTTGCTCGAAAATTTGATTGAGTGCGTTCAAAATCTCAGTAAATACGTTATAAATGCGGTTGTTTTCTGCATTCAACAAACGGTGCAGCTCTTCGTAGAATTCGATCATTTGCTCCAGCTTTTCTTGATCAGCCAGGAGCTGGTATTCGTTGATCTTTGCTTCGATGTAGCTGTTTTTCTTCTTCTCCTTGGAGATAAAGGCACTGCGGGCATCGCCCAGCTTTTCATTCGCATTTTCGCGCGCACCCTCAATCTCACGCGGGAAGCTCTCCAGATTCGCCTTGAGGCTCTCGATGTAGGAGAGGATCATTTTCATCAGGCAATAGCCTTTGTCCGAATGAATCAGACGGGACGCATAGAATGGTCCTTGCTGCGGGTGCAGGAACACGCGCGTAATCATTTCGCCGAAAACAGAGATCATGTCGCCTGGCGTCTGCTTCTTGCATTTGATGTACGCTTCGCGCGCTTTGGCGAGATAACCCTGCTCCAGCTCGTGGTCGATGCTCACGACTTGCTGAGTGATCACGTTGCTGTAGTTCAGACGCTCGCTGTTTTCATAGCCTGGCAACGGTTCAGGAACGCGCTCCTCGAACTTGCGGGAAATCGAGTCGATGTCGATTCCGAGTTTGCGGGCGAATTTCTCCGCATCTTCCTGTGTTGGTGCTACTGTGAACATTTTTTCCATCTTATTAAACAAGCGATATGCCAAGTATGTTGTCATCTCTTCGATCGGCAAGACAGCAGAGGAAGCACCGATGACGTTGTATTGGTAGTTCGCTGCGTACGCTTTTGGCATCTGGTTGATGTTCGTACGGATGTTGCTGATATAGTCGTGGATCGCAAACTCTTCACCCGAGCGCTTTTCTTCGCTCGCCATGAAGTTCGTAATGTTCTCCGCGGTTACGTTCATGCAGTAATCGTAGGCGTTTTCCAATGCTTTGCCTTCGAGATTGGTCGCAGAAATCAAATGACACAGGTTGAATGGTGGCATTGGCGATTGGACAGTGAGTACAGTGCCGTATTGCTGGCGGAAACGCTCATTTCGCTCATCCGCATTCATCCAGTAGTCCAGCTCTTTTAATGCCGCATAACCGTTTTTCATGATGTAGTCGCGTGTGTGCGAGCTGAGACTCTTGTTCGACAGGTTGACGTCAGGCGTGAACAGGTAGCCCAGCGTATTCACCTTGTCTACCCCCGCACTGCCGAAGTCGCGCTCCAAAATGCCTCGTACGATATAGGCGATGTCGAGGAAGCAACCGCTCCCCGTTCCCCCGGACAATCCGCTCAACAGGAATACTGTCAGCTTTTTGTTCGTGCCCTCGCACAGCATCTTGACCTTTTTCTCAATGGTTTGTACGACTTGCGTAATTTTCGTAAAGAGAAGAAGTCGACCTGCCTGACGAACACCCGATGCTCCGCTGATTCCATCCGTAATCGTCAGCTCTGGTGAGAGCCAGTCAGTGATATACGGCTCCAGAATGCTGCGATTCTGCAACACACCGCCGATCTCAGGATTGGACAGGAGTACGAACTCCGTCACTGGATCGAGTCCGATGCCCTTGTACTTTTTGTTACGGTCATGTTCATTCGTTTCAAACGCGATGAATTCAATATTGTCCGGCTTTTCCTTGCGCTTCTTAGAAAGCTGGTCTACCGGCAGCTTGAAGCGTCTGTTCACTTGGTATTTCAGGCGCAATAGCGCATCAATTCCTGTACCGCCAAGACCGATGACGAGCATCGGGTTATCAATTGTATCTACGCGAATCTTGTCACTGACGATTCCTCCGCCGAGGGATACGTCCAATTGTTGAATGTGTTCTCTCACAACTGCTTTCATAATCGACTCACTCCTAGACGATGTAATCTACATATAAGGACTTGTTCACATTCGTTAACGAAATTTTGATGCGATCGTTTTTCTTCAACTCTTTGCCTTTGCTTGCATCGAGCACACGTCCGGCCTTTTCGATTCGGCAGCTTGAACGGTTTTCGATGATCAGCGTATCGTTTTTCCCTGGTAAAAAGATGACTTTCTCTGTCTCCGCAAACTCAGGGGCGAGCTGCAAGAGTTGGTGCAGCTTCACTTTTCCTTTGAACGCGTTCAGTTTCTTGTACTGCGGATTGGACTTTTCCCCTGTATCCTCATCCACGATCTCGATGGCGATTTGGCCCGCGAAGCCCTTGTTCGCCTTGCGATAGATCGACAGTGCGTACAAGCCTGCACCGATCAACAGGATGAGAACCACGGTACCTCCTACTACGGTCATCCATGGAAATGGTTTCGATTCTGCCGCAGGATCAGTAGTTGTGTTCGGCTTGCTCGCTCCAGAGCCTGCCGTTTTGGAAGCATCTACAAGGAGTGGTTTTGTCTCCCGGTAAAAGCTGGTGTCTTCTGCCTTGATTTTGATCTCATACGCATGGTCAGCCGGGATTGTGAAGCTGCCTTCGAACCCGCTGCCCGTATTGTTCAGGATGACCTCATTCGTCTTATTATCCGTCTTGTCATTGACGATCAGTGTCGCCTTCATCTGCTTGTACAGATCAGGACTCGCTACCTTCTGTCCGTTTGAAACAAGTGCAGCCTTGATCGGTACGACATCGCCAGCCTTGAAGCTCTTGGCTGTGACTGGCTCCATCTCCAATTGCAGATCGTAGTTGAAGATGAGGTTAATATCAATTTTTTCCTTCGGGGCACCCTTTACCTGTAGCTTCCAATCGCCCTGCTGTGGCTTGACCAGCTTGACCATCGTGTACGCATTGGATTTCGACAGTCTGACCTGGTTGGAAGGGATTTGTACTTCCTTGCCTGCTGGGTCATACAGCTTCACTTCCACTGCTTTTTGCGACATGATCGAGATGTTGGCTTCCATGACGCTGCCATTCGGGATTGGGATCGGAATCTCCTGAGCCTGACCGTTTGCAACGAAGCTTTTCACCGGGACAACCTTCAGCTTCAAGTGATTTGCAAAGATTTCGCTCAAGATTTGCGGGAGCTTGTCCGCTGTGCTTGTTTCGAAAAATTTACCATTTGTATCCGCAGCAATCTGTTGCAGGGTCGTGCGGTTAAGCTGACCGTCTGCGTTCAAGCCAATCGTGTAAATCGGATAGCCTTTATCTTTGGCCTCTTTCACTGCTTGCTGTAGCTCTTGATCAGATTGTGCTTGGGTACGGCTTGATACTTTGTTCAAATAGTTGTTTCCGTCTGCCAACAACACGATGATCGGCGCATTGTTTGGATTGCGTCCCGCATCCAGGATTTTTACTGCTTCCGTAACCCCTACAGCAATATCGGTGTAGGCTCCTTTTTGCAGGCTGTCGATGAAGGCTTTGATATCGTTCTTGTCTTCTTCGGAATTAATCTCAAGCAGTGCCTTTTCCCGCTCGATCTTGTCGGTATAGGCGACGACACCAATCTTGTTCGCTTGGATCGACGTCATGTCGACGAACATTTTCATCGCTTCGTTGCTGACTTTGTTCTTATCGCTTTGGGTCATGGAGTTGCTGACGTCCACGACCAGGACAGCGTCCATATTGTTTCCGCTCGTTTGCGCAAAGCCTGGGTGAGTGACGGAGAGGACACTGACCAAAAGCAGGGCAAGACATGCTACGTATCGACATAACATTCGGAATCGTATTATTTTCATGAGAGCTCCTTTTCTTGTTCGTTACAAAGAATTTGTGAAGTGTTGCAAAGGAAGTAAGACTATGACACTATTACCACTAGATTCAAGAAGTAGAAGACAGATGATAAAAAAGTACTAGAATGATTGCCCCTTACTCGTAATACGATACGACATGATTCTTTGTTACAGATTTCGACAACTTCGTTAGGAGAAATTTTATGTTAACTTACTTTCTGTTGTTTGCGGCTTTTTTGCTGCTAGCGGTCCGATTCCTCAAGCTGCTGCGACTAAAACGGCGCAATCTCTCCAACGCCGAAATCGATCAGCATCTTCATGCCTTACTGAATGAGAAGAGGGATTCACCATGAGAAAACGAATCGGCGTCCAATTCCGCAAAACCCGTAAAACCACTCATACGTATGAAAGAATTCAAGCGTGCACGCGATGCCATACGTACCATGTCCTGTGGGAGACACATTGTGAGACCTGTGGGAGAGCCTACACACCGATCCGCCAGGTTTCCCACGCTGTGACGCGCCGTTATGTGCAGACGCGCTTTTTGCTCTTGGGCTTGTTCGTCTGTCTTGCTCTCCTTTCTGCGGATACCCTTTTGCAATTAGCTCTCGCAGGAGGTATTGGCTGTGTGTTGTTCGTCCTGTTTTTCGTGATGCAGAAAAAATACGGCACCTATGAAAGAGACATACAATTTCAACACTTTTTGACAAAGGAACTGGATACGTTCAAGAAGTCACTCCTCCGTCATTTGGAGGAAGTGGGAAACGACGTCAAAGAAGGACATCTCAAGGAAGCTTATGAAAAAACGAGAGAGATCGGGCATTTCGTCGATTCCGATACGATCAAGATACGCAAGATCATGTTCCTCAATCATTACGTCCTGCGAAAAGACATGGAACTGGAGCTCGAAACGCTCATCCCGTCTATGTACGACAAGGACTTCATGGAATATGTGCGCGAAGTCATCAAGGTCCAGCCTTCGCTCGTCAAAAAATCTGTTCTCAATTATGTCAGACGTTATAAAAATCAAATATTGTTACTAGAAAATGGGGATCAGCTCATCGGTCAAGTGGCAGGTGCAGCGCTCCGCATGAAGTCTTATGTGGATGAATATCAGGATCTGATTATCGAATTTATCGATTTTTTGCCTCGCGAGCGCCTTCTGCGATTGGCAAAAATGGTACAAACCCATAAGGATGAAGGTTGGGAACAACTATATCATTCTACCAAAAACAGGGTGGATACGCATTACGCGTTTGACCCGGATTTCAAAGGCTTACTGTGAAGGAGGAGCCTTTCATGCTGCCTATCTCTCCCTATCATAGGTCCCTCTGGGTCCGTAATATTTTTCTTGGTCTCTTTGCCTTGGGTTTGATCGCCGTTCTGTTCAAGCTCGGATTTGGGTACAAGCAGATTACGTTATATAAACAGGCAAAGGCGTTTTATGAACAAAAGAACCTGCTGCAAGCCGAGGAAACCTTTTCTCGCGCGCATGATATGGCTGTCCTGTCCTACGGGGATGACGAATGGAATTCCATCATGTTCCTACTGACTTCTATCCGTGCTGAACTAGAAGGGCTTCACCTGCATTCACGTTCTGCCATCTCGGAAAAGAAGGTCGCAGAAATCGGTGTAGTCTATGAACAATACCAAGCAGTCAAACAGAAATACCAGAATCAAAAGGACGTACCAGGGATGTTTTTCCAGCAATTGTCCGCTCACTTGGGTATGGATAAGAGCTTTTCCGATTATTACTTGAATGCCTTGCAAACAGCCAAGGCTCAGGCACAATCGAATCTCGAAAAGGAAAACTATCAAGACGAATCTTTCATCGAAACACTCCTTGTCATTCCGGATGAATACTACGGCGGCAAAAAGAAGAAGCAGGCTGAGCTCACGGCCTTGTTCCAGGACTATGAAAAGACCAAGCTGCGGGCGCTGATCGCTTCGGCTCCTTTTGAAGAAGTCATCACCAAAACGGCTACAAGCATACGCCATTACGAAAAACTGGGTATCGAGACAGATTGGTTAGTGGGTCAGTTGGAAAAGTATGCACTAGCTGAAATCAAGGAAGTTATCCGTTCGAAGGATTTGAGTGCCTTCGTGGACATGGCAGCCGCCTATCGCAAAATCGAGGATGTGCTCTCTACGGATTCGCCTGTACTCGATTCGATCACCCGCTATCTGGAGGGCAAGCTCAAACAGGCAGAGCAATATATCAAGTCGCTCGAGTTCACCAAAGCGCGTGAATTGTACGAACAGTTAAATCCGCTCCAGGATACAGCTACACTCCTGTCCGATCTGGAAAAACTCTGGTTGGAATACGATCCCGCACGCTTATTGCAATTGAGATATCCTGACAGAACGTTCACCGACATGCTCTCCGGCACAGATCGCTGGGGAGCAAAGCTTTACGCATTTGGACTCTCCGAGGCAGATCAACGTCTTTATTTCGCAGCGAAAATGCCAAATGACTCGCTCCTCTATCTGGATCAGTCGCTCGATGTGGACATGAAATCGGCAAAGGCTAAGATCGACGATACGCTCGGAAGTAAAGAAAAGCCTGTGATTATCGTGAGTGCATCCGGCAAGGAGCGTGCTAACGCCTACGCGGCACTCTCTCCGAATTTGATAAAAGAGTCACTCGATAAGCGCTTTTCGGTGGAGGCGGATGAACTCAGCGTAGAAGACTCCGAGCATCTGATCATGAAAAATGCGGTAGGCAAAGGGGAAAGGGAAATCGCTCTGTTCAAGCTCGAGGACAATGGCTTGGATTACATAGAAAAGCTGGCTGACTTAGAAGAGAATCCCGAAGAAACGACCGAGGGTAACGAGTCAGGAGAAGCGACCTCCCCCGCTGACGGCTCAACTGAAGGGACGGATCAAACTCCCCCTGCGACTCAAAAAATCGATGTTTTTGTGGGGCCAGGTGATGAATATGAGAAGATCGGTCAGGTAGTAGCAGATGGTTCCCTCCAAGTCATCGCCGATCTGAATGGCTGGTACCAGATTGTATTTAATGGAAAAGAAGGCTGGATACGCGCTACTGAATCGACGCCGTAATCCGTTTACTTGAATAATGAGCTCCCCGCGCGATCATGATACACTTTCTTTGATCTGCGTCAGGAGCTTTTCCTCATTTTTCGCATTGCTTTAAGTGTCAGATTATTCTATAATCTATTCTTATTTTATAGATAGACAAGGAGTGGGAAGCGATGTTTGGAATCGTTCATTATGAAGCATTTCTGATGACTGCAATCATGTTGAACCTGATACCGGGCTCAGACACGATGTACATCATCACCCGCAGCATTTCGCAAGGAAAACAGGCAGGAATTCTTTCGGTTCTCGGCATTTTGACAGGCTCACTCATTCACACACTCTTGGCTGCTTTCGGCTTGTCGCTCCTTTTGGCGCAATCCATCGTGCTTTTTAACATCGTCAAAATATTGGGGGTCGCCTATCTCGTCTATTTGGGCATTCGCATGCTCATGACGAAGGAATCACCAGCTTTTGATACGGCCGATTCCAAGAAGCTGAAGGGTGAAAAGGTCTATCTGCAAGCGATCCTGACAAGTGTTACGAATCCAAAGGTCGCCCTGTTTTTCATCGCCTTCCTCCCGCAATTTGTTAGCGCGACGGAAGCAGGACCACTCCCTTTCCTTATTCTTGGCCTGACTTTTACCGTTACGGGTGGCATCTGGTGCAGTCTCCTCGCCTTGTTTGCTTCCTTCGCTACGCAAAAATTGCGCAATAATCAGAAGTTCTCTGTCATACTCAACAAGCTGACGGGGATTGTTTTTATCGGGATGGGGTTGAATCTGTTGCGGGCGAAAGCCAATCCTTAGGAGGTTATCTATGAAAAAGATTATTTCTGTACTCGCACTCATTCTTTGCTTTGCTTTTTTACCTGTTCAAATGATTGAAGCGCATCCAGGCAGAACAGATGCAAATGGTGGACACACCTGTAGAACAAACTGCGAAAAATGGGGATTAGAGTATGGAGAATATCACTATCACAACGGCGGCGGTGGTTCTTCTAACAGCCAAGTGAAAAAATCGGCTCCTCCAAAACCATCGCCCCCCCGTACACAACCTAAAATACTACCTTCGAAAACAATTGTAGCCGTAGACAATGCTAACGTTTATTCTGCTCCATCCCTTGACTCTGTCGTTACTGCAACCCTATGGTATGGTTTTGAAATCAAAGCATCAGGTACACATCCGGAATTTATCTCCATGGATCAAGGATACGTTTCCAAAACAGTGGTCACCTCGTATACACCGATCACTCCGAAGACTGTCAAAATTCAAGGAGAGAAAGGCTACTTCTTCTCGACCCCTTCGACAGAAAGTCCAGGCAGGGGCTACGCTGTCAGTGATGCACTTGTTCAAGTAGTCGGTGAACGTGGCGATTGGTATTACGGCTCCACTATCGATACAAATGGGAAAGTCTTAGTTGGATTTGTTGCAAAAAGCGTCGCCTATTAACCATAGAATGAGACCGAAAAAACCAGCCAGGAGAGTCTTTCTCCTCTGGCTTTTTTCATGTTCAGAAATTGTTTAGGTCGAAAGATTATGATAGCTCTAGGCATTTTTTCACAATTGAAACGAATGTCCTTGCCGAAAAAAGTTTAGTGTAACTAAAAATTAGGACAAGGGGGGAAAGATGAATTGAGTTAACGGTGCGAAAAGGGAGTTGAAGAATGTGCGAGTGCTGTTAAGTGCTGGGTTTATCCTGGCAGGCTTATTCCTCCTTTTCTATCCTCAATGGGAAACGGCGGTATCTGCACAAAAGCAAGAACAGCTCATCGAAGCGTTCGAACAACTGAGCAACGTCAGCGAGCAAATAGAAACGGCTGCATCAGAGGACCCACCATCTCCTCAGATACAAGAGCCGCTCGCTATGTTGGAAGGTGCCAGAGGCGTGATTCGGATTCCCAAAATTGATCTGGAAATGATGATTTTTGAAGGCGCGGACAAGCAGGCCTTGAGTAAAGGTGTTGGCCTGATCGAGCCAGACAAGGAATTCGGTGTGAACAATGTTGGACTGGCAGGCCATCGCGGGATTACTCATGGCAAGCAATTCAATCGCTTGGACGAACTAGCACCTAACGATGAGATTGAGATCAAGACGAAAACGGCAACCTACCAATTCGTTGTCGTGAAAGCCTTTGTCGTAGATCGTACACAAGTAGAAGTTCTAGAGGATCAAAAGAAGCCATTGATCACCTTGGTCACATGCACCCCTGTTGGAGCAAAAGATCCGAAGGACAGACTGATCGTTCAAGCTGAATGGAAACAAACGCCTTCATCTCAGCCCTAACCCTTCCTACTGAAAGACGGAATGAGCTAGTTTTAATTGAGTACAGGAGGAGCATATGCAAAGGAAATCTTGGGTCGTTGTGGTGGCACTTTTGCTCATCATCCAAAACTTTTTCGGTTTCACGACAACCTCGTATGCCCAAACACAAGGTGAGGTTGTCATTAACAATAGCGGGGAACCGGGTACAGGCGATCCTACTGATCCGGGTACGGGAACTCCTACCGATCCAGGTACAGGAACTCCTACCGATCCAGGTACAGGAACTCCTACCGATCCGGGTACAGGAACTCCTACCGATCCGGGTACAGGAACTCTTACCGATCCGGGTACAGGAACTCCTACCGATCCGGGCACGGGGACTCCAACTAATCCAGGCACAGGGACTCCTGTACCAGTACCTGAACCAGTTCCCGTCCCTCTCCCAGAACCCGACCCCGACGCCAACATCATCAAAGACAGCATCATCACCAGCGTAGTCATGAAGGACAAGGACGGAAACAACATAGAAGACATCCGCCCGGATCAGGGCTCGCGTGTTCAAGTTGATTTCACTTGGCAAATCCCTGCTGGACATCCTTACTCAGAAGGTGCCACCTTTACCTTCCCTCTCCCAGATAAGTTTCGGACCGATCGCAATTTGACCGGAGATCTGAACGGAGGCTACGGCACCTATGAAGTGACAACAGACGGCACCGTCACCTTCACTTTCAGTGATGCCATCAATGACGGCGCAGAGATCACTGACGGAACCTTCTATGTGTGGCGGGAATTCGATGAGAAAAAGTTTGAAGGTGGCACGAGACAGGAGATCGATTTCAAATTCGATGGCATCGCTCCGATCTCTGTCCATTTCAAAGGCAAAAACAACAATGAAATCGACAAGAACGGGAAAGCAAACAAGGGCATGAATCCTAGCTATCTCGACTGGACCGTCGATTTTAACCAAAGTGAAAATCCGATAAAAGGCGTTATCTTTACGGATGAGCTTCCAAGCGGTCTGGATATCGACATGAGCTCGATTAAGGTCTTCCCATTGGAAGTTCAGTTGAATGGCTCTGTTAATCCAAAGGCTGAGGTAACCACCTTCACTCCTGAGAAATTAACAGAAGGAAACGGGTTCAAAATTAACTTTGGCGACATCGACGGTGCTTATCGCGTCGCGTACAAGACCAACGTCACCGGTACGACAGATACAACCTACACGAATAAAGCCACTGTCACAGGAACGAACCTCCCAAAGGATTTAATCGATTCCGCGAATGTCTCTGTCCGATTCAGCCAGCCTTTGAACAAAAAGGCGATTCACTACGATTACAACAAACAAACGATCACCTGGGCTATTCAGTACAACTACAATGAAAAACTGATCACGCAAAGCGATGCATGGCTCGAGGATCGATTCGATACGAGTCATCAAGAGCTCGTGAGCGGTTCCTTTACCGTTCATAAAATGACCATCGGTGACAACGGAAACGGAACAAAAGACGGGGCTGCCATCACAGAGTACAACGTAACCCCATCGCCTACTGGCTTCCGCTTGCAGTTTGACCATGACGTGTCGGCTGCTTACGAAATCACCTACCAAACCAAAGCCAAAAATCGGGTCCACCAAGACAGCTACCTCGTGAAAAATGAAGTAGAGATCTATGATGGAACCAAAAAAGATGCATCCAGAGAGATCAATCAAGCAATCTTCTGGAAGAACGCCAAAAAAGAAAAAGTGAACTACCTGGATAAGACAATCGAATGGACGCTTAGTCTAAACGACGACAATCAGGTGATGGATGAAGTCGTCATTACCGACAGTTATGCAGGTCAAGGGCTAACTCTTCTTCCTGACAAAGTAAAGATCAACGATTGGACAAAGGATTTGGAAGAAGGTCCTGACAAAGACTACAGCATCTCTCCAAACTCAACGTACGAAGAAGGATTCAAGATTACCTTCCACAAACCAGTCACAAAAGGTCTAGTCATTACGTACCTGACGAAGTTCGATCCTACTTCCAAGGACCGTCCATCCGTGTACAAAAACAAGGCTGAACTGAATTGGAAGGAAAACGGGAAAGCACAAGACCCTATCACGAAATCCGCTACTGTTAAACCAGACAACTACACCAACAATAACGGCAACAAAACGGGTACATACGACGCCCGCACAAAAGAAATCACGTGGACAATCGATGTGAACTACAACCTTCACAAGATTAACAACGCGATCATCCGGGATTTTTATACCGGAGAACAAACTTTTGTGAAGGACTCGTTAACCATCCATAAGTTGCTGCTCACAGGTGGAGCAGATGGTGTAAAAGTGGTCGAGGGTCCAGTTGTCGCCACCAAATTTGACGAACTGACCAACGGCTTCGAGCTTCATCTCGGTCCCATCGACTCGGCCTATCGCATCACGTACAAAACCAGTTTGGCTAATCTGCCTGTCGGAGAAGTGTACGAAAACAATGCCACTATGCACGATAGTGACACAACAGGCACTCCACTCTATAAAGGCAAGACGACCGTCAGACCGACATACGGTGGGCAATACGTCCTCAAAACAGGCGTACAAGGTACAGGAGCAGATTCAGAGTATGCAACATGGACAGTAAGAATCAATCCGAGCCAGTCTCATATTTCGGCAGGTGCTGTATTGACGGATACCCTGTCCAGCAATCAACTTCTGATGAAAGACTCCTTCAAACTCTTTACGACATCCGTCTCTGAATCCGGTGCTTTGACTATCGGAAAAGAAATGGCCTCCGAGGACTACAAATTAGAAGTAGTCGGCAATACCTTTAAACTGACCTTCAAAAACGATCTGCACACTGCCTACATCCTGGAGTACCGTTCCTTTATCAATGCTGACCATGGAGAGATCATCAAAAACGAGGCCTCTTTTGCAGGGAAAACAGTTGTAGGTAAAGGGAAAGACGGACAAGAAGGTGTCAAAGTCAGCTTGTCCGGTGCTGGTGGCGGAGCCAGCACACCTGGTAAAGGCGACTTGAAAATCGTCAAAACAGACGCAGATACGAAAAAAGCATTGGCAGGCGCCACGTTTGGTCTGTACGACAAGGCAGGGAAAACCTTGCTGGAAACAGTCGTGACCGATGAAAATGGCATGGCCACCTTCAAAGGCTACAAATTTAAAGCGTACAAGCTAAAAGAACTATCCGCTCCTGTTGGCTACGTCATCGCAGACGAGTACAGAAATGGAAAAGACATTACGTTAAAAGCTCCTGCAGGTGCTGACCCAGCTGTTCCAGTTATAATCGAAATAACCATCGACAACAAGCTGCTCCGTCAAGGATTTGAGTTAACCAAAGTTGACGCGGAGAATGCTGGCAAAACACTGGAAGGCGCTGTCTTCAATCTACAGGTTGAAAAGGGCGGAGCATACGAAACAATCGCTGAGCTGACAACCGGTTCTGACGGAAAAGTCTCCAAAGGCGATCTGGCAGAAGGAAACTATCAGTTAGTCGAAACGAAAGCTCCGAAGGGATACAAGCTGGATGCGACTCCTATTTCATTCAAAATCGCCTCCAACCAGACAGAAATTGTGACCCTTACGAAAAAGAACACCAAAAATATCGGGTCCGTTCAATTGCTGAAAGTGGACCACTACACCAAAGAGCCACTTCCTGGCGTAACCTTTGAGCTTCAAGATGCTGACGGGAAAGTACTGCAAAGTGGACTCACAACGGATAAGGACGGTATCCTTCTCCTCGAGAACCTGAAAGCAGGATTCTACCAGCTCGTGGAAACAAAAGCACTTGCTGGTTATGAGCTTGCTGAACCACTGAAATTCGAAGTAACAGATGAAGGCACGACAGCTCTCACGTTGACCAACAGATTGATCCCGGGATCTGTGAAACTGACCAAAATAAGAAAGGGATACCCAAATCATAAGCTCACAGGAGCTGAATTTACGCTCCGCGATGAAAATGGTCAGGTAACCAAAGACAAGAACGGTCAAGAGCTGACAAAGCTGACAACTGATGCAAACGGTGAACTTCTAGTCGAAGGCCTAAATCCTGGCAAGTACGAGTTTATCGAGACGAAGGCTCCTACTGGTTATGTAATAAACAGCAAGCCAATTGCTTTCGAGATTAAACGGAACCAAGTAGTTGGCGAGCATGTGCTTGTTACTGCCGAAAATGACGTAACCTCTGGTGGAGGCGGCGGTGGTGGTGGTGGTGGAGGCGGAAATCCTGAACCAAAACCTGAACCAAAACCTGAACCGAAGCCAGAACCTAAGCCAGAGCCTAAGCCTGAGCCTAAGCCGGAAAAGCCCGAGAAACCGGATAAACCAGACAAACCAGATAAACCAGATAAACCTGGCAACCCAGACCAACCTGGCAAACCAGACCAACCTGGCAACCCAGACCAACCTGGCAACCCAGATCAACCTGGCAATCCAGACCAACCTGACAAACCAGACCAACCTGACAAACCAGACCAACCTGACAAACCAGACCAACCTGGTACTCCTGATGCAAACAACAACACTACGAACCCCAACACTTCGGGAGAGTTGAATCAAACAGGAAATACAACCAAACCGAACGATTCGGGAGCTGCCAATAACTCCAACGTCTTGGAAACCAACAACGAATCTCCAGCTACAGGCAAAGTATTGCCTCAGACGGGAGAACAGGCTAACCCACTCCCTCTCGTTGCAGGTATCGTTTCGATCTTGATCGGTATTTCGATCATGTATCGCAGAAACAAGAAAGCGTAGCTCATCTAAAGGACCAAGTCCAGGGATTTTCCCGGCTTGGTCCTCTTTTTTCCCCTACTCTAGCAATTGCCGGAGAAGCGGTTCACTTTTATACAAAATCTCCAGATGTGTCGCCTCTACGTAATATCGCTCACCTTCGAGTGCGAATACACTGTTTGCCATGACACTCCCATCCCCAGCGTCACTATTGATCGAGCCCACTACTCTTCCATCGACCCATTTATCGGGAGACAGCGAAGGGACTGTTCGCAGGTAATGAATCGTTTCGTGTCCAATGCCAGCTACCAGCGTGACGCGAATATTGCGGGCTGCGATAATCCCCATCGTTGTGTTCAAGTAGTCCATGTATTGATTTTTCACGACCATCTTTTCATAAGGGACGAAGGCTTCTACCCCCTGTTTCTCCAGCAAATAATCGCCATATGCTGCTGACGGGGTAAGATCAAGGAGACTCGGAAAGTGTCTATGAATAGCTTGTATACGATGAAAAGGGATGCTTTGCTCCAAATAGGCTAGATAAACATTCATATATAGCTCCACGACATTTCTTTTGGCCGAAACGGAGCGCGGCAGCTTCCCTCCTGCCCAATAGCTGTAGGCGACAGGCGATCCTGCGTTGGGAGTCGCAAAAATGAGCAACTGATCCACATCGTTTTGATAATATTCGCTTTGGACATAGGCTCTAGCAACAAGGCCCCCCATGCTATGGCAAATGAGATTGACATAAGGGGAACCTGTCGTTTGCTTCGCTCGCTCGATGACAGGCAGCAAAAAGCGCTCTGCTGAAATATCGATCTGCCTTCGCCAATCATAAAAAGCTACAAACAATTGTTCATTGAGGGAGTATCCCATTTTTCCAAGCAAACGGATAAATGGCTCGTAAGCCGTTCGGGCAAACCCGAAGCCCCAGTCACCAGTACCCGGAATAATTTGATCACTCATCGACCCAAAAAGCCCCGGAACAAAAACAATCGGTGCCTTTTGCGCAAGAAAAGAACTCATGCTTGCACTCCTTTCCCTCTCTTTTGTCCCATGACCAGAAGGAAAACAACATATGCTTCTGCCTATGCCAGAGCAGCTTGGGTGGTTCCCTTGTTTCGATCAGTGTCGTCATTTTTTGCCGAAACTTCCCACTGGAGCGTAACAAAGCGATATAATAAAGCGTCAAACGTATTGGCTAATGTTTTAAGCAAATCTATCTTGTCGGAGGATTGGCAAAAATGAAGGTACGCAAGTGGTTTATGCTTTTGCTAATGTTCGTACTATGTATTCCAACGATGGGGATATCCGTGCAGGCCGCGCAGACATCCTCTGGCATCAGCATCTATTTAGACGGGCAACAAATCAAAAGTGACGTCGCTCCGTACATTATTCCAAAAGCAAACGTAACGATGGTCCCTATGCGAGTGATCGGTGAAAATCTGGGAGCCGAAGTAAATTGGGAGCCAAATTCTCAGACCGCAACGATCAGCAAGCAAGATACCTTGTTGTCCATGACGGTTAATCAGAAGAACGCTCTCGTGAACAACAACAGCGTCCCACTTGATTCTTCTGTTCAGAACAAGCAAGGAAGAATCATGGTTCCGCTGCGTTTTGTATCCGAGCAGTTGGGCCTAACGGTAAACTGGGAAGACAAAACCAAAACGATTCGCCTACAAAGCGGCAACGTCGCTACCATGACTCCGCCACCACAGGATGTTCTGAGTGAAACTGGCGGGATGGAACCAAGCACACCTGTCGTGACAAACGGAGATTTGCGCGGGGTATGGATATCGACAGTCTACAACTTGGACTGGCCATCTTCCGGTTCTAACGGAAACCCAGCGAAACAGCAACAAGAATACATACAGCTGCTCGATGAGCTGCAAGCCATGGGAATGAACGCTGTTTTCGTGCAAGTGCGTCCATCTGGAGACGCTCTGTACCCTTCTACACTCACTCCATGGTCGAGATTTTTGACGGGAACCCCAGGGAAAGATCCTGGCTACGACCCGCTTGCCTTTATGGTAGAAGAAACGCATAGACGCGGGATGCAATTCCATGCTTGGTTCAACCCGTTCCGTGCCACTACGGATGCAAAAACAGACCAATTGCCAGCGAATCATGTGATCAAGCAGCACCCTGACTGGATTGTGAATGCCAACAAAAAGTTGTACATCAATCCGGGTATTCCGGCAGCACGTCAGCAAATTATCAATGAAGTAATGGAAGTCGTGCAGCGCTATGAAATCGATGGTGTCCATCTGGATGATTATTTCTATCCTTCCAATGTCGCCTTTGCAGACGATGCAGCATTCAAGGCTTACAACAGCAAGAAAATCGGATCCAAAGCAGACTGGCGCCGCGATAATATCAATCAATTTGTTCAACAATTGAATCAGTCCATCAAGAGCGTCAAGCCTCACGTTCAATTCGGGATCAGTCCATTCGGTGTATGGCGCAACAGCAATGTCGATCCGACCGGCTCCGATACAAAAGCTGGCGTGACTGCTTATGACCACATGTTTGCCGATGTGCGCACATGGATTCAACAAGGCTGGATCGATTATGTGACTCCGCAAATTTATTGGAGCCTTTCCTTCGCCCCTGCCCAATACGACAAGCTCGTTACTTGGTGGGCAAACGAAGTACAAGGGACGAACGTCAAGCTCTACATCGGTCATTCCCCTTACAAGCTGGGAACGGCTGAAGCTGGCTGGCAGAGCGCCCAGGAGATTATCAACCAGTTGAATTACAACGCGATGGTTCCTCAGGTTCAGGGCAGCATTTTCTTTAGTGCCAAGGACTTGCGGAAAAATCCATTAGGTCTGCTCCCAGCTCTTAGCAGTTATTACAACCGCTAAATAAATAGCAAAAACCCCCGAATACTCGTAGCAAAGCATGCTTGCTACCTATGTTTCGGGGTTTTTTCTTCTACGTTAATTTTTCTACAATGAACGTGAGTTGCGCTTCCAATGAGATCGGGTCATTAAAATAGGAGCCTTTCTGATCAATCTGAAAAACCTGGTTATTTTTCACTGCTGACAGGCCCTTCCAAACGTTTGTACCGTATACACTCTCCGGATTGGTATCATCTCCGGACCATGCACTGGTAAAAATGTAGTCTCCCGCAAAGTCCGGCATTGTTTCAAGCGAGACCTCCGCCCAACCGGTATTGCTATCAATGGCTTCTTTTTGTACGGCATTCGGAGCCTTCAACTGGAATTCTCCGTAAAGGATGTCTCCGCCCCTTCCGAAGTTGTGCCCAAACGCATAGATCCCCTTGGCGTATGGCTGCAAAATCGAAACGGTTTTATCTCCTACCGCTGCTTGCACCTTTGGTTTTGCCTCAGCAATTTTCTTGTCCCATTCGGCAATCCACTCATTCGCCTTGTCTTCTCTCCCTGTCATTTTGCCAAACTCCCGCAGTTCTTCGCGGATTGGCTTCTTACCGTATGGAATTACTACCGTTGGAGCTATTTTGGTGAACTCCTCGATATTCTTATCCCCTTCAAACACGATAAGTAAATCAGGATTCATCGCCAGTACTTTTTCTAGCGATGTTCCGTTGCCCACGCTTTCGATACCATCCAGCTTCCCTTTAAAATACGGGTTTTCCATAGCATGGTCCGTGATACCGATAGGCTTGATCCCCAGTGTCAGAAAATGTCCAACATAGCTGTCCGCAAGAACCACAACCCGTTTTGGGTCCTTCGGAATTTTTACTGTGCCATTAAACGCTTGGTAGTTGATATATTCATTGTTACTCTCGTTAACTGAACTTTCCTGCGCAGGCTGAGCAGTTGGATTGGCTGGTGTCTGTCCGCAGGCTGATAACATGCTGATCATGACCATAATAAGGGCTACCATTATGATCTTATCTAAGCCTGATTTTTCTCCTTCTCAAAAAGAACCTCTCCTTCAACGGAACTTGAAATTGATAATCATTCTCGTAAATTTTAGCATAAAGAGCTTGCTCTGCCCATCTTTTTCGTTCTCCGAGATACCATTTTCAATCCGTCACAAAAAAATGCCGCGAAGCATGTTCGCGACATTGGTAGCTTTATTTTTTGGCTTATTTCGTTACTTTGTGAAGACCGAACAGCATGAGGACATCATTATCGTTGGTCTCATACTCTTTCACTTCACCTTTAAAGGAAGTTTCTTTGACAATAATCTTGCTGCCTGTCGCATTTGGTTTCATTTCAATCATATGTGAAGATAGATTAAGATCATCTGCCGTTATACCTAACTTCTCGGAGAGATCTTTAACCGTAGCCTTGTGCTCACCTAGTTGACTGTCTTTAATGGTTACTGCCTGGCCATCCTTAGAAAAAACGAATGCAATCGTCAGGTCTAGGTTACTTTTTTCCGCAACGTTTGCTTTTGCATCTGCTGTTGTGGTTGCATACGGTATAACAGTACCAATCACCCCAGTAAGTAATAAAGCTGATGCAGTTGTCATCCATTTCTTTTTCATTGGTCTCGCTCCTTTTCATTTCTTTTTTTGTGTGCAAGTAAATCTCTTACTTGCTACATATAGGGTAAGAGGAAATGTTAAAAAAAATTGTGGGGTAAAACTAAAGTTTTCCTTAATTCATCGTGCATCACTCGGATCCGTTGGGTCTACTCCAAGCTTTGACCAGTTATTCGATAACCCATAAGGAAAACCCCCGAATCAGTAGC
>NZ_JABMIU010000049.1:0-359 GCF_013332495.1 Brevibacillus sp. HB1.2 | reverse complement strand
ATTACTGGTTCAAAGCTGGCAAATCATTTAATGATAGACTCATTAACGCTTTCGCTGTTCAGTTTTCAAAGAGCATTTTTAGTTCTGCTAAACTAGCAGGAACTTCATGTTAGCACATCCACTTTCAGGTGTCAAACACTTTTTTAAAGTGTTTTTCAACCAATCTGCAATTTGTTTAGTAACAGCAGATTTCCAATATATCATGTGCGTTACATTCATGTCAACCATCTTTTTTCAAGAAATCGATGGTCGGGAAGACAGGATTCGAACCTGCGACCCCTTGGTCCCAAGCCAAGTACTCTACCAAGCTGAGCTACTTCCCGATTATAGAAACTTCTTTACTTTTTGAGGTAAAGAAA
>NZ_JABMIU010000048.1:0-379 GCF_013332495.1 Brevibacillus sp. HB1.2 | reverse complement strand
ATGAAAATGGTGGGGAGAGACGGATTCGAACCGCCGAACCCGGAGGGAGCAGATTTACAGTCTGCCGTGTTTAGCCACTTCACTATCTCCCCAAATTCATGGTGCCGGCAATAGGACTTGAACCCACAACCCCCTGATTACAAGTCAGGTGCTCTACCAATTGAGCTATACCGGCATATCTTTAATTATGGCATATCTTTCATGAAAAATCAACGTTTTTTTATTACGTTAAACCTTTTTCATGTTCGTGAACTATGCCATCTTGTTAAGAAAGATGGCGGAGCTGACGGGACTCGAACCCGCGACCTCCGGTGTGACAGACCGGCGTGAACTCCAACTTCACCACAGCTCCAAATTTGGTTGCACCCACTGGGCACTT
>NZ_JABMIU010000047.1:0-426 GCF_013332495.1 Brevibacillus sp. HB1.2 | reverse complement strand
ACCTTCAACGTTCCTCGGTAGCTCAGTTGGTAGAGCAATCGGCTGTTAACCGATCGGTCGGCGGTTCGAGTCCGTCCCGAGGAGCCATATGGATGGATGTCCGAGCGGCCGAAGGAGCACGATTGGAAATCGTGTAGGCGGTGTCGAACCGTCTCGTGGGTTCAAATCCCACTCCATCCGCCATCTTGGCCCGTTGGTGAAGCGGTTTAACACAGCAGCCTTTCACGCTGTCATACAGGGGTTCGAATCCCCTACGGGTCACCTAGAAAGATCCCTACATTTTGTAGGTGATTTGGAGGCTTAGCTCAGCTGGGAGAGCATCTGCCTTACAAGCAGAGGGTCGGCGGTTCGATCCCGTCAGCCTCCACCACTTATATTTAACGGACAAGGAAGGTCAGTTAAAAGCGCCACGTCCTGTGGCAACGC
>NZ_JABMIU010000046.1:0-494 GCF_013332495.1 Brevibacillus sp. HB1.2 | reverse complement strand
TAAATCCTTCAACGTTCCTCGGTAGCTCAGTTGGTAGAGCAATCGGCTGTTAACCGATCGGTCGGCGGTTCGAGTCCGTCCCGAGGAGCCATATATACGGAGAGTTACCCAAGAGGCCGAAGGGGACGGTTTGCTAAACCGTTAGTATGCGCAAGCGTAGCGAGGGTTCGAATCCCTCACTCTCCGCCATATGTTTTAATCTTATAGCTTCATGGCGGTGTAGCTCAGCTGGTTAGAGCGTTCGGTTCATACCCGAAAGGTCGGGGGTTCGATTCCCTCCGCCGCTACCATATTAGTTGCGGTCGTGGTGGAATTGGCAGACACACCATCTTGAGGGGGTGGCGGGGCGACCCGTGCGAGTTCGAGTCTCGCCGACCGCACCATACTTCATAATCCTGGCCCGTTGGTGAAGCGGTTTAACACAGCAGCCTTTCACGCTGTCATTCAGGGGTTCGAATCCCCTACGGGTCACCTAGCAAAATGCCCTGCAAACA
>NZ_JABMIU010000045.1:0-587 GCF_013332495.1 Brevibacillus sp. HB1.2 | reverse complement strand
TCTTTCTCTTCTCTCTCTTTCTTCTCTCTCCAGGTCTTCATTCCCATCCTTACGACGATGATTCCCTCCACCACCGCCTCCATTACCAGGCAAATCGTCATGCCGCATCCAATAAACCATAGGTTGACCCGTAACAGCATCTCTGAGAACTACAATTCTTCCATTAAACACACCCTTCATCTGCTCAATGAACTTATCAACTATTTCTTTTAATTTATTCAACGACTCTGCAAAACTCTTAGCCGCCGTCTTTAGCTTTCCATCCTTAAGAATGACGTGCATTACTTCATTGTTACGAGAATCAGGCAAAAGGGCACCTTTCCCATTTCCCTCTTGATCACCAGACTTTTTCTTGCCATTCGGCCCATCCAGCTTATCGGCCATTTTCGCAGTCCGCATAACAGTTGTACCTGTACCAGCACTAAGAACGGTTACCGCTACCTCTGCTACCACCATGTCTTTCTTAAACTCATTCTGACCCTTCGCATAGCTCTCGTCTTCCGATCTGGTCCACAAGCCGCCGTTAAACAAGTTATCTTGTTTGTATTGGGCGTCCTTCGCGAATGGATCGAGATACTCGTTGTAAA
>NZ_JABMIU010000044.1:0-863 GCF_013332495.1 Brevibacillus sp. HB1.2 | reverse complement strand
TGAAGTGCACCCCTTAAAGTAGACATTGGAATAACCCTTGTGGTTTACCGATGAACTTTAGGGGGTGCATTTTTTATGGCAACTAAAGGTCAAAAGTTTATGAGTTATCCAGATACCCTGAAAAGGGAAGCCATACGTTTACATCTTGAGGAAAAATGGACGTATAAACGAATTACAGAACATCTGGGGATTCTGGACAAAGATCGTGTGAAAAAGTGGATGAGAAAGTACAGACAGCTTGGAGAGTTTGGACTCCTAGATCAACGTGGACGTCGAGAGACGTATATTGACCAGGACCGTCATGTTCAAAAATTAAAGCGTGAAAATGAAATCCTAAAAAAGTGTTTGGAAATCTGGGTACGGGAGGTGTAAGGAAGAAATATCACATTGTAGAGACATTGTCTTCAACCTTCATGGTAACTGAGATTTGTAAGGCTTTAGGTGTCTCAAGAAGCGGATATTATAAGTACCTCTCCACAAAAAAACAGAATAAGGATAAAGTTTTGAAAGAGAAGATCAAGTCGATCTATAAGCAAAGGAAAGGAATTTACGGCTACCGCAGAATTCAAGCAGAACTAGTACGTCAGTATGGCTGTAAAGTAAACCATAAAAAAGTGTTGCGGTTGATGCAAAATTTGGGGATAAAAGCAGTTATTCGTCGGAAACGCGCCTACATCACCACTTTTCAAGCCATCGTATCCGATGGACGTGTAGCCGAAAACATGCTAAATCGTGATTTCGTTGCTCAGAGACCAAATCAAAAATGGGTAACTGACGTTACCCAATATCGAATCGGAGATGAACGCATCTATCTCTCAGCAATTAAAGATTTATGTACGCGCGAAATTGTTGCCTATCATATT
>NZ_JABMIU010000043.1:0-1014 GCF_013332495.1 Brevibacillus sp. HB1.2 | reverse complement strand
CGATAATTTCTCCGTTAAACAAATCCAGCATCGGTGATAAATATAGCTTTTCACCAAACAATTTAAACTCCGTAATATCTGTTACCCACTTCTCATTTGGTTTTCCTGCTTGAAAGTTACGGTCTAAAATATTTCGGGCAACTTTTCCGATTTTCCCCTTATAGGAGCGATATTTTTTCATCCGAACAATGCTTTTTAGGCCCATTTCATTCATTAATCGCTGTACTTTTTTGTGATTAACCTGGTGTCCGAGATTTCTCAGCTCGTCCCTTATGCGACGATATCCGTAGCGTCCTTGATGTTCATGGTAAATAGCTTGAATCATTGCCTTTACTTCGGCATGTTTGTCTTGAGAACCGAAGGTTTTTACATAGTAATAATAGGTGCTGCGTGGAATACCTGCGAATTTAAGTAACGTTTTTATAGGAAATTCAGTCCTTAGTTCAAATACTACTTGCGCCTTGTCTTGCTTTGTAACTTTTCCTTGTTTTGAACTAAGGTATTCAACTTTTTTAAGTAAGCATTCTCCATACGTAAACGCTCTACTTCTGCTTGTAATGCCTCAACTGATCCTTCCATGGGTGTTGCTTTCTTATTTTCCTTCTTCATCGCTGGACGCCCCTTTTTCTTTGGTATAAGGGCGTCTTTTCCTTGTGATTGAAATTCTGACCTCCACTTTCGAACTAAGCGGGGAGAGGAGATCTGAAAGATGGCGGCAGTTTCATTCGGAGACGTCCCGTGATTCTTCATATAATTGAGTACGTCTAGTTTAAACTGTGTTGAGTGCCGTGTATATGATGTTATAATAAACGCTTCTGCACCGTGTTTCTCGTATTGCATCACCCAAACTCCAACCATACTTTTGTGTGTACCAATAGACTCAGCAATAGCAGCATGAGTCTCTTCGCCATACAAATAGCGAAGAACTGCTGATAATTTATCTTTTGCAGTAAACTTAGACAAAAAACTGCACCTCCAACTGTTAGATGTGTCTAACAATCGGGGTGCAGTTCA
>NZ_JABMIU010000042.1:0-1027 GCF_013332495.1 Brevibacillus sp. HB1.2 | reverse complement strand
GCGCCGTTTCCGGAGCAGATCTTTAATTTATCACATTCAACTTTGAAAGTCAACAACTTTTTTAGTTTTATGTGATTTGTTCTACTCAGTTAAACTTGTATGTTTCGTGAGTAGATTTTTAATATAACATATTACTTTTCATTAATCAAGAGGTTTTTTTAACCTCATTTAAATTAATGGTGCGGTCGGCGAGACTCGAACTCGCACGGGTCGCCCCGCCACCCCCTCAAGATGGTGTGTCTGCCAATTCCACCACGACCGCATGTAAAACGTCTCAGGAGAGGTTCGAACTCCCGACCGTCCGCTTAGAAGGCGGATGCTCTATCCAGCTGAGCTACTGAGACATATTGTAGTTATAAAAAAATGGGGCGATCGATGGGACTTGAACCCACGAGTGCCGGAGCCACAATCCGGTGCGTTAACCCCTTCGCCACGACCGCCATAATGTATACGTTTTAAAAATGTTCTTTGGCAGGGGCAGTAGGAATCGAACCCACACCAAAGGTTTTGGAGACCTTCGTTCTACCGTTAAACTATGCCCCTATGGTAGCGGTGGAGGGGATCGAACCCCCGACCTTTCGGGTATGAACCGAACGCTCTAGCCATCTGAGCTACGCCGCCATAATTATTTCGTAATAAAAAGAAGTGGCGGAGGGAGAGGGATTCGAACCCCCGTGAGCTTGCACTCTAACGGTTTTCAAGACCGCCCCGTTATGACCACTTCGGTATCCCTCCGCAAAATATGGAGCGGGTGATGGGAATCGAACCCACGCGACCAGCTTGGAAGGCTGGAGTTCTACCATTGAACTACACCCGCTTGAATATGGTGCCGGTGAAGGGACTTGAACCCCCACGGTTTCCCTCACGATTTTGAGTCGCGCGCGTCTGCCATTCCGCCACACCGGCATATTCATTTGAAACATGGTCGGGAAGACAGGATTCGAACCTGCGACCCCTTGGTCCCAAGCCAAGTACTCTACCAAGCTGAGCTACTTCCCGATTATAGTTCTTCACTTAAGATGAAGAT
>NZ_JABMIU010000041.1:0-1305 GCF_013332495.1 Brevibacillus sp. HB1.2 | reverse complement strand
TGGTCATAACCCCGTCAAGTAGACAACAATGAAAAGTCTGTTTATGCAGCGACTGCTTTCCGGTATTCAATCGGAGAGCGGTCGCTAAATTTTTTCTGAAAACGATCATAGTTGTAATAGGAAATGTACTCAGCGATAGCTTGCAGAAGTTCTTCTTGGCTTGTCGGTGGGTGCAGATAGATTTTTTCCGTTTTTAGATGGGAAAAGAACGACTCGATGCAGGCATTATCTAAGCAGTTTCCTCTTCTAGAATGGCTGCCTAACAGACCATACTGCTCGAGTTTCTGATTGTATACTTTTCCGGTATATTGAAAGCCCTGATCGGAGTGCAGAATCGTTCCTTTAAGCTTAGTTAAGGGAAGTTGTTCTAAAGTTTGCATAACCAACGCCAGATCATTGCGGTGTGAGATCTGCCAGGCTACAATCTCATTGTTAAACAAATCCTGAACAGCAGAAAGATAATAATATTTCTCGCCTACAGACAGATAAGTAATGTCTGTTACTAACTTTGTTTTAGGGGTGTCAGCATGGAAATCACGTTCTAAACGATTTGGCTGGACAACCGATGCCTGCTTGCCAAAGAACCGCCTTTTTTTACGGATCAATGAGCGTATGTTTAGTTCTTTCATCAATCGGTAAACCCGTTTATGGTTTACATGCATGCCTTCTTTACGAAGAGCAGTTGTCATACGCAGATAACCATAATAAGGATGAAGCCGATGGATGGCCATCATGTGTTCTTTCACGTGTTGTTCTGACTCGATGCGTTTTTGTGAATTCGCCCGAGATATACGCCACTTATAGTATCCCGCACGGGATACCTGTGCTAGTTGTAACAGCCAAGAAAGTGGATGAATGGAGCGAAGCTCATCTATGATGGAAAAACGTGCTGCTTTCAGAGTCACTCCCCGTGTAGATTTGGATACCGCTTTTTTAGATAATCGTTCTCCGCTTTGATGTAAGCTAATTCTTCCTCGATGCTCGAAAATTTAGTTTTTGTTCTTCCTTTTCGCCAAGCTGTCTTTCCTCGTTGGTCCTCTTTCAACTCTCCTCGTTCTTTCTGTTGATGCTTCTTTATCCATTCCTGAACTTGAGTTTTGCTACGTACTCCTAACTGTGCTGCAATCCGATACGGGCTCCATCCGTCCTCCACGTACAATTTAACTGCTTCAGCTTTAAATTCATCCGTATACCTTTTATTGCTACGTCTTGCTTCAGGCACGAAAAATCCCCTCCGGTCAACAATGGTAAGCCTATCTTATCAGACAGACTTTTTTCATTGTCAACCACGAGGGGATAATACCA
>NZ_JABMIU010000040.1:0-1413 GCF_013332495.1 Brevibacillus sp. HB1.2 | reverse complement strand
TTCGTATTATGAGGTCAGCCAGTTTTTACTGGTTGACCATTTTTAATATGGTTCTACGATTACGGTAGCCGGGGTAGAACGTCCCTGCCCGTGGGGCATTGACCCCGTACGCTAAACTGTTCACCCCCTACTTGTAGAAACATGTTTGAGGCTGGTTGGGACGAGATCCCGTATAACAAGCGAAGCTATGATACTACAAGCAGGATTAGGGGTTACCGGCAAATTATCTTAGAAAAGGAGCGATACAATGAATCCAGTCGTTGGTCTGGATGTATCTAAAGGGGAAAGCCAAGTTCAGGTATTTTTAGACAAGGGTCAGCCATATGGAAAAAGCTTTAGCATTTCGCATACTCGTGAGGGACTAGATACTTTTCTTCACTTTCTCAAGAATGTAGAAAGTATAACTGGTCAACAACCTCCGGTTGTTCTGGAGTCAACTGGACACTACCAGACTCCGATTACTCAGTGTCTAGAAGAACAAGATTACTTGTATATTCTTATAAACCCACTCATCTCATATCAAGCAAAAAAATCAAGCTTACGCAAGGTAAAAACGGATGCGATTGACGCTTATCATTTATGTGAGCTGTATTACAAGGAGGAACTACAACCTTATAAGAAGAGAGGGTTACAGCTGTTAAACCTCCGTAATCTAACAAGACAGCATGACTCTCTAACTGATCTTTGTGTGCAAGCAAAATTACAGTTCCATGCCATTTTAGACCAAGTATTCCCTGAGTTTAGAACTGTATTTGGAAACTTGTTTTCGAAGGTATCTTTGCACATTTTACTGGAGTTCCCTACCTCGGAAGAGGTCTTAAAAGCTAAGGAATCTGAATTGACGAAACGAATCGAAGCTATATGTATCAGCCGTTCCAACACTTGGGCCGAAGAAAAGGCGAAAAAAATAATGGACGCAGCAAGTCGCAATCCATTTCAAAAAGCAGTGTACGAAAGTCATTTGATCAGTCTTGAGATGTATATTCGTATGATTCTTCAATATCAAGAGCATCTGTCCAATTTGGAGCAACGAATTGATGCTCTCGCATCAGAAATTGAAGAATATAAGATTATCCAATCTATCCCTGGTATCGGAGAAAAAATCGCGGCAACGATTATCTCTGAAATTGGTGAGATAGAGCGGTTTAATCACCCTAAAAAACTTGTTGCCTTTGCCGGAATCGATCCTAGTGTGCATTCTTCTGGTAAGTTTACTGCAACCATTAATCGAATCACGAAAAGAGGTTCCAGCAGGTTGCGACATGCCTTATATATGGCTGTCCTATGTGGCATCAGGAGTTCGCGCAATAAGAAGCTAAAAGAGTTTTATGACAGAAAACGCGCTGAAGGAAAGCCGTTTAAAGTCACCATCATTGCTTGCGTAAACAAACTGATTCACTGGATTTACATCCT